>NZ_CAXFSW010000003.1:0-344391 GCF_964005855.1 uncultured Henriciella sp.
TTCGCAAGTGCTTGTTTTTATACCGATTTATCAGTTCTTTCATCATCGAGTGGGAGTAGGGTGCCCGATCCCTGATTGGGGGACCGGGGCTTTGAGGCGCTAGAGATCTTCAGGCCGGTGCGGTCAGCGATGCCGAGCTGTTCGGAAGTTGATCATGGCGCCGGCTTTCGCCAGCGCGCCCTTTTTGTCTTTATTCGGTCAGGGCGTTCAGGATTTCTGAAAAGTGCCCGTTGGTGTCGAATTTCGCGTCGCCTGTGGTCCAGCCGAGACGGACAATGACCGTGTCCTGCGAGGGGAAGATGCCGACGATCTGACCATTATGGCCCATGGCGAAATAGGCGTCTTCTGGCAGGCCTTGCAGGAATCGGCCGTCTCCGTCTTCGGCCATGCCGTTCAGCCAGAAGCCGGCCCCGTAAATGCCCAGCTCATTGGCAGGTGCCGGCGTGTGGACGAAGTCGACCCATTCGGGACTGAGGATCTGCTCTTCACCAGCTTTCCCCCCATTCAGGAAAAGGAGGCCGAAGCGGGCCCAGTCGCGCGGCGTGGCATAGATATAGGAGCTGCCGACAGGTGTACCGGCATTGTCCTGTTCGAAGGTGACATTCTTCATGCCGGCCGGGCCGAACAGGCGTTCGCGCAGATAGGCCTGCGTGGCTTCGCTGCCGCCGAGCGCGGAGGTCAGGGCCCGCGCGACAATATTGGTGGAGCCGGAGGAATAGGACCAGTGAGTGCCGGGCGTCTCGATGAGGGGCTTGCTGGCGGCATAGGCGGCCATGTCAGGCTCAAGGAAGAGCATGCCGACGCTGTCATTGCCGGCAGTGTATTCCTCGACGAATTCGAGACCGCTGCTCATCTGGAGGAGGTCCTGCAGGGTGATGGCGGAGCGGCCTTCATCCCCCTCCCATTCCGGCGCGCCGAGCGGTTCGTCCAGCGCCATGAGGCCATCGCCGACGACAAGACCGGCAAGCGCTGCCGTCACGCTCTTGCTCATGGACCAGCCAAGCAGGGGCATCGACGGGTCGAAGCCGTCAGCATAGCGTTCGCCGACGATCTTCCCGTCCTGAATGACGACGAGCGCGCGGGTGCGCAGATCACCGGACGGATCTTCCATGGCAGCGTCGAAGGCAGCAGAGAGGGCCTTGCCGGGCTCAACAGGCGGGGTTGTTTCCGACACGGGCTGCGCAAGCGCGGTGCCCTCATCTGCCGGGACATCAACAGTGCAGCCAATTCCTGTCCGGTAGGTCGCCGTGCGTGCGGTCGAACCGAACCGGGCGGTGACGGCATGATTGTCCGCATCGACCTCATAGGCGACCAGTCCGGCGGGCGGCCAGAGCGGAACGATATCATTGGCGATGACATCTTCCTTGTCGCGCCCCGAGATGAAGAGGCTGGAACACAGCACCTTCGCGCCGACGCCTGTTGCGATGGCGGCCTGTTTGGCAAGTTCCCCGCCATTGCCTTTTGCGGGCGTTTCCGCGTCCTGGGCGCTGACCTGGCTGGCCGCCATGATCAGGCCTGCGGCCAGAAGGAAGGGGCGCCAGGAAGCCCCGGTGAGCCGCCTCGGGGCTTGGCCTCGGCTGCTGGCCTGTACTCGCACTCTGGATGCCTTGAGCATGACGCTGTCCTTCCTGTCTGCATTGTGGTCTGAAATGCTTGGCGCGGCGAGTCCGATCAGAACCTGACCCGCGCCTCGGCGCCCCAGCTCATCGGTTCGCCCCGGTATTCGATCAGGGCGCCAAGGAATTCACGGCCATAATTGACCAAATAATCCTTGTCGGTGAGGTTGCGGGCATAGAGCGCAAGCTCCCAGCCGCTGGCGCCTTGGACACCGATGCGGGCATCGAGAAGACCGTAGCCCGGCACCTTGCCCCAGTCGATTTCCTGACCGGCCACGGTGCGCGTCTCGGTGTTGTTTTCCTCGACATAGTAGCTGGAGCGATAGCTGTACTGGGCTGACGCGAAACCGGTGAGATCTGACGTCAGCGGGCGGTCATAGTTGAAGCCCAGCGTGCCCTGGAATTTCGAGGCGCGCGGCAGACGGTTTCCGGCGACATTCACACCGCCTGTTCCGCCCCCCGGGAAATCTGTGAAGGTCGTGTCCAGAAGGCCGATGCCGCCCTGCAGGCGAAGATTATCGGTGGCGTGGAATGTGCCTTCCGCCTCAATCCCCTCACTGCGCACGGCGCCGGCATTGCTGATCGCGATGACGGTCTGGCCATTGCCGAGGTCGCGGTACTGGTTGACCTGATAGTCGCTATAGTCGGCGGTGAAGGCCGTGACGTTCAGTGTGGCGCGATTGTTGAAGAAGGCGCCTTTCAGGCCGATCTCGAAATTGTCGACCGTCTCCTTTTTGAACTCCACGCCGTCCGGGAAGATGGACGCGGAGATAAAGTCGAGATTGTAGCCGCCGCTCTTGTAGCCGGTCGAATAACGTCCGTAGATGTTGACTTCAGGCGTGATGGCATAGGTGAGCGTCGCGGTTGGCGAGAGATCGCGGTCCACCCGGTCGGTGTCCACAGTGCCTGTTGCGATATTGAAGGCCGGAGCGGCGCTGCCATCAATGGACCAGTCGACAGTCTTCTTTTCCCAGGACCAGCGCAGGCCGACGCTCGCCTCGAGCCTGTCTGTCAGATCATAGGAGGCATTGCCGTAAAGGGCTGCGTTCTCTGTCTTCAGGTCGCCGCCACTGAGCACGCCCGTGCCCGGAGCGATGCCAAGCGCGAGGCTCTGGGCGCCGCCAATGGCATCGCGCTGCGTTTCGCTGTCCTGGGCGTAGAGATAGACGCCCGCCAGATAGGTCAGGCGGCCATCGCCGGGCGAAATCAGCTGCAGCTCCTCGGAGGTCTGGCGGTAGCTGTCTTCGTAATTCACATAGAGCAGGTCCACTGCGGCGCGGTCGGCGTCGAAGTTCGTGGTGAAGTCGGTTTCGCGATAGGCGGTAATCGATTTCAGGACATGGTTCGAGGGAAGCTCATATTCGGCTTCGGCGGAAACGCCCCAGATGGTGCGGTCATCATCCTTGATGCGGCCGGGCGTATAGCTGACCGAGTTGCGGGCAGGCGCGGCGGTATCGATGGCCGAGCCGAAGGAATTGGTCAGCGGGTCGCCATTGTTCGGCCGGTCATTGGCAAACTGGGCATCTGCCGACAGGTAGAGGGTGAAGGGGCCGCCTGAGTCGATATTGAGCTGGCCGCGCACGCTTTCGGAATCGCGGGTGGGGAATTCCGCACCATCGGTTACGTTGCGGATAAAGCCGTCCCGCTTCGAGCTGGAGGCAGAGAGGCTGGCGGCGACGGAATCGGTAAGCGGGCCGGAGACGCGGAAGGCGTATTGTTCCTGGCCGCGATTGCCGATGCGGGCAAAGGCTTCGCCTTCCAGCGTCTGTCCGGGGCGCTTGGTGATCAGGTTGATCGCGCCGGCATCATTGTTCTTGCCGAAAAGTGTGCCTTGCGGCCCGCGCAGGACCTCGACGCGTTGGAGGCCGAGAAGGTCCTGATCGAGGGCGGGCGACTGGCCGAGATAGACGCCGTCGATATAGAGCCCGGCGCGGCTGTCAAAGCCGATATTCCGGCTGCTGGAGCCGACACCGCGAATGGTCAGCGTCGCGCCCAGCGCAGACGTCGAGGCGATATCGACATTGGGCACATAATTGGCCATGTCCTGGACCCGTTGAGAGGAGGTCGCCTCGATCTGCTCGTCGTCAACGGTGGCAATGGAGCTTGGCACATCGCGAAGGTTTTCCTCGCGCCGCTGCGCCACAACGACGACAGCGTCATAGACTTTCCTGGTATCCTCGGCGGCCTCTTCGGAGGTGACCTGGGCGGTGGCGTCTACTGGGGCTGCGGCCTGCGCCGGCTCCTGTGCATGCGCGGTAAATGGCAGGGTGAGGGCACAGCTGCCCAGCAAGACCTGGCGAAGGGAAAAGAACGACATCCGGTGCACCTCCTATGGATTCGGCGGGTCGCATGCCCGCAGCCTCAGGCGATAGGTGACACAGGATTAATTACGAAACAATAGTGTTTCGTAATTAATCCGTATCAAGCAGAATGTCGTTGAGCACGCTGTCCAGAACAGCCGATATGAAGTCGGGGTCGGACGGCAGCTGAAGCAGAAGCGAGCGGTGCCAGATAGGCCCGAACAGCTGGTAAGCGACATATTCCGGGTGGATGTCCCGCCTGACCCGTCCTTCGGCTTGCGCCTGTTCGAGAAGGGCAATGAGCGGCGCGTTGCGTTCGCGGTCGAGCTCCTGAATGAGATGGCGTAACTCGTCATCCGTGCCGGCGGCAGAGAAGGCGTGTCTGAAGAGGCCCCCGACCCGCTTGTCAGCGAGCAGTTCAGACCGGTTCAGCATGCCGCGCCGGATATCTGCCCGAAGATCGCTGCCATCGATGATGGGCGGGCTGGACTCCTGCAGGATATGCGCAACCGTTGAGGTGAAAACCGGATTTATCGAGGTCCAGCGCCGGTAGAAGGTGGCGCGCGAGACCTTGGCTACCTTGCAGACATGTTCGATGGTCAGGGCGCTGATATCGTCGGTCTCCAGAATGGTAAGCGCCGCTTTGGTCAGACGGTCGAGAATCCTGTCGCTGGGCGGGCGGCCCCGCCGGGACGGCGTTTCCTGAGCGGTATCGGACGGGGCCGGCTTGGGCTGGCTTGCCGCGGACGGCGTCGGATCATCGGACATGCTGGTATCCTGAGTGAAACACAAGGTGACGACCCTGCCTGTAATGGGCCTGTCTAGGCAACACCTATCGCAGCGCGCAAGGCGCTAAACCTCTGCGATTGCCGGAGAAGATTATGGCGGCGCAGGAAGAAGTGTGCCTTCCGTAATTGTACGGCTTGTATCAGGGCCATGGCGTGGCAGGCTGCGGTCCATGAGACGCAAGCGGATAATGTCATGACCAGTGCAATTCTGGACGACCTTGTCGAGACCGGCGGATATGAGCCGTGCGAGACGGAGACGTTCGAGACGCATCTCAGCCATGTCCTGCTGGCGGGGGACCGGGCGATCAAGCTGAAGAAGCCGGTGAAACTGGCCTTTGTCGATTTCTCGACGCTTGAGAAGCGCCGTTCTGCCTGCCTTGCCGAGCTTGAGGCCAACCGAAAGATGGGGAGCTCGCTCTATCTCGATGTTCTGCCTGTCACACAGGCTGCGGGCGGCAAGCATGTTCTGGATGGCGGGGGTGAGACGGTCGACTGGGTTGTGGTCATGAAGCGCTTCGACTCGGCTAAGCGGTTCGATTCCCTGGCTGAGGCGGGGGCGTTGGATCCTGCGCTTGCATGGCGGACGGCGGACCGGATCGTCGACATGCATGCCGGGCTCGAGCCAGTGACGACAGCGGGGCACGCGGCGGACTACCGGAAGGTCATCCGGGACCTGCGCCAGACCGAGGCGGATGGCGCCGCGAGAGATGGGCTGAGTATCGGCGAGCCGTCGCCCTTTGACCTGTTGGACACAGAGCTTGCGCATGTGGACCCGCTGATCGAACAGCGCCGCCGGGCCGGGAAGGTGCGGCGCACGCATGGCGACCTGCATCTTCGCAATCTCTGTCTCTATGAGGGAGAAGTTACGCCCTTCGACTGCCTGGAATTCGATGAACGTCTGGCGACGACAGATGTCCTGTATGATCTTGCTTTCCTGCTCATGGACCTCTTGCAGGCGGGGCTGCCTGAGGCGGCAAACCGGGTGATGAACCGCTATTGGGATGGGGCGCAGGAGGATGAGGCCGCTCTGGCACTTTT
The DNA here is from genome assembly GCF_964005855.1 of uncultured Henriciella sp. Classification (NCBI taxonomy): domain Bacteria; kingdom Pseudomonadati; phylum Pseudomonadota; class Alphaproteobacteria; order Hyphomonadales; family Hyphomonadaceae; genus Henriciella; species uncultured Henriciella sp. The sequence continues at coordinate 5,743 of NZ_CAXFSW010000003.1, forward strand.
GCCTTTTTTCATGGCGCTCCGGGCCAGTGTGCGAATGGCCGTTGCGGTTGAAGGCGGGGCGCTGGCGGAGGCCGACCGCTATCGCCGGCTTGCGCTGACGCTGCTAAAACGGCGCAAACCGGTCTTCGTTGCGATTGGCGGGCTTTCGGGGACGGGAAAATCCACCGTCGCGGCGGCACTTGCACCGGATCTGCCGGGTGCGGCGGGGGCGCGGCTCCTGCGTAGTGATGTGCTTCGCAAACGCGGGCAGGGGACGCCGGAAGCGGGCTGCGCAGACAGGAGGGCTTATGCCCCAGAGCAGCGCGCGAAAGTCTCCCGCCAGCTTGCCGGCCATGCCGAGGAGGCACTGACGGCTGGCTGCAGCGTGCTTGCCGATGCGACCTTTCAGGAGGCCGCGGCGCGTGAGGCGTTGGAGTCGGTCAGCGCTGCGCCGCTGCAGGCTTTCTGGCTCGAAACCTCGCTGGCAACGCGTCTAGAGCGGGTCTCAAACCGGCGGGGAGACGCCTCGGACGCCGACGAGGCTGTAGCCCGCCGGCAGGAAGAGCCTGGACAGCTGGAACCCGAATGGTGCCGGATCGATGCCGGCCGCCCGGTCGACAGGATCGCCGCCGACATTGCGCGCAGGCTTGGCGGAACAGCCGATACGTAACAGAGTTGCCCCGACAGCAGACAAGGAGAGCCGCATGTCGTCTTCGCCGCGAATTGATCCACCCAATGCCTTCAAGAGCCTGATTGACAAGGCAACCGGCAATGCCGTGCGCACCGCGGTCGTGCATCCGGTTGAGCGTCTGTCGCTCAGCGGGGCGATGGAGGCGCGCGAGGCTGGTTTGATCGAGCCGGTCCTGGTGGGGCCGCAGGACAAGATCCAGGCGGCGGCAGATGAAGCAGGGTTAGACATTTCCGGTGTGGAAGTCCTGTCGGTACCCCACAGCCACGATGCGGCGGCCAAGGCGGCCAAGCTTGCCGGTGAGGGCGAGGTGGGGGCGCTGATGAAGGGCGCGATCCATACAAATGAGCTGATGCAGGCGGTGATCGACAGGTCTGCCGGGCTTCGCACCGAACGGCGGATGAGTCATGCTTTCGTCATGGAGACCCCGGCCTATCCAAAGCCGCTGCTCATGACAGACGGGGCGATCAACATCGCGCCGGACCTCAAGACCAAGCGCGACATCATCCAGAATGTTATCGACCTGGCGCATGCAATCGGTATTGCCGAGCCGCTGGTTGCGATCCTGTCTGCGACCGAGGAGGTCGATCCGAATATTCCTTCGACTGTGGATGCCGCCGCCCTCTGCAAGATGGGCGACCGGCGCCAGATTACAGGCGGGGTGCTGGATGGCCCGATGGCGTTCGATCTGGCCGTGTCGGCAGAGTCGGTGGCGACCAAGCGGTTTGTGTCTCCCGTCGGCGGGCAGGCGGATGTTCTGATGGTGCCGACGCTGGAGGCGGGCAACATGATCGCCAAACAGCTCGACTATCTTGCCGGCGCAGCAGCGGCAGGGCTGGTACTGGGGGCAAGGGTGCCGGTCATCCTGACCAGCCGGTCCGATAGCGCGGCCGAACGGGTGGGGTCCTGCGCGCTCGCTTGCCTTTATGGGAAATGGATGGAGCAGAACCGGTGAGCGGAGAAGCCGTCCTCACCGTCAATACTGGCTCATCCAGCATCAAGCTTGCCGCCTATCAGGTAGAAGCGGGAAAGCTGGGCGAGCAGCTTCTGAAGGCCCATCTTTCCGGTTTGCCAAACAGCCCGCGTTTTTCAGCGGGTATTGCCGGACAGAACATAGACGATGTGCCCGATAGTGTCGCCGCGGCCGGGCCCAGCAAAAGCGATATGGTTGCGGCTTTGGCCCAGTGGGCGCGGAAGCAATTGGGGAAAACGTCCCTCCTGGGTGTGGGTCACCGGGTGGTGCATGGCGGGCAGGATTTTACCGGCCCAGTGCGTACCAGCGATCATGTGATTGCTCAGCTGCGCAAGCTGAGTCCGCTGGCGCCGTCGCATCAGCCAGACAATCTGGCTGGCATTGAAGGGATTTCGTCGCTCTGGCCGGACATACCACAGAGCCTGTCTTTCGATACCGCCTTTCACCGGACACAGCCGCGCCTCGCGCAGCTCTATGCCATCCCGAGAGAGCTGTCTGAATCGGGGGTGCTGCGGTTCGGGTTTCACGGCCTTTCCTATGCGCATATCGCCGATGAGCTCGAGACAGCCCTTTCTCCGCCGGAGCGGCGCCGGGTAATTGTGGCGCATCTGGGTAGCGGCGCCAGTCTGTGTGCGATGCAGGATGGGCGAAGTGTAGCGACGAGTATGGGGCTGACCGCGCTTGACGGCGTGCCGATGGCCACGCGCTCAGGCAGTGTGGATCCCGGGCTCTTACTCCACCTTCTGCAGGACAAGGGCATGCGCACCGAGGATGTGGCGAACATGCTCTATAAGCGCTCTGGCCTGCTTGGGCTTTCGGGACTGAGCGCAGATGTGCGCGAATTGCTGGCAAGCGATGCGCCCGAGGCGCGCGAAGCCCTGGAGGTCTATGCCTACCGCGTCAGACGGGAGATCGCCTCGCTCGCGGGGGCTTTGAAGGGGCTGGAGACACTGGTCTTTACCGGTGGGGTGGGCGAGAATTCCTGGCAGGTGCGAGAGATGATCTGCGCTGAGCTTGGCTGGCTGGGCGTGCAACTGGATGACACCGCCAACCGGCAGGGAAAGAGATCTGTGCACGACACCGGCGCAAAGGTGCGCACGCTTGTAATTCCCGCCGATGAGGAGAGCGTGATTGCGCGCGAAACCTTATCTGTCCTCCGCTAGGTATCAGTCGATGCCATCATAAGGCGGTTTGTCCGGATTGTTGCGCGGTCCGGCTTTCAACCTGTCCCAGCTCTCGCGCTCGACTTCCTGATCGACATCCTCGTCCCGGTCGGCCGGGGGAGGGGGGAAGTCGCCGGTGCGCCGCACAGCTTTTTGCTTTTCGATCTGTTCGTGCGTCGATGCCGTGGTTCTCGGCTCGCCCTTTTCATCAAGCGTGCCGCTACGGGCGTCTTCGTCCTGGCGGTTCTTCATGGGGGTCCTCCAATTGGCTCTCAGCTATGTCGCCATAGGCCTTGTCCTAAATAACAGGCTGCCGGGTGTCTGCGTTCCGCCTGGAAGCGTAACGCCTGCATGAACTTTGCGAAATGTATTGAGAATGACTTGCAAGAGCGAACATGGTGTGATCGTGTGCGAATGAGAATGGATCGCAAATTGGTCCCGTAACGATTGCAAGCTGGAGGCAGAGGATGCGCCTGGATATCGCCGAGTTGCAAACCATCGGATGGTTGAGGTCACAGCTGGAAGCGCTGCGGGCCTGGCGGGATGAAATCGCCGGGGACGCTCATGCAGATAGAAGGGAAGCGGCCAGCGTCGAGCGTCACTATCGCTGGCTGCGGACCGAAATCGAGAATCTTGAAGCCTTGCCAGACCGGGTAGCCTGACCTCCGCTGCCTGGTCACTCCACTGGCTGCGGTCCCGGTTTGTCTTTGTTTCCTCCCTCAAACCTTATCGGGGCCGCAGCCGCTTTTTTACGGAGCTTCCATGTCTTCACAGCTTATGGATGATGTTTATCTGCCGGATCTCGGCATCGGTGCGGGGATCGCGATCTGGGGCTTTCGCGCATGCGCGCGAGGTGGCGCGGGATGCTGCGCCATTGTTAATGGGTTTGGGCGCGCGTTCGGGCCTGCCAATGGACCGCGCGTTCTGAACGACATGCTGGAATTTGCCCGCCATGTCGGTCATTCCGGCCGGCGGACCGTTAGCCTTGCCATGCCGGGATGCGCCCGTCTGGCGAGCGATGAGTTGTCGATTATCGCCGCACTTGCAGCCGCCCAGCTTTGTGACCGTGCACTTCTCGAGCTGCATCTCACCTGGCTGATGGCCAAGGCGCCAGATGAGGAGCTTGCAGAGCTTTTACTCTCGATCTCCTCGGACTTTCTTATGGCCGAGCTGGTGATCGACATGCCCGATCTCGCGATCTCTCAGCCAAGGACGGCGCGCTCGCCGCTGGTTGCGGTGCAGGGCGGCCGGGCCTGACATCAAAGCCGTGCGCGTTCACTTCGGTTAACTTTGCGCGCGAATAGTGCCCTTTGCAGCGTCTATGTCTTCCGCGATCAGGAACTTCCGCGCTCGCGGGGACTTGGCTTGTGTCGACCTCAAGGAGACACAAGCATGGCGAGCAAGGACGATCTTCCGATCGACGAGAATGGTGCGCCGCACCAGACCACCGAAGAAGGCTACGAGGCCCTGACGACGCAGCAGGGTGTAACGGTCTCCGATGACCAGAACCATCTGAAAGCGGGCGAGCGCGGCCCGATGCTGATGGATGATTTTCATTTCCGCGAGAAAATCTTCCATTTCGACCATGAGCGCATTCCCGAGCGCGTCGTGCATGCGCGCGGCTTTGCGGCACATGGCTATTTCGAGTGCTTTGACGACCTTTCGGACATCACCCGCGCGGCCGTGTTCAAGAAAGGCGAAAAGACGCCTGTTTTTACGCGCTTTTCGACAGTGGCGGGTAATAAGGGGTCACCGGATGTGGCCCGCGACGTGCGCGGCTTTGCGACCAAATTCTATACAAGCGAGGGCAATTGGGACCTTGTCGGCAACAATATCCCGGTCTTCTTCATCCAGGATGCGATCAAGTTTCCCGACCTTATCCATGCTGCCAAACCAGCGCCGGACCGCGGCTTCCCGCAGGCGCAGACGGCGCATGACAATTTCTGGGACTTCATCTCGCTGAGCCCTGAAGCGATGAACATGGTAATGTGGATCATGTCCGACCGGACGATCCCGCGTTCCTTGCGTTTCATGGAAGGCTTTGGTGTGCACACCTTCCGCCTCATCAACGCCGAGGGCAAATCGACTTTCGTGAAGTTCCACTGGAAGCCGAAACATGGCCTTCAGTCGGTCGTCTGGAACGAGGCGCTGAAGATCAATGGCGCGGACCCGGATTTCCACCGCCGCGACATGTGGGATGCGATCCAGACCGGCGATTATCCCGAATGGGAGCTTGGCATGCAGCTTTTCGATGAAGAGTTCGCAGAGAAGTTCGACTTCGATGTGCTGGACGCCACCAAGATTATCCCCGAAGAAGAGGTGCCGGTTCGCATTGTCGGACGGATGGTGCTCGACCGTGTCGTGGACAATTTCTTTGCCGAGACAGAACAGGTCGCCTTCTGCACGAACAATGTCGTGCCGGGTATCGGGTTCACCAATGACCCGCTGCTGCAAGGGCGCAATTTCTCCTATCTCGACACGCAGACCAAGCGTCTTGGCGGGCCGAACTTTACCCATATCCCGATCAACGCGCCGAAATGCCCGATGCGGAACTTCCAGCAGGACGGCCATATGGCGATGCGCAATCCCACGGGCCGGGCCAATTACGAGCCCAATAGCTGGGGCACAGAGGATGGCGGTCCGCGTGAAGACCCGGTGAATGGCTATCGCCACTATCCTGAAGAGGTGAGCGGGCAGAAAGTGGCGACGCGCTCTGAGACCTTTGCCGACCATTACAGCCAGGCGCGGCAATTCTATATGAGTCAGACAGAAACTGAGCAGACGCATATCGCAAATGCGCTCACCTTCGAGCTGTCCAAGTGTCAGGAGATGCGCGTGCGCAAGCGTATGCTCTCTCATCTGCGCAATATCGATGAGGATCTTGCGAGCGGCGTCGCCGACGGGTTGGGCCTGGAGCTGCCGGAGCCTGCCAAAGCGGCGCGTGAGCCGATCACGGACCTTAAGGTGTCGGACGCGCTCAGCATCATCAAGAACGGCCCGAAGGACTTCAAGGGCCGCAAGCTTGGTATTCTGGTGGGCGATGGCAGCGATGCTGATCTCCTAAAGTCGCTGCAGGAGGCCATGACGGAGGCAGGCGCGCTCACCGTGCTTGTCGCCCCGAAGGTCGGCGGTGTCACGCTAAGCGATGGCAGCCATGTCGCGGCGGGCGAGAAGGTCGATGGTGGCCCGTCGGTGCTTTATGATGCTGTGGCGCTGGTCCTGTCGGAAGAGGGCGCCAAAACACTGGCGGACATGCCGCCCGCGCGTGATTTCGTTACCGACGCGCTGGCCCATGGCAAGTTCATCGGCCTGACGGGCGGGGCAGACCCGCTGCTCAAGCAAGCTGGCGTCACGGACAAGGTCGATGATGGCTGCTTCCGGCTGGATGATGGCGGGCTGGATGACTTCCTGAACGCCCTGCCAGGCCTGCGCAAATGGGACCGCGACGCGTAAAAAGGCGGTATTCCGACCCTGTTGAATCAATTCCCGGCCTCTCTTGTGGGAGGCCGGGTTTTTTATATGAGCAGAACGCGCGGAAGGGCGAGCCAGCAGATCCATCCGGATAATGCGATCCATGGGCCGAAGGCGATGGGGGTGGCGGTCGTGACCGGACGGCGCATGAGACCAGCATAGACAAGAACTGCGATGAGGCCGCTGGCGGCAGCGATCAGGAAAAGGAAAGGTAGGCCCTGCCAGCCAAGCCAGATGCCCAGCGCGCCGGCCAGCTTTGCATCGCCGCGGCCGAGGGCGTCCACGCCTCTGACATGCCGGTAGAAAAGCTCAATGGCTAGAAGGACAAGATAGCCGGCGGCTGCACCGATGAGATGGTCCAGCCACACATCTTGCGCGTGCTGCCAGACCATGACGAGACCGAGCACTGCAAGCAGGGCGTTCAGCGGATCGGGCAGGATAAAGCTGCGCCAATCGATGACGGCGAGGGCATAGAGAACCGCGCCCATGGCGAGTGTCAGCAGAAAGAGGCCGGTCGGCGCAAGCAGCCAGGCGCTCATCGCGATGGCCGCGCCGGCAAGACTATGAAGGAGGATTGAGAGCGCGCGCATGGATGCTCCGGCGCTTAGCGGGTTTTGGGCGTCTTTGCGAGCCGGCGCAGAAAGGGGCCGCGACGTCATGATGGCGGGGAGGGCGGCGGCTCTCTAGATTGGCGCAAACAGGATTTGTGCGTGAGGAGGCAAGGCGATGAGTGTTCCGGAAAAAATGAGAGCCCTGCAGGTCGTCGAACTGGGTGAAAACTATAAGGGCGTCGGACTGCATGAGATTGCCGTGCCGAAACCGGACAAGGGCGAAATCCTTCTGAAGATACGCGCAGGGAGCCTTGGTTTTCCCGACCTTTTGATGACTCAGGGCGGGTATCAGCACAAACCGGATCTGCCGTTCATCCCGGGCGGCGATGTTTCCGGGGAGATTGCAGCGCTGGGCGATGGCGTCAGCGGGTTTGCGGTTGGCGACCGGGTCGTGACGAGCCGGCTCGGCGGGGCGTTCGCAGAGTACAACACCTACAGCGCGGCGACGGTGAGGAAGATACCTCAGCACCTTGATTTTGCGTCGGCGGCTTCGGTCGGGTCAGCCTATCTGACGGCTTATGTGTCTCTGGTGCGGCGCGCCAATATTCAGCCGGGGGAGTGGCTTCTTGTGCATGGGGCGGCAGGCGGCGTCGGGCTCGCCGCGGTCGATCTTGGCAAACACCTTGGCGCGAAAGTGATTGCGGCGGCATCTCACGATGAGAAGCTGAAAGTGATCGAGGACAAATACGCGCCGGACGCAATCATCAACTATACGGGCGGTTTTCGCGAGAAGGTCAAAGAGATTACCAATGGCGGGGCCGATGTCATCTTTGATCCGGTTGGCGGCGATGTGTTCGATGAAAGTGTTCGCTGTATCGCCTTTGACGGGCGCCTTCTTGTGGTCGGTTTTGCGTCGGGCCGGATACCGGAGGTCAAGGTGAACATGCCTCTGATCAAGGGTTTTTCGGTCGTCGGCGTCCGCGCCGGCGAATATGGCCGCCAGTTTCCGGAAAAGGGGCGCGAGAATATGGAAGCGGTCTGGAAACTGATTGAGGACAAAGCCGTCACGCCGCATGCGCATGGCGTCTACAGTCTGGATGACTGGCGCAAGGCGTTTGCGGAAATGGAAGAGCGCCGGGTGGTCGGCCGGGTGATTATCGATCCGTCGCTGTGACGTCGTGGCTGTAGATCCAGTCGAGCCGTGAGCGGACCATGCTGGGCAGAAGCCGCCCCGCAATCCACATCGGACCGTAGGTCGCCGCCTGTCCCGGCAGCGAGCGCTTGTGGAAGGTTTTCATATTGGCGCGAGAAGCGGCCTGAATCCGTGAGGTGCGTGGCTTGCGGGCCCACTCATAGCGGATAAGGCTGCCCGGCACCGGTCCGCCGGAGTCAAGCTCGGCGGCGAGCACGAAAGCGTCTTCAATAGCCTGCGCGGCGCCCTGGGCCTGGAAGGGCAGCATGGGGTGGCAGGCATCTCCAAGCAGTGTGACCGCACCATCGCACCATTTCGTCAGGGGGTTACGGTCAAAAAGCGCCCAGCGGTAATGCGTATCTGCCTTCTCGATGAGGTTTGTGACGACCGGGTCCCATCCGGCAAAATCGGAAAGCGCCTGGTCTTTACTTCCCTCTTCAGTCCAGCTTTCGCCCTGCCAGTCATGGCGCTCCACAATGCCCACAAAATTGGCCAGCGTGCCGGCGCGGAGGCGGTAGGTGACGGCGTGGCGACCCGGGCCTGCCCAGACGCAGGCGGTCGGTGGCGGCGCCTCTGCAAGCCGGTCGAGAGGGACGGTCAGCCGCCAGGCAAGGTTGCCGGTAAATCGCGCAGGAAGATCGCCCAGCATCTGTTTGCGGATGGCGGAATGGAGACCATCGGCCCCCACGAGAAGATCCCCTTCCGCCGGAGCGCGGCTGGCGAAGAGGAGACGGGCGGAGGTGCCGTCTGTCTCATATCCGCTGGCGGCTGCACCCAGGTGGACGGTGACGCCGGAGGTGGACCGCACCGCCTTTTCGAGAATGTCGATGAGGTCGGCGCGGTGGATGTGGATATAGGGCGCGCCCCAGTCCGGCTCTGGCGCCTGGTTCACGGGAATTGAGAAAATACGGCGCCCGGACCGCCCAAGGCGCAGCTCCAGGGCTTCGGGGGCAAATCCGCTGGCGGCGATGGCGTCTGCAAGGCCCAGCACTTCATAGACTTTCATCGCATTTGCGCTGAGCTGCAGGCCGGCGCCGACCTCACTGATAGCGTCAGATGCTTCGAAGACGTCAACCGACCAGCCCCTACGGGCAAGACACAGGGCTGCGGTGAGGCCGCCAATGCCGCCCCCTGCGATCAGGGCATGTCTTCTATCTGCGTTCATGGCTGCCAGTCATGGCGCTGGCCGGGGTTCAGAGCAAGCTCAATCGGATAGCGAATTGTCGCGCCCTGATCGCGCTTGCCGGCGACGTGGATTGAGGCCATTCTGCGGGCAACAAAAAGGGGAGGCGGACATGATCTATCTGCTGGCAGGTCTGGTCATTTTCTTCGGGGCACACATCTATTCCGCGCTGCGCACACGCGCCCCTGAGCGCCGGATCGAGACGCGACTGGGGGAGGGACCGTTCAAGGGGCTTTACAGCCTCGTTGCGATTGCGGGATTCGTTCTAATCGTCTGGGGCTATGGCGCAATGCGCCCGGCGCCGATCATCTGGCAGCCGCCCGTATGGACGGCTCATCTCAATATCCTCTTCCAGTTGATCGCCATGCCGATCCTGGTCGCAGCCTATGTGCCGGCTGGGCATATCAAGAAGACGCTGAAGCATCCGATGCTGGTGGCGGTCAAGATCTGGGCGGTCGGCCATTTGCTGGCGAATGGGGAGCTCAACTCAATTATCCTGTTCGGCAGTTTCCTCGCTTATGCCGTGTTCGACCGGATCATGGTGAAAAAACGCGGCGAGACAGGCCTGCCGGCCGGTGCAAAAGTGTCGGTGATGAACGACGCAATTGCCGTGCTGATCGGCCTTGTCATCTGGGGCGCCATGATCTTTGGCCTTCATGCCATCCTGTTTGGACAGCCTGTCATTGCGGGCATGGGCTGAGGCCTGCGGGCCGCTTCACCGGCGGCGTTGCTGTTTCGCGCTTGGCGTGGACGGATCGGCTCTGTTAGGAGACGGGCGGTAGATCTCAATATGGAGGATACGCGCCCGTGTCCGCACAAAGCCAAGTCAGACGAAAAACCGTCCGCGACATTGTTGCCGCCAAGAATGGTGAGCCGCTGGTCTGTCTGACCGCCTATGACGCGCCGACGGCTGCGATCATGGACCCCTATTGCGATCTTCTCCTGGTCGGCGACAGCGTTGGCATGGTGGTGCATGGGATGACCTCGACCGTCGGTGTCACGATGGAGATGATGATCCTGCACGCGCAGGCCGTCATGCGTGGATCGGACCGGGCTTTCGTGGTCGTCGACATGCCCTTCGGCTCCTATGAGACAAGCGCGGACCAGGCCTTTCTCAATGCGTCGCGAATCATGAAGGAAACCGGCTGTCAGGCGGTGAAGATCGAGAGCGGGACCTATGCCGCCGGCCAGATCAAGCATCTTGTGGAGCGCGGTGTGCCGGTGATGGGTCATATCGGCCTGCGGCCGCAGGCCATCAATGTCGTAGGCGGCTTCAAGGCACAGGGGCGCGACGAGGAAGAGCGAAGCCGCGTCATGGAGGAGGCAAAGGCTGCAGAGGCTGCCGGTGCCTTCGCCATTGTCATCGAGGGGGTCGCGGAGGATCTTGCCGACGAGATCACCAGAGCGCTGTCCATCCCCACAATCGGGATCGGGGCCTCGGCCTCCTGTGACGGGCAGATCCTTGTCACGCAGGACATGCTCGGCATCTTTGAATGGACGCCGAAATTCGTGCGCCGCTATGGCGACCTGCAGTCAGAAATAGCCAAATCCGTAGAGGCTTATGCCCGCGATGTGCGCGCGCGAAGCTTTCCCGCAGAGGCGGAAACCTACAAGCTTTCCAAGCCAGGAACGTCCAAGCTGCCGAAAGGCCAGACGAAACAGTGATCGCGCGTTGCCGGGGGCAGGCGGCGCGGTTAGGGTGCGCGCTGATTTGAAGTCCATTATTCACTGGAGCAGGCCAATTGGCTGATATCTTTGATGAAGTTGAAGAAGGCCTGCGTCAGGATCGGGCCGCCCGTCTCTGGAAGAAGTACGGTGTCTTCGCCTATATTGCCGCAGCACTGCTGATTGGCGGGGTCGCGCTCAACGAATACATGCAAAGCCAGCGCGCGCAGAACCTGGAAGAACAGGGCGCCGCGTTCGAGAGCGCGGACGAGGCGTTGAGCGAGCAGAATTTCGAGCAAGCCGGTGATGAATTCGCCGCGCTCGCCCAGTCCGATAACGAGATTGCGCCGCTGGCGGCCAACTATCTCGCCGCGGCGCGTCTTGCCGGCAATGCCGACCGGGCCGCAGCTGTGGACGCGCTGGAGATGGCGGCCAATGCCGAGACGCCGATCGGCAAGCTCTCGCTCATGAAAGCGGCCTATCTGAAGGCGGGTGAGACCAGTCGTGCCGAAATGGAAACCTATCTTGGTTCCCTGATGGACGAGGAGAGCGAGTTCGGGGCGCTGGCTCTGGAACTGGTCGCCTCGATGGCGGTGCAGGAAGGTGATGTCGAATATGCCCGGCAGGTCTTCAATGAGCTGCGCTTCCTCGCCAATGTGCCGGAAGGCACGGTAGAGCGAGCCACGCAGGCCCTCGCAGCTCTGCCGCCAGCGCCCGAGAGCGCGGAGACCGGTGAGGCGGCCGCGCCCGCCGATCTGGACGTACCGGCATCCGATACGGCAAATGAGACACCCGAAATCCCGGAGACCGGCCCGGCCGGCTCCAGCGACGGAGACCAGCCATAATGAAGACCACTCCTGTCCGCCTTGGCATTACCGCCATGCTTATCATGACGCTTTCGGCCTGTTCCTATCTGCGCGGGCTCAATGATGAAAAGCGCCGCCTGAGCGAGGAAGAAAAGGAAGGGCGCATCGAAATGGTTCTCGGCGACGAGGCCATTGAAGCCGATCCCGACCTTGCCTCGACCACAATCGAGCTGCCTGAGGCCCGTCCGCTTGCGAGCTGGCCGGAAGCCGGCTCGAAGCCATCCAAGTCGGCCGGTCATGTTGCGGCGGCTTCCGCGCTTGAGATTGCCTGGTCCGTCAATGCCGGACAGGGCACGACGCGCGCAAGCGCACTGACGACGCCCCCGGTCGCCAGCGAGACGACGATTTTCGTGGTCGATGCCGACCAGACGGTGCGCGCCTTCAGCCTGCAGAATGGAAGCCGCATCTGGCAGCGTGAGCTGGACTCCGGCAATAGCCGCGACAAGCGCGGCATCGGATCCGGTCTTGCCTATTCGAGTGGCCGCCTGATCGTGGCGAGCGGGTTTGGCTTTGTCAGCGCGCTTGATGCCGAGACGGGCAGTGAAATCTGGCGTCGTGACATGGAAGCGCCGATGACGGGCTCGCCCACCATTGTGGACGGGCGGATTTTCGTCTCGTCGAACAATAATGAGATTTTCGCGCTGGACCTCAATGACGGGCGTGTTCTCTGGTCGGACCAGGCCATTGCGGAATCGGCGCGCGTGCTCGGTTCGCCCAGCCCGGCGGCTGTCGAGGACATCATCATCGCGCCGTATTCTTCCGGTGAGGTCATCGCGTATCTGGCCGCCAATGGACGCCGTCTGTGGACTGAAGCGCTGTCGCGTCCGGGGCAGTTCACGCCGATTTCCTCCATCAACGATATTGCCTCGCGCCCCATTGTCGGCGGGGGGCTGGTGTTTGCAGCCAACCAGTCTGGTGTAATGGCGGCCATTGACGGGCGCACAGGTGACCGCGTCTGGGTCCAGCCCATCGGCTCGACTTCTGCGCCGTCGCTGGTTGGTCAGTATATCTTCGTCTCCGGAACCGACGCGCGCATTGCCGCCATCAATGCCGGCAGCGGCAAGGTCTACTGGGTCCAGCAGCTGCGTGAATTCGAGCGCGAGAAGAAACAGCGTGGCCGGATTTCCTATGCCGGGCCGCTGCTTGCCTCGAACCAGCTCCTGCTGACGTCTTCGCTTGGCACAGTGATTGCGCTGTCGCCGCAGACGGGCGAGCGTATCGGGTCGCTCGAACTCAAGGATCCGGTCTATCTCGAGCCGATTTCGGTCGGGGACAAGGTGTTCGTCCTGACCGACGATGCGCGTCTGGTCGCGATCCGCTAGAATAGGCCGCCAGACGGCCACCCCTGCTTTGCAGGCCGCTTCAGGAAAGGACGGCGCATGCCGTTGAAGATCGCTATTGTCGGACGCCCCAATGTGGGCAAGTCGACGCTGTTCAACCGGCTGGCCGGCAAGCAGCTCGCGCTGGTCGATGACCAGCCGGGCGTGACACGCGACCGCAAGGAAGCGCCAGGCCGCCTTGCGGACCTGCCGCTTGTGCTTATCGACACAGCCGGGTTTGAGGACGTGCATGACGATTCGCTGGAATCGCGGATGCGCCAGCAGACAGAAATCGCCATCCGGGAAGCCGAACTTGCTCTCTTCCTGATCGATGCGCGCGATGGCGTCACCCCTATGGATGAGCGCTTTGCCGACCTGTTGCGCCGCGCTGACCTGCCGATCGTGCTGGCAGCGAACAAGGCCGAAGGCAATCAGGGTGATATCGGTATCGCCGAGGCGTGGGGCCTTGGCCTGGGCGAGCCTGTCGGCCTCTCCGGGGCGCATGGCGAGGGGATGGGCGATCTATACGCGGCCATCCGCACCGCGCTGGGGGAGGAAAAGTTTGAGGCGGCCTTCTCCGAAGTGGACGCCGCCGAAGGCGAGGGCTTCGATGACGAAATCCTCGACCGCATGGCCGAGATTGATGTCGACGATCCCAACCTCTCCGAAGAGGAGCTGACGGCCGCACTGGAAGCTGCCGGGATTGATGACGCCGCAGAGGCCGAAGCCCAGCTGGCCGCGCGCGAGGAAGCAAGGAAGCGGCCGATCCGGTTGGCGATCGTTGGGCGTCCGAATGCTGGCAAATCTACGCTGATCAACCAGTTGCTGGGCGAGCAGCGGGTGCTGACCGGACCTGAGGCCGGGATCACGCGCGATTCCATCGCGGTCGACTGGATATATGAGGGACGCAAAGTGAAACTGGTCGATACGGCCGGGCTTCGCCGCAAGTCGCGCGTTCAGGAAAAGCTGGAGCGTATGTCGACCGGTGAAACGGTGCGCTCGCTCAAATTTGCCGACATCATTGCGCTTGTGATGGATGCCGATGAGGCGTTCGAGAAACAGGATCTGCAGATCGCGGACCTTGCCATTCGCGAGGGTCGGGGCCTGGTCTTCGTGATCTCCAAATGGGATCTCGTCGAGAACCACGCCCAGAAGATGCGTGAGCTGTCGGAAATGGCGAAAGTGCTGCTGCCGAATGCGCGCGGGGCGCCGGTGGTGACGCTGTCAGGCCTTACGGGCAAGCGCGTTGACAGGTTCATGCCAGCGGTGGCCAAGGTCTATGATGACTGGTCGGCGCGCGTAAAGACGGGCGATCTCAATCGCTGGCTGCGCTATACGATCGAGCGTCATCCCCCGCCATCCGTCCACGGCAAGCGGATCAAGCCGCGCTATATGGCGCAGATGAAGGCGCGCCCGCCGACCTTCGTGCTGATGGCGTCACGCGCCGAGCATATGCCCGAGCAGTATAAGCGTTTTCTGGTCAACGGGATCCGTGACGCATTCGAGATGCCGGGTGTGCCGATCCGCCTGTTCGTGCGGCAAAGCTCCAACCCTTATGCCGACAAGTCGCAGGGGCGGCGGAAGAAGTAGGCTCGTTCCGACAGGTATATTGCCTTCCAGAGACGAGCGATGCGACAGATAATTCTTCACTTGCCGGTCCGCGAGGTTTGAAAGGCCAGATGTTGAAGCGACTTATAGCGTTACCGGCTTTGCTGCTGATCGCAATCGGAACAGGGGCCGCCGCGAATGCGGAAGGCGATGAGGGCAGCTGCACCCGAACCAGCGTGGAGAAGGTCGAAGGGCCGGAAGTCTGGGAACCTGGGCCTGATGGGGAACAAGTGCCCTTGTGGCCGGAGGGGCTGGCCATCGAGGCGCCAGAGACCGATGGGAACGCCGAGTGGACGGGAAACGGCTCCCCGCTCGTTGCTGGGCGTCTGTGGCACTGGGCGACCTATGTCTCGCGCCCGAGCATGACGCTCTATTCTCCGAGGGGAGAGAATAGCGGGACGGCCCTCTTGGTCCTTCCCGGCGGAGGGTATGCTGCCGTTGCGATGGATCTTGAGGGAACGGAAATCTGCCACTGGGCCACCGCTCAGGGCATGACATGCATCGTGTTGAAATACAGGGTGCCCCAGGTCTGGCAGCGGGACGAAAATGGGGTGCAACAGGCCCCTGAGGTTCAGCTTCCGCTGAAAGATGCCCAAAGGGCGATGGCCTTGCTTCGCCATGGCGCCGATGCCTACGGGATTGATCCTGAAAAGATCGGTGTGATCGGTTTTTCCGCTGGCGGGCACCTAGCGGCGGAACTGAGCAATGCCGATACCTTAAGCTATGACCGGGTGGATGCGGCAGATGATGAGACGCTGCGACCCGACTTTGCGATCCTCGCCTATCCGGGCCGCCTCTGGGATGAGAATAGCCCGAAGCCGCTCATGAAACTGGCACCCTGGGTCAGGATCAGCAAGGACGCTCCGCCCACCCTGCTGATCCATGCGATGAATGACCCGGTGGATGATGTCCGCCATTCGATCGCTTATGGCCTGGCCCTCAGTGAGGCAGGCGTTCCTGTGGATATGCGCCTGTTTGCCGATGGCTGCCACGCCTTTGGCCTGCGCGAGACGTCTGATCCGGTAACGACCGAATGGCCGGAGCTTGCGATCAGATGGCTACGGTCGGCGGGATTGCTGTGACACGGGACGAGGGTGGCTGCGGCGCTAGCCTCTAAAGCTGATTCGTTCACCCGTGCGCGTCTCGCCTTCCTCAAGGAGCGGAGCGAGCACCTTCACGACCTCTTCCGGTGTCGGGAGCGTCATCGGATCCTCGCTGGGCATGGCTTCGGCGCGCATGCCGGTGCGGGTGGCGCCGGGATCGAAGAGGTTCACGCGGAGCGGCATCTTCTCATTCTCGTCGGCCCAGGCATAGGCGAGCCCTTCAAGCCCCATCTTGGACGCCTGATAAGGCCCCCAGAAAGCGCGGGGGCGGGGCACGACTCCGGAGGAGATGAAGACGGCCCGCGGCGCCTGCGCGCGCTGCAGAAGAGGATGCATGGCGCGGATGAGACGCCAGTTGGCGGTGAGGTTTACCTCAATCGTTTCTTCAAAGCTGCGCGGTCCGACCGCCTGCAGGGGGCCGAGCGAGCCAAGCACGCCGGCATTGCCAAGCAGGCCGTCGATGCGCCCGAATTTTGTGGCGAGGGCCTGGCCAGCCGCTTCGAAGGCCGTCTTTTCCTTGAGGTCCATTGGCAGGAGGGTCGCGCTGCCCCCTTCGGCCCGGATCTCGTCATCGAGCTTTTCCAGCGCGAGCTTGGAGCGGGCTGTGGCGACGATGTGATGGCCGCGGCGGGCAAGTTCCAACGCGGCGGCCTTGCCAATCCCGCGCGAGGCGCCGGTGATGAGGGTGATACGCTTGTCCATAAGAGGCGGGTTAGCCTGTCAGGGCCCGGCTAGTCCAGAAGCGAAAGCTGTCTGTCCTTGCCGCCTTCTTCCTGCATCTGGTCCACGAGGCGCGTTGGATAGCAGCCGGTGAAGCAGTGATCGGAGAATTGCGGCATATCGATGTCGCGCTTGATCCCGATTGCGGCATAAAGGCCGTCGACCGAAAGGAAGCCCAGCGTCTCGACATTCAGGAAGTCCCGCATCTGCTCCAGCGAATTGTTGGAGGCGAGAAGCTCACCCTTGGTCGGCATATCGATGCCATAGAAATCCGGATTTACGATTGGCGGGCTGGCCGAGCGAAGGTGTACTTCCTTGGCGCCGGCATCGCGGACCATCTGGACGATCTTCTTGGAGGTATTGCCGCGCACGATGGAGTCGTCGACCAGCAGGACCTTCTTGCCCTCCAGCACAGAGCGGTTCGGCGAATGCTTCTTGGAGATGGATTTCTGGCGGCCAAGCTGTGTCGGCTCAATGAAGGTGCGCCCGACATAGTGGCTGCGGATGATGCCGAGCTGGAAGGGCACGCCGGACTGTTCGGAAAAGCCGAGAGCGGCGGGAACGCCGGAGTCCGGAACCGGGACGATCACGTCGACATCGGCCGGATTTTCACGCGCGAGCTGATGGCCCATGCGCCGGCGGACCTGGTAGACGCTGCGCCCCTGCACAATGCTGTCGGGGCGCGCAAAATAGACATATTCGAAGAGGCAGGGGCTTTCCGGGCGTTCCGGGAAAGCACGGTAGCTCTGCACGCCTTCATCGGTGATGATGACCGTCTCGCCATTCTCGATCTCGCGAACGAACTCGGCGCCGATAATGTCGAGGGCGCAGGTTTCGGAGGCGAGGACCCAGCCCTTGCCGATCTTGCCGAGAACCAGCGGGCGAAGCCCGATTGGGTCGCGGGCGCCAATAAGTTTCTTGTTGGTGAGGCCGACAAAGGCATAGCCGCCTTCCACTGCCTGAAGCGCTTCCATGAACCGTTCGCGCATCAGCGTGCGTGCCGAGCGGGCGACGAGCTGGAGGACGACTTCGGTGTCCATGGTCGACTGGAAGATGGCGCCTTGATTGATGAGCTCGCGGCGCAGCGCCACGGCATTGGTGAGGTTACCATTATGGGCGAGCGCAAAACCGGTATTGGCGAGGTCCGCGAAGATCGGCTGGATGTTGCGGACGGCCGGCTTGCCCTGGGTGGAGTAGCGGTTGTGGCCGATGGCGGAACTGCCGGGCAGGCGGGTTGTCAGGTCGCCGCCGAAATTCTCTCCCACAAGGCCCATATGGCGCTCATTGTGGAATTTCTCACCGTCATAGGTGGTGATCCCGCAAGCTTCCTGTCCGCGATGCTGAAGGGCGTGGAGACCGAGGGCGGTCAGAAGCGACGCCTCTGGATGATTGAACACGCCAACAATGCCGCATTCCTCGCGAGGCTTGTCGTCATCATGGTCCCAGATCATCGACACCTCACGGCCTTGCTATGGCGCGCAAATATGCCGTGTACCGAGATTCGTCAAGGCTCCCTGACTGTCCCACTGTGACTGAGGGCAGGGGCGCTTTCCGCGATATAGTCGGCGCCGTCCTCAAGCATGGAATAGGTCTGGGCGGTGCGGATCCATTCGGGGATACGGTCCTGGTCGAGGCCCATGCGCAGCAGAAAGACGAAGAAGACCAGCACGACGGCGCCGCGTACAAAGCCAAAGGCGGCACCCGCAAGCCGGTCGAGGAAACCCACACCATCAACGCCCTGGATGGAACGCGAAAGATTGGCGCCGAACCAGGCGACGATGATGTAGACCAGCAGGAAAGCGGACACGAAGAGGATAAGGTCCGGGAGCCAGGCAGGCGTATCCTCTGGCAGAAAAGTGGCGAACCCGTCGCGCAGGAAAAGGCGGGCATAATAGGCGGCGGCCAGCGCGGCAATGAAGGCGCCAAGGGTGGCAAGTTCGCGCATGAAGCCACGTGCGAATGCCATGATCGTGGACAGGATGAGAAGGACGATCACGATCGCATCGAAAGCTGTGAGGGCGTCCATCATGGCTCTGGGTCCGGGCCGACTAAATCTACCAGTTCAGATAGGCGTGAGAGAGGCTTGACGGTCAACCCTTCAATTGTGGAAGAGCTGCCTTCCGGGACAAATGCATTGCGGAAACCAAGCCGCTGCGCCTCCTTGAGGCGCTGGTCCATGCGCGCCACGGGACGGATCGCACCTGAAAGGGCGATCTCTCCGAAAAATACCGATTTTTCCGGCGCCGGCTTATCGGCCAGCGAGGTGAGGAGGGCCGCGGCGGCGGCAAGGTCGCCCGCCGGTTCGGCCATCCGGTAGCCGCCCGCGACAGAAAGGTAGACATCCCGCCCGGCGAGGGAGACACCGCAGCGCGCTTCGAGCACCGCCAGCACCATGGCCAGCCGGTTGGCGTCCCAGCCGACAATGCTGCGTCTCGGCGTGCCATACGAGGAAGCGGAGACAAGCGCCTGGACTTCTGCGAGGACGGGCCGTGAGCCTTCCATGGCAGCAAAGACCGCCGCGCCGCCCGCATTCTCGCTTTCATTGGAGAGGAACAGCGCAGAAGGCTCCCGTGCCGGGGCCAGGCCGTACTGATGCATTTCGAAAATGCCGATTTCGTCGGTCGGGCCGAAGCGGTTTTTGACCGCGCGAAGGATGCGGAACTGGTGGCCGCGCTCGCCTTCGAAATAGAAAACCGTATCGACCATATGTTCGACCACGCGCGGGCCGGCAATCTGGCCTTCCTTGGTGACATGCCCGACGAGGATGAGGGCGGCTCCGGACTTCTTGGCCCAGCGGGTCAGCTCCTGCGCGCAGGCCCGCACCTGCGCCACCGAGCCTGGCGCCGCTTCGAGACTGTCGGACCACATGGTCTGGATGGAGTCGATGACGACGAAGTCCGGCTGGGCGGATTTGAGCGCCGAGAGGACCTTTCGAAGATCGGTCTCGGTGGCGAGTTCGACAGGGCTTTCAGCGACCTTGAGGCGTCTGGCGCGGTCCTGGATCTGGGCAGCCGCCTCTTCGCCGGAGACATAGACGGTGGAGAGGCCGTTACGGGCAAGCCGCGCGGCGACCTGGAGAAGAAGGGTGGACTTGCCGATGCCGGGATCGCCGCCGATCAACGTGGCTGAGGAGGGGACCAGGCCGCCGCCGAAGACGCGGTCCAGCTCGTCGACGCCGATGACATGACGTGCCGGGGCTTCGGTCACCTCATTCAAGGCAGTGAATTCAGCCTTGCCCGCCTTGCGAGAAAGCGATTTGGGCGCAGCGAGACCGCCGGGAGCCGCCGAGGAAGTCTCCTCGACCAGAGTGTTCCACTCTCCGCACGCATCGCACCGGCCCGACCATTTCGGATGAACGGCGCCGCAGGACTGGCAGACGAAGACGGTGTTGGATTTGGCCATGGCCCTCAGACTTAAACTGATGCCGCAGCTGCGGAAAGCGATTCCGTCGCAAAAGTTTCATATCGAATTACGATAATTTAATTATCGAAAAACAATAAATATGTTACAGGAGAGTCACTCAGGGATCAGGGTCACAACAAAAAACAAGAAGAAAAGAAGGACCCCTATAATGAAAAAGAAGACTGTTATCACCGCCATCGCCCTCACCCTTTGTGCGGGTTTCGCCGCCCCGGCCTTTGCCGACGCCCCCACTGGCGCGAAGTCTGTGGAAGTCGATGTTTCGGGTCTCGACCTGAACACCGCTGAAGGCAAGGCGATTGCCGAACGCCGCATCGATCGCGCCGCAAAGCGGGCTTGCGATATTGGCGGGAGTATCCGCCAGCCGGTTTCCGAGATGCAGCGTGTGAGAGACTGCATCACCCTGGCGAAGACCGACGCTCTGGCTTCCCTCTATCCTCCGAAGGCCCACATCGCCGACACTGGGTCCAGCCCTGAAGGCTGATTGCCTCATGGCCTGCAGAATTCGACCGGCCGGTTCCGCAAGGACCGGCCGTTTGCTTTTCGGCTTGAAGCGCGCCGCACACTTATCCCTCCGCTGGTAAGGCGTGGCGTGCGCCGCTAGAGAGGCCGGGTGAGACATGTGGCGATCATTGGCGCGGGGCCAGCTGGCCTGATGGCAGCAGAAGCGGCCTTGGCCGCCGGCGCCTCGGTATCTGTCCTCGATGCGATGCCGAGCGTGGCTCGTAAATTCCTGATGGCGGGCAAGAGCGGCCTCAATATTTCCCATTCGGAAGACGAGGGGCTTTTCCGGTCGCGCTATACCTCGCCCGATGGGCGCCTCGCGGCCATGATCGAGGCCTTCGGCCCGGCACATGTGGTGCGCTGGATGGACGGACTCGGGGTGAGCTCCTTTACAGGCAGCTCCGGGCGGATTTTTCCCGACGTCATGAAAGCCTCGCCCCTGTTGCGCAGCTGGCTTGCCCGGCTCCGGGAGCGAGGCGCGGAAATCCATGTGCGTCATCGCTGGAAGGGGTGGGACGAGGATGGAAGACTGGTGTTTGAGACGCCCGAAGGCCGCCGCAGGCTGAACGCGGATGCGACCGTCCTGGCGCTTGGCGGGGCCAGCTGGTCGCGGCTCGGATCCGACGGCACATGGACCGGTCTTCTGGAGGTGCGCGGGGTGGAGATGGAGCCTTTCCAGCCGTCCAATTGCGGTTTCTGCGTGAACTGGTCGCCGCGTCTTCTGGAGGCACAGGAAGGCGCGCCCATCAAGGGCGTCCGGCTGTCTCATGATGGCAAATCGGTTGAAGGGGATGTGGTGATTACGCGGCGCGGGATCGAGAGCGGCGCCATCTATCCGCTCGCCGCCAGCCTGCGCAGGGAGATTGCAGCCTCGGGACAGGCATCGCTGATCATCGATCTGGTGCCAGATGTCGATGCGGCGGTCCTTGCGGGGCGGCTGTCGGAGGCAAACCCGAAGCAAAGCGCGTCCAACAGGCTGCGCAAGGCGGCGCGCCTCGACAAGACCAAACTCGCGCTAGTCAATGAAGTGACACGCGGGACACCACCGAAGGACCCGCACGCGCTGGCGGGTCTGTTGAAACAGCTGCCCCTCACGCTGGAGGCGACTGTGCCGATCGACGAGGCTATCTCGACAGCCGGGGGCGTGTCCTGGTTGGCGCTGGACGAAGACTTGATGCTGAGGGCGATGCCCGGCGTCTATTGCGCCGGGGAGATGGTGGCTTGGGACGCCCCGACGGGCGGGTATCTGCTCACCGCATGCCTCGCCATGGGACGCTGGGCGGGACATGCGGCTGCCAGGAGCTAATGAGATTGCCGCGTCCCTGAATGCGGCGCCGGCAGCCTAAAGCGCGGGCTGGATCGGGCCGTCGGCGCGGCCATGGACGAACTGGTCGACATGGTCGTTGCCGGAGTGATCAATCTCGCTTGCCGGGCCGCGCCAGATAATCTTGCCCTCATAGAGCATGGCGATCTCGTCTGCGACCTTGCGGGCAGAGGCCATATCGTGGGTGATCGAGACAGCAGCTGCGCCAAGGGCTTTGACCTGTTCGATGATGAGATCATTGATGGCGTCGGCCGTGATGGGGTCGAGACCGGTGGTCGGCTCATCGAAGAAGATAAGGTCCGGCTTGGTGATGATGGCGCGGGCGAGGGCCACGCGTTTCTGCATGCCGCCGGAGATTTCAGCCGGGCGAAGGTCCGCCACAGAGGCGCCGAGGCGAACTTTCTTGAGCGTCTCGATGGCCTGATCCTTGGCGTCGCTGCGTTTCATCTTATCTGCGTTCAGAAGGCGAAAGGCGACATTTTCCCACACGGTGAGGGAATCAAAGAGGGCGCCGGACTGGAACAGCATGCCGACGCGAGCGCGCATCGCTTCGCGTTCCTTGCCCTGATCATGCGTGACATCCTCGCCATCGAAGACGATCTTGCCGGCATCCGGCGTCATCAGGCCGAGCGCGTTCTTGAGCATCACAGACTTGCCTGAGCCCGACCCGCCAAGAATCACAAGTGAGCGGCCGGGCGCCACATCGATATCGACGCCGCGGAGGACATGGTTGGGGCCGAAGCTTTTCTCGACGCCTATAAGTTCGAGGAGGGGCTTGGTCATCAGATGCCGATCTGAACGAAGAAGGTGGACAGGACATAGTTGGCGGCGAGCACGAGAACGGCTGCGCCAACCATGGAGAGTGTGGCCGCACGGCCGACGCCTGTTGCGCCAGCTGACGATTTCGAGCCTTGATAACAGCCCATCAGCGCGATCACCATGCCGAAGATGACCGCCTTGATGAGGCCGACACTGACATCTTCCATGGTGAGGAAGTCGACAGTGTTGCGGATATAGGTGGTGGAGTCGAAGTCGAGCGCATAGACGCTGACCAGCCAGCCCCCCATCACGCCGATAATGTCTGCGACAAGCACAAGGATGGGCAGGGTAAGCGCGGCAGCCAGAAAGCGCGGCGCATAGAGATAGCGAAACGGGTTTGCTGAGAGCGTTTTCAGGGCATCGATCTGCTCGGTGACCTTCATTGCGCCGATTTCTGCCGCGATCCCCGCCGTGACCCGGCCTGCCAGCATTAGGCCGGTAATCGTGGCGCCAAGTTCACGCGTGATACCGAGGACGACGATGTTGGGTACGAACTGTTCGGCCCCGAAGCGGTTGCCGCCCGTATAGATATTCAGGGCCAGCGCGGCGCCGATAAAGACGGCCGACAGGCCAACGACCGGCAAAGAATAGAAACCGATGGCGACGATCTGCTTCCATAGCTGGGTCAGGTTCCAGGGCGGACTGAACGCGGCAAGGCCGGTGCGGCCGGAAAAAATGGAAATCCGGCCGATCTCGGAAAGCAGGCCGAGCGTGCCGCGCCCAAGCCAGGCGAGCGGGTTGGGAAAACCGCCGGAACTAGTCGTAGATGCGTCTGACACGATGGCCCAGTCCTGTTACGAGTTCATAGCCGACTGTGCCGGCACGTCTTGCCTGATCCTCCAGTGGGACCGCGGCTCCGATGAATTGGGCGAATTGGCCCGGTTTTGCAAGGTCGGGTGCGTCACTGACATCGATGGTGATCAGGTCCATCGAGACACGCCCGACAATCGGGCACTTTATGCCCCCAAGGGTCGCGTAGCCCGAATTGGTTGCAGATCGTGGAAACCCGTCGCCATAGCCGAGGGCCACAGTGGCGAGCGTGCGCGCCTGGTCCAGCGTGTAGGTGGCGCCATAGCCGACCGTCTCGCCGGCCGACACCGACTGCACTGTCAGGATTGGCGCTTCCAGCGTCATGCCGGGCAGGAGAGCGGTCACGCCGGCGGGGGCAGGCGGGCCGCCGCCATAGAGACCGATGCCGGGGCGGGCGACATCGAACCCGTAGGCCCGGCCCATGAAACAGCCGCCTGTATTGGAAAAGCTTTTGATGGCTTCGGGAAAATGCGAGGCGGCTTCGGTAAAACGGGCAAGCTGGCGTTCATTGATGGGCTGCGAGCGGTCGTCTGAGTCCACAAGGTGCGACATGATGTGGCCGGGCGGTGCATGGGCGGTGAGCGCTGCCAGTTCGCCAACATCCTCCATCCGCACACCAAGCCGGTTCATGCCGGTGTCGATATGGACGGCATAGTCCGGCATGTTGGGGAGGGCGAGCCAGTCCTTGAGTGCGGGAATGGAATTGATGACGGGCAGGATCGCGCTTTCGCGCACAATGTTCGCATCGTCGGGCCCCGCTCCGTTGAAGGCAAGAATTGTAGCGTCTCCGCCGACAATGCTGCGAAGTTCAGCGCCTTCCTCGACATAGGCGACGAAAAATGTGCGGCAGCCTGCTGCATGAAGGGCAGTTACGACGGGTCCGGCGCCATGCCCATAGGCGTTGGCTTTCACCACTGCGCCCGCCTCGCTGCCAGGTACCAGCGCACCGATCGCGCGCCAGTTGGCGACGATATTTCGCGTATGGACAAGGGCGTGGGGACTGAGGCTCATGCGGGCGGCATAGTCTGCTGTGACGTGCGCCCGCAAGCGCTTCTATACAAAATCTGGCTCCTGCTGGCGTCGAAGATTGCCGAAACGGGTCGTGTTGGCATCGAAAGCCAGCGTGACCCGGCCAATCGGGCCGTGACGCTGTTTGCCGATGATGACCTCTGCGGTGCCGAGAACCTCATCCATGCGCTGGCGCCATTTTGTCCATTTCTCGGCCGCCTGCGGGTCGTCGCCTCCCGATTGGGGCTCGGTCCGCTCCAGATAATAGGACTCGCGATAGACGAACATGACGACATCGGCGTCCTGCTCGATTGAGCCGGATTCGCGAAGGTCTGAGAGCTGCGGACGCTTGTCTTCGCGCTGTTCCACCTGACGCGATAGCTGCGAAAGGGCGATGACAGGGACGTTGAGTTCCTTGGCGAGGGCTTTGAGGCCCATGGTGATCTGCGTGATCTCCTGCACGCGGGAATCGCTCGCCTTTCCGGTCGTCGATGTCAGCAGCTGCAGATAGTCGATCACGACCATGTCGAGACCGCTGGTCCGTTTCAAACGCCGGGCGCGGGCGGCAAGCTGGCTGATCGAGATGCCGCCCTGATCATCGATATAGAGCGGCAGATTTTGCAGTTCTTCGGTGGCCTGGCGGATCTTCTCGAAATCGCTGGCATCGAGATCGCCCTGACGGATGTGGTGGGCGTTGAGGCCGGTGCGGTCTGCGATGATCCGCGTGGCAAGCTGTTCGCACGACATTTCGAGAGAAAAGAACGCAACAACAGCGCCTTCGACGGTCTTCTTCGACCCATCCGGCTGTGTCTCACGCCGGCAGGCCTGCGCGGCGTTGAAGGCGATATTGGTGGCGAGCGTCGTCTTCCCCATGGACGGGCGGCCAGCAAGAATGACGAGGTCGGACTTGTGGAAGCCGCCCAGCATGGTGTCGAGGTCATCCAGCTGTGAGGCGATACCTGCGATCTTGCCGTCTCGCTTGAAGGCGGCTTCCGCCATGGCGAGCGACTCTTTGAGGGCCGTGGAAAAGGAGTGAAAGCCCCTGCCGGACGAGCCCCGGTCTGCAAGGTCGAAGAGCTGACGCTCAGCAAGCTCCAGCTGCTTGTCCCCATCTTCTTCAGGGGCGGGCTTGAAGGCGCGGTGCTGGACGGTGGCGCCGATGTCGATCAGCTCCCGGCGCATCGCGAAATCGCGGATCATGCGCGCATAGTCGGAGATTTCCGGACCGAAGGCGGCCGAGTCCAGAAGCTCTGCCAGATAGGAGGCGCCGCCGATTTCCTGCAGCTTGTCAGCCTTCTCGAAATGCTCGCGCAGCGTGATGCCGTCGGCCACACGGCCGCCCTGGATCATTGTCGAGCAGACCTCGAAGATTTCCTGATGGGGGATGGAATAAAAATCGCTTGTGCGGAGAATATCCGCCACGCGCTGGAACGCATTGTTGTCATACAGGATCGCGCCCAGAACACCGGCTTCTGCAGACAGGTTGTGCGGCGCCTCGACCGTCTGTGGCGTATTGGACATATCGTTCATGCGCGCGTCCTCGAAAAGGCTCTTACCGATGGGTAAACTTTACGCCTGAGGGGGGAAGATTGCACTCTTGACTTCAGCGATGTTCACGAAGCTTTCCCCGATGTCCACAGTTGACTCCATGTCGTGGAATACAGCGATTCGAATCAGTCTGGTGCCCAACAAAAAAGGCCGCGCCCGGCGGGCACGGCCTTTTTCAAAAGTCTGGCGTGAAACGCCGCGTTGCCTATTCCTCTTCGGGGGCTTCGCGGGTCTCTTCTTCGCGCTCGGCTGAAGCTTCAGCCAGCTCGGCCGATTGCTCGGCGGCAGCGCCTTGCTGTTCGGCCTGGATCGTCTCGATGACGTTCTCACCGGCAGCCTGACGCTCGGCTTCTTCCATCGAACGGGCAACGTTCACGGAGATGTCGACGAGGACTTCTGCGTGAAGGCGAACGCCCATTTCGTAGATGCCGATGGTCTTGATCGGCTGGTCGAGCTTGATCTGGCCGCGGCGGACCTTGAAGCCTTTCTCGTCCAGCGCATCGACGATGTCGCGGGTCGAGACGGAACCGTAAAGGTTGCCGGTGTCCGAAGACTGGCGGATCAGGACGAGCTCTGTGCCGTCCAGGCTGTCGCCGGTCTGCTGGGCTTCAGCGCGCGCGTCTGCGTTGCGCTTCTCGATGATGTCACGCTCAGCGGCGAAACGGGCGCGGTTGCGGTCGTTCGCGATGAGGGCCTTGCCACGCGGAAGCAGGAAGTTACGGGCAAAGCCGTTCTTCACTGTGACTTCTTCACCGAGTTCGCCGAGGTTCTCGACGCGTTCAAGAAGGATGATGTCCATGTTTTGGGCCTCCTACTTCACGGTGAATGGCAGAAGCGCGAGCATGCGGGCGCGCTTGATGGCACGGGCGAGCTTGCGCTGGTTCTTGACGTTCACTGCAGTGATCCGGGAAGGGACGATCTTGCCCTTTTCCGAAATGTAGCGTTGCAGCAGCTTTACATCCTTATAGTCGATCTTCGGAGCGCCTTCGCCCGAAAACGGATCGACCTTGCGGCGGCGGTTGAAGGTACGCCGGGCCGGGATGTTGGTGATGTTGATATCACCCTGGTTGTTTTCTGATGACATGTCTCTGTCTCCCTAGTCCTTGCGGCCCTTGCGGCCCATCATCGGGGACGGCTCGTCGTCCAGCTCATCGACCTTGATGGTCATGTAGCGGATGACGTCGTCGGAGATGCGGTGACGGCGCTCAAGCTCATGGATCGCCTCGGCAGGGCCGTCGACGTTGAGCAGGGAATAGTGTCCCTTGCGCTGCTTGTTGATCGGATAGGACAGATTGCGCAGGCCCCAATACTCGGTCTTGCCGACTTTTGCGCCCTGGCTTTCAAGCCATTGGCCGAGCTCTTCGATCTGGCTCTCGACCTGTGCAGGCGAGATGTCCGGACGTGAGATCAGCACGTGTTCATAAAGTGCCATAATTGTCTTTCCCTGGTGTTCGCGATGCGGCGCTGGAACGCGGGAAGACGTTCCGGCGATGGCCCCCGGTCATCCGGCTCATTCCGGATATCGGGACCGCACCCCGTGTGAAGAGGGGGCTTAAAGCCCAGACTGTGGATAAAATCAAGGCTGAAAGCCCAGTGGCTTCAGGCTTTTTCAGCATCCATGACGGCCATGAGCTGCGCGCCGCCAACGCCATCTTGCGTAAAGCCGAATGTGCCCGGTCGCAGAAGCTCCTTCGCAGCCCGGATCAGCGCGCCATTGGCGGCGTTGGATAGCGAGGCGCCGAGGCTGACCCGCCGTACGCCGAGCGCGGCCAGCTCCTCCACTGGAACGAAGCCATCACGTGGCCCCATCAACACGTTCAGGGGCCTGTCTATAGAGGATAGAACCGTGCGGATATCCTCCAGCGACCGGAGCCCCGGTGCGTAGAGAACATGGGCGCCGGCCTCCTGATAGGCCTGCAGACGCTGGATGGTGTCGGCCAGGTCCGGTATGCCGGTGAAGAAATTTTCCGCCCGTGCCGTGAGGATAAAGGGAAAGGGCAGGGAGTTGGCGGCTTCGACGGCGGCGGCGACCCTGTCGCGCGCTTCGGCAATCTCATACTGGGCTTTGCGTCCAGGGCTGAAATCCTCAATCGAGCCGCCGACCAGACCAGCCGCTGCGGCAAGCTGTATGGTTTCCGCGCAGGTGGCCGGCTCATCGCCGAAGCCATTTTCAAGATCTGCCGAGACAGGAAGGTGCGTAGCGGCGCAGAGAGAGCCCGCATGCGCCATCACCATCTCGCGGGTCACTTCATAATCGTTGAGGCCATTGGCATTCGCAAAGCCGGCGCTGGTCGTGGCAAGCGCCTGAAACCCGAGCCCCTGAAGGATGCGGGCAGACCCGACATTCCAGGGGTTGGGAATGAGGAAGCACCCGCCGTCATGGAGGGCCTGAAAGGCGACAGCCTTGTCGTGCTGGGTGATCATGTATTTCCCTGTCATTCTGTTGCCCCTTGTCATTGACCCATCGGCCGAAGGGACTCCACCCGATACTTGCGCATCGTGAAAGGGGCTTCTAGGCAATGCGCCAATCGAAAAAGAAATGTCACAACAAGGGCAGGACCGCATGACCAAGTTCGCGTTCATTTTTCCCGGACAGGGCAGCCAGTTCATCGGCATGGGCAAGGACCTGGCCGAAGCCTATCCGCAGGCGCAGGAGGTCTTCGAGGCTGTTGACGCCGCGCTTCATCAGGACCTTTCCATGCTGATCTGGGAAGGCAGCGAGGAAGAGCTGAAGCTGACGGCGAATACGCAGCCGGCCCTGATGGCCGTCAGTGTCGCCGCGATGCGCGCGCTGCAGGCCGAAGGCGTTGGCCCGGAAAAAGCAGCCTTCGTCGCGGGTCATTCGCTGGGTGAGTATTCCGCGCTTGCAGCCAGTGGGGCGATCGAACTGGCCGACGCGGCACGTATCCTACGCATACGCGGCAATGCCATGCAGGCTGCCGTGCCGCCCGGAGAGGGCGCGATGGCGGCCCTGCTGGGCGCAACGCCGGAGCAGGCCGTCGCGCTCTGTGAGCTCGGCCGCGCTGAGGGCGGGGTTTGTGAGATCGCCAATGACAATGCGCCGGGACAGATCGTGATTTCGGGGTCGAAGGCAGCGATTGAGCTTGCCGCGTCAAAGACCGGCGAGGTGGGGATCAAGAAGGCGATGATGCTGCCCGTCAGCGCCCCCTTCCATTGCTCCATGATGCAGCCAGCTGCCGATGAGATGATGAAGGCGCTCTCGGAGATCGAGATCAAGGCGCCGAGCGTACCACTTATCGCAAATGTCACGGCCACGCCGACCACAGACCCGGTGGAGATCCGCCAGTATCTCATCGAACAGGTCTGCGGGCAGGTTCGCTGGCGCGAAAGCGTTGAATATATGGCCGCCCAGGGCATCGAGCTGACAGTCGAGGCCGGTGCAGGCAAGGTGCTGAGTGTCATGAACCGGCGCACGGCAAAAGAGATCGAGGGACTGACGCTTGGGACACCCGAAGACATAGAATCGGTTGCCAGCCGCCTCCGCTAGGGCGACAAGGTCTCTCAGGAAGCGACACGAGACGGCAGAAGCCGCAACACAGGAAGGATGACAGCCGCATGTTTGATCTGAGCGGACGCACCGCCCTCGTCACGGGTGCCTCGGGTGGCATCGGAAGCGCCATTGCCGCCGCCCTGTCCGAAGCGGGCGCAAAAGTTGCCCTGTCGGGCACGCGCGAAGGTGTGCTGGAAGAGGTGAAGGCAGGGCTGAAAGGCGAAGGCGCCGTGGTAACGGCGAACCTTTCCGATGCCGAATCGGTCGACAGCCTTGTCAGCCGCGCCGAAGAGGCGCTGGGCAGCGGGCTCGACATTCTGGTCGCCAATGCCGGTATCACGCGCGACAAGCTTCTCATGCAGATGAAGCCGGAAGATTTCGACGATGTGATGAACGTCAATCTCGGCTCCTATTACAGGCTGACCAAATCGGTCGTGCGCGGTATGATGAAGCGCCGTCATGGCCGTATTATCGGCATCACCTCCATTGTCGGCGTTACCGGCAATCCTGGGCAGGCCAATTATTGTGCCTCCAAGGCTGGCATGATCGGCTTTACCAAATCACTCGCCCAGGAAGTCGCCAGCCGCGGCATTACCGCCAACTGCATCGCACCTGGCTTCATCGAATCGCCAATGACGGATGTCCTGCCAGACGCTCAGAAAGAAGCGCTTCTGGGCCAGATTCCGGCGGGTAAACTGGGTCAGGGCAGCGATATTGCAGCAGCGGCGGTCTACCTAGCATCGGCCGAGGCGGCCTATGTCACAGGCCAGACGCTGCACGTGAATGGCGGCATGGCCATGATCTGACCGAGGGTCACCCAACAGTTGCAGCCCTTGGCGATATCTTTATCAGTGTGCTAACGGGCAACCCAAGACAAATAGTCTTCCCATCAGACATTATGAGAGAGGTTTCCATGTCTGACGTTTTCGAGCGTGTTAAAAAGATCGTTGTCGAGAATCTCGACGTTGAAGCAGACAAAGTGACTGAATCGGCGAGCTTTATCGACGATCTCGGTGCTGACTCCCTCGACCTGGTCGAGCTGGTCATGGCTTTCGAAGAAGAATTCAACATCGAGATTCCTGACGATGTTCAGGAAAATATCCGCACCGTTGGTGACGCTGTCACCCACATCAAGGCTCACGTCTCTTAAGAGGGTTAGCTGATGCGCCGTGTCGTTATTACCGGGATAGGTCTCGTCTCACCGTTGGCAAACGGGCGTGAGGCCACATGGGAGCGTCTGCTTGCGGGCAAGTCCGGGGCAGGTCCGATTGACCTGTTCGATACCAAGGACGTGCCTTGCAAGATCGCTTGCCAGGTTCCGTGGAAAGACGGCCGCGGCGGCGGGAGTGCGGACGATCCGTACTCTTTCGACCCTGATACGGCGGCGTCCGCAAAAGAGCGCCGCCGGATCGATGAGTTCATCCTTTATGCCCTGGCCGCCTCTGACGAGGCTGTCGCGGACTCTGGCTGGAAACCGGAGACCGATGAGGAGAAGGAGCGCACAGGCGTTCTGATCGGTTCGGGCATTGGGGGGCTCCAGTCGATCTATGAGACGTCGATCACGCTGTATGAGAAGGGCGCCCGTAAGGTCAGCCCATTCTTCATCCCTTCTGCGCTGATCAACCTTGCCTCCGGGCAGGTCTCTATCCGCCACGGCTTCAAGGGCCCGAACCATTCGGTGGTGACGGCCTGTGCGACAGGCGCGCACGCCATCGGCGACTCGGCCCGCCTCATCAAATATGGCGATGCCGACATGATGCTGGCAGGCGGCTCCGAGGCTGTGATCTGTGAGATCGGCATTGCCGGTTTCTGTTCGGCCAAGGCGATGTCGACCAGTTTCAATGACACGCCGGAGAAAGCCTCACGTCCATACGACAAGGACCGCGATGGCTTTGTCATGGGCGAGGGCGCCGCAATCCTCATGCTTGAGGAGTATGAGCACGCAAAGGCTCGCGGTGCGAAAATCTATGCCGAAGTCGCTGGCTACGGCCTTACGGGCGACGCCTATCATATCACCGCGCCTGCCGAAGGCTCTGAGGGCGGCTACCGTGCGATGAAGATGGCGCTTGGCCATTCCGGTCTCGACGTTTCCGACATCGATTACGTCAACACGCACGGTACTTCGACGCCGAAGGGCGATGAGGGCGAGATTGGTGCTGTTGAGCGCCTGTTCGGCGATCATGCGAAGAATCTGTCGCTGTCCTCGACCAAGTCTGCCGTTGGCCACCTTCTGGGGGCTGCCGGGGCGATTGAGGGGGCTTTCTGCGCCCTTGCGCTGCGCGATCAGATCATGCCGCCGACGCTCAATCTCGATAATCCGAGTGTCGATACGCCCATCGATCTCATTCCCCACAAGGCCAAGAAGGGCAAGGTCCGTGCAGCCATGTCGAACTCGTTTGGCTTTGGCGGCACCAATGCTTGCCTTATCCTGAAACAGGCCGACTAGTTCCCTAAGCGACAAAGCTCAGGCAAAACAGGATGAGCTTGAATCAGCGGGGGCTTCGATATGCGGTTCATTAAGGCGCTCGTGGCGCTGGCCTTTGTCCTTGCCGGTCTGGCCGGCATCGCCGTTGTCGCTAGCTGGTTCTGGCTTCAGAACGAGATCGCCGAGCCGGGGCCGCTTGTCGAAAGCACGGTCTTTGAGGTGCGCCAGGGGGATTCCGTCAGTGCGGTGGCGCAGAGACTGGAAGAGCAGGGGATCATCTCCAGCGCCACGACGATGAAGCTGCATGCACGCATTTCCGATATGGAGGCGGGCCTGAAGGTTGGCGAATACGCTATTCCGCCTCGCGCTAGCGTCGCCTCCATTCTGGAGCGTCTTGTCTCTGGTGATGTCCTTACCTACCGGATTACCGTACCCGAGGGGCTGACGACCGCGCAGATCCTGCGCCTTGTCGAAAACCATGAGGATCTGGAAGGCGACATGCCGGACCGTGAGATCGGGGAGGGGACTCTGCTGCCCGACACCTACATTTTCTCAGCCGAGAAGTCGCGCACGGCCATTATCGAGCGGATGGAAAAGGCGCAGGACGACCTTCTGGAAGAGCTCTGGCCGCAGCGCGCCGACGATATTCCCGTATCCACGTCGGAAGAAGCGATCATTCTGGCCTCTGTGGTCGAGAAGGAGACAGGTCATGCAGAGGAGCGCCAGCTGGTCGCCGGCCTGTTCACCAACCGCCTTCGCCGGGGCATGCGCCTGGAAAGCGATCCGACCGTCATCTACGGCGTCTCGCGGGGCGAGCCGCTCTATCGTACGCTGAACGGTAAAAAGGTACGGCGCACGCTTTACCGGTCAGAGCTCGACAGGGTGACAGACTGGAACACGTATGAGATCGACGGACTGCCAAAGACGCCGATCTGCAATCCGGGCAGGGCCTCCATTGCGGCCGTGCTCAACCCGCCGGAGACCGACTTTATCTTCTTCGTGGCCGACGGGTCTGGCGGGCATGCCTTTGCAGAGACGTTGGCAGAACATAACCGCAATGTCGCGGCCTATCGTGAATATGAGCGCCGGGAGATTGCGCGCGAACGGAGTGAAGATTGAGCGGCAAGGTTTCATCCATGACAGGGTTTGCCCGCGTTGCCGGTGAGGCGGCGTGGGGTAGCTGGGCCATAGAGGCAAAGAGCGTCAACGGCCGCTCACTCGATGTGCGGGTGAACGTCCCCGGCGGATTTGAAGTGCTGGACCGCCTCATCAAGCAGGCCGCGTCGAAGCGGTTTGCGCGCGGCAATATGCAGGTTGGCCTGAGGATCGAGTTCACAGGCACGGCAGAGACGCTGAGTGTCAATCACGCGGCCCTGCAACAGCTTCTGAGAGCTTTCGAGGCGGCCTCCGGCCATGCGGCCGACCTTGGCGCGATTGCGACACTGATGAGTATCAAGGGCGTCGTGGAGACCGGCAACCAGTCCACGCGCACCCTCGCCAGCGAAGAGACCGTCGAGATGCTGGGCGCGGCGGGTGAGGAATGCCTGTCCGATCTTGAAGCTGCCCGCCTCGCCGAAGGTGCGGCGCTGGAAACCATGATGACCGGCTATCTGGATGAGATGGACGCCCTGGTCGCGAAGGCTGAGAGCGTTGCGGCAGAGCAGCCCCAGCTTCTCAAGGCCCGGCTCGAAAAGCAGCTGGCAGAGCTGGATGCCAGCGACAAGGTCGACAGCGAGCGTCTGGCCGCCGAGATCGCTCTGTCAGTGGCAAAAGCGGATGTGCGCGAAGAGATCGACCGTCTTCGCGCCCATATTGCCAGCGCGCGCACTCTGATGAGCGAGGGCGGCCCCATCGGCCGCAAGCTCGATTTTCTGGCGCAGGAATTCAACCGCGAAGCCAATACGCTGTGTTCGAAATCAGCCAGCCTTGATTTGACGAATGCAGGACTCGCCCTCAAAGGGCTGGTGGATCAGTTCAAGGAGCAGGCAGCCAATGTCGAATAGCGGCCATCCGAAAGACGCAGGCGAACGCCGGGGACTGATGCTTGTCATCTCCTCACCATCGGGGGCGGGCAAGACAACGCTCTGCCGCAAACTGATGGAAGAGTTTTCCGACATCAAGCTGTCGGTTTCGGCCACCACGCGGCCCCCGCGTCCTGGGGAAACCGACGGCGTCGATTATCATTTCAAGTCGCGCGAAGAGTTCCGCGACATGATCGGCAAGCGCGAATTTCTCGAATGGGCGCTGGTCTTCGATAACCTCTATGGCACACCGCGCGCCGACACGGAGCGCCTGCTGGAAACCGGGCATGACGTCCTGTTCGATGTGGACTGGCAGGGCGCCGATGCGCTGCATGATCAGATGCCGCGCGATGTCGTGTCGGTCTTCATCCTGCCGCCGAGCATCGAGGCGCTGAAGTCGCGCCTGGCGGCACGTGAGGGCTCCGATGACGAGATCGTCGAGCGCCGGATGCGCGACGCCAAGGCGGAGATGCGCCACTGGCGGCGCTACGACTATGCTATCGTGAATGACGACCTCGATGTGGCCTATCAACGGCTGAAGCGAATTCTGCTGGTCGAGCGCCTGAAGCGCTTGCGCCAGCTCAGCCTTGAAGACCATGTACGCGAGCTGATGGGCGAGGCGTAAGCCGGTCAGGCTCGAAGGCTAGCTCTGCTTGGCCAGATGACTGGCGAGCGCCCGGAATTCATCCTGCGTCAGGGTTTCGGCGCGCGCCGTCGGATCGATACCGCAGCTTTCGATCCAGTCGATTGGGTCAATCCCACGGGTCTTTGCGAGGGCTTTGAGGCTGGCGCGGAGCATCTTGCGGCGCTGACCGAAGGCCGCCGTGGAGACCTTTTCCAGCGTGTCGAGGTCGCCAAAGCGTTTCTCCGGCTGGAGCGGCGTCAGGACGGCGACTGCGCTGTCCACCTTTGGCGGCGGCCTGAAAGCCCCGGGCGGCAGCGTGAAGGCGATATGGGCGTCGCAGACGGCGTGCGTGAGAACGGCGAGGCGCCCGTAATGGGGTGTGTTCGGCCCAGCGACGATACGTTCTGCGACCTCTTTCTGGAACATCAGCGCCATCTCCCCGCGCCAGTCACCAGCCTTCAGCCAGTCGATAAGAAGCGGCGTGCCGACATTGTAGGGGAGATTGGCGACGATCATGGCTGGCTGGCTGCCGCCCGCATCGTCGATCAGTTCAGGCCAGTTCACCTTTCGGGCATCGCGCTGATAGACTTTGAGCCGGCCGGACAAGGCATCCGGCCATTCATTCAGGGCTTCGGCAAAGCGGGTGTCGGCCTCGACCGCAATCACTTTCGCCGCCCCTTCCTTCAGGAGCGCGTGGGTCAGGCCACCGGGCCCCGGCCCGACCTCTATGACGGTGCGCCCATCCACGGGGCCAGCTGCTAACGCTGTGCGCCGCAATATGTCCGGGTCGAACAGGAAATGCTGGCCAAGCGCTTTACGGGCGCGGGCCTGCGAGAATTCGGGGGTCTCATCCGTCATGAAGCGCCCGCTCGGCGGCCATTTTGCTGGCAAGGCGAATGGCCGCGATGAGACTGTCGGGACGCGCCTTGTTTTCGGCGGCCGCGTCATAGGCGGTGCCATGGTCGGGACTGGTGCGGATGACAGGCAGGCCGAGCGTGGTGTTTACGCCGCCCCATATATCGAGCGTCTTGACCGGGATGAGCCCCTGATCGTGTGTCATCGCAATGACGGCGTCGAACCGCCCGTCCAGCGCTTCGGCAAAAATCGTATCGCCAGG
Organism: uncultured Henriciella sp.; assembly: GCF_964005855.1. Lineage (NCBI taxonomy): Bacteria > Pseudomonadati > Pseudomonadota > Alphaproteobacteria > Hyphomonadales > Hyphomonadaceae > Henriciella > uncultured Henriciella sp. Next base: position 41,356 of record NZ_CAXFSW010000003.1, read on the forward strand.
CCGGGCGTCGGAAACGTTGATGCCTTCAGCGCGCAACCGGCCGGCCACGGGGTTGATGATGTCACGCTCTTCAAGTCCGATCGTGCCGCTTTCCCCGGCATGCGGGTTGAGGCCTGTGAGGCCGATGCGCGGCGTGCTGAGACCGAAGTCGCGCTCCATGGCGGCGGCAGTGACGCGGATGACATGTTCAAGCGCGGACGGTGTGAGATGGTCGAGAACCCGCATCAGCGGCACATGGATGGTGGCTAGCGACACCCGCAGTCCACCGCCGACGAGCATCATGACGGGCGGCGTGGTCCTGCCGGTTTCCTTCTTCGAGAGGTCGGCAAGGTATTCGGTGTGCCCGGGGTGTTTGAAACCGGCAGAATAGAGCACCGCCTTGGAGATCGGGTTCGTCACAACGCCGCCAGCCTTCTCCGCGAAACTGTCGGCCATGGCCTTGTCGATGCTTTCAAGGATGGCTGGTGCCAGTTCCGGATTGGGGACTCCGGTTTCAAAAGCTGGCAAGGGAGAGCTGAGCGGCACCACCGGGAGCTTGCGGGCAAAGAGGCTGGCTGCATCACCGGGGGAGGCAATGATCTCAGCGGCGTCTCCAAAAAGGGCCGGATCGGCGATGACATAGAAAGGGGGCGCCGCGTCCTCTTTCGCGAGGGCCTGCCAGGCGCGCAGGGTGATCTGCGGGCCGCAGCCGGCCGGGTCGCCCATGGTAACAGCGAGTGGCAGTTGCCCTGAATGGCTCATCGTCTTGCTGCCCTGATGTGCCCCGGGACCTCTGCCTAGCTGCCGCGCTGGATGATCGTTGCCTCGCGACGCAGATTGCGCAGTGAGCGGTCGGAAATCATCGAAAGTTCGCGTGCGAAGAGGCGGTCTTCCATTTCCTCGCGCGTCGGCAGGGCCGCGCCGGACTGGCGGCGGTCACAGACATACATGACGGCCAGACGGCCAGAGAGCGCGAAGACCTGGGTGGGCTGACCGATCTCGACCTCGTTGATCATGTTCTGGCCTTCCTGACCGAGGTCTTCCATGCGGATATCCTCAATCTCAGTAGCATCCAGATTGTCGTTATCTGCTGCCACCTCAATGGCTGCTTCACAGCTATTGGCCTCGCTGGCCGCTTCGCGCAGCGCATCCTCGGACCCGTCGAGAACAGCAAGCCGTACCAGGTCAACGCGGGTTTCCAGATCATCCGGGTCGCGCTTGGCCTTGTAGTTTATGAGATAGATCCCGTCATTCACGACGATGGGGTCCGACACGCCCGGGCTGGACATGTTACGCACGGTCTCCGCAACTTCGGGATCGATATCATCAAGCGACACCCAGCCCATGTCGCCGCCTGAGGCGGCTGTTGGCGCAGACGAGAGCCGCTGGGCAGCGAGAGAGAACGGCGCGCCGGCGTCCAGCTGCTCCATAATGGTTTGCGCGCCCTGAAGGGCCTGACTCTTTTCTTCCTCGCTCGGAGCATAAAGGAAAAGCTCATCGAGATTGTACTGCACTTTTGTCAGGGCTGCGCGGCGCTGCTCGAGTGCCTCATCGATCTGGTTGGGCGAAATGCGGATACGTGAGCCGTAAAGCCCGCCCATGATTCGCCGCCAGGCGATCTCGGCGCGCATCTGCGCCTCCAGGCTCGACGGATTGACGCCTGAGGAAAGCAGTACATTGACCAGACCTTCGCGGTCCATGCCCGACTGGTTCGCCATGTCAGCAATGGCATTGTTGATGTCGGTTTCGGAGACCTCAACTTCGTATTCCTGCGCTTCCTGAAGCTGAAGCTTTTCGTCGATCAGCTCATCGAGCGCCTGAGAGGTGACCTGCTGGATCTGCTGCTGCGACGGGTTCTGGGCGCCAAGCGTGAGGAGCAAAAGGCTCGCACGTTCGCGCACGTCACTATAGGAAATCGGCTGATCGTTAACGATCGCGACGATACCTTCGATCGTCTGCGTGTTTTCCTGCGCCTCTGCATGCAGGACCGCCGGTCCGGCAGATATCGCGACCATTGCGGATGCCAATAGAACTTTCATCATCGCAAACCTCCAAGATGGCGATCCAGCCTTCGCCTCTTACTTGCTAGCGCGGAACCATAACCTTCACCATGATGCGCGCAACGGGGCGCCTTCAGTTGAGCAGGGTTTGATACACGCGACGCCTAGTCGAATTCACTGCTCCCGAACTGTCCGATGGATTTCAGCGAGAAGCGGAAAACGATGGATTCAGACGGGCCGAGTTCCCGGTTCAACGTGCCCTGGCGTTCATAGACAAGCTCGAAGCGGGAACATTCATCCTGATACCCGACGCCGAGTGATTGAGCGATATTCAGGTTGAGCTGGATTTCGCGACGGATCGAACCGAGTACGAAGAGATTGTCCGTAACACTGACCTCTCCAGCCAGCATGACGCCTTCCTGGCGAATGCCCGAGCGGGAAACTTCTTCATTGATCATATAGTACATCGCCGTGGCGCGTGCCCGGTCGAACTGAAAATTCAAGGACGTGTCGATCCCGTTCAGAGCAAGATTCTCGTCATCAAGGCGGATCTTGGTGCTGAAACTGAATCGGTTGGGAACATTCAGGCCGAGGGTCGCGATCCAGTCGCTGACGGTGCCGTCAAGATTGCTGGCCTCGCTGAAGGTCTCATCATTCTCGCTGCGCCACCGTCGGCCGACCAGGCTTGAAATTTCGACACCGTTTTTCCAGCGGGCGACCGTTGAAATACCTGCGGCGATTTTCTGATCGCCCTCATAGAGATCGTAACCGCCTTGCGCACTCGCATCGAAGAGCGAGGCGGTGTTGAGTTCGTAAAACGCGCCGTCTTCAACAGGAATGTTCTCATCATTCGGAGAGGCGGTGGCGACTGCCCCCATGACGGTCGGTTCCACCAGTACGTCCACTGTGCGGCCGGGGCGGTAGAAAGGCATCGACATCTTGACGCCGGCGGCACCAAGACCGCGCGACACTCGCTCATTATCGCCGCGAGAAGGGAAATCAGCGAGGTCGTAATAGTCAAACCTGGCATTCGCGAACGGCTCGACCAGGACCCCGCCGGGGATGACCCGCTGGGTCGACCATTCAGCGCCGGTTGAAACACGCCGGCTGTCGACACCAAGCACGCGCTGGAGAAACGCACTGGACGCGGTCAGGCTGACAAAGCCGTAGCTGCCCAGGTCGAGATCGTATTGTGAGTTGATGTAGGGCAGGACATCGGCAATCGCGTCTTCGGCGTCACCGCTCGCCCCGAGATTGTCGAAGGTTTGCGCGGAGGCGTCCACATACCAGTTGTGCGATTGTCCTTGGGTGTAGAGCTGCGACAGGAGGACATTGGGTTGCCCCCGATATATCCCCCGTTGCTCATTTTGACCGGGAATGTCGTAGCGTTCGATATAAAGGTCGTCGGTGACCTCTTCGACCGCAAAGCCCCAGCGCCATTTGTTATTGATCCGGAACCTGCCGTCGGCAAAAAGATGACCGCGAAAAGCCTTGTTGTTGAGGCGGTCGCCATCATCGTCGAAGCGCGCCTCATTGGTCATGCTCATATCGACGCGCACGTCACCGGAATAGAAGCGTTTGCGGTAGTCCAATGCCAGGCGCGGATCGATCTTTGAATAGAAGGCCGGGGCGATGACCACGTCCTGATAGGGCGAAATCGACCAGTAATATTGCGGCTGCAGGAAGACGCCATATTTGGAGGACATGCCAAAGCGCGGGAAAAGGAAACCGGAACGGCGGTCTGCTTGCGGGTCGGGATGAGCGAAATAGGGGAAGTAGACAACAGGAACGCCTGCGATCTCGAGCACAGCATTGCGATAGCTGAACATGCCTTCTTCTTCATCGATCACGGCTTTGCCTGCGCGGATCGCCCAAGTGGGACTGGAGCCGTCCTCACAGAGTTCGCAGGCGGTGAAGAGAACCTGGTCCAACACATTATAGGTTTCATTACGGCGCTGGGCCGCATTTGCCGCGGCCGTCTCGCCGAGCGGTGTCTGGAGGGCGAAGCCGACGGCATATCCGTTAGCCAGCGTGGCGTCGGTCTCGAACTCCTCGGCAAAGCGCTGTGTGCCATCAGGCTCGGTCACGACGACGTTCCCCTGGGCGCGAACGCTTCCGCTAGTGCGGTTATAGGTCAGCCTTTCCGCTGTCATCACGCGGCCCTGATATTCGGCGCGCACATTGCCTTCGGCGACAACGAGATCCTCGTCCTGCAGGACATAGACGCTGTCAGCGTCCAGCGTGACCCGTGCTTCGGATTTCTCTTCGCTAGCCGCACCGGAGGGTTTTTCGGAGACCTGCGCCAATGCCGGAGCGGACGCAGCCGCCATCAACAGCGTCGCGAGTATTGATCTCCAGCCGGTCATCCCGTCTCCCTCAACTCCTAAGGTCCGCCCGGATCGCACAAGTCCTATGGCGCGTCCATATTTTCTCGTCAGGAAAGAATCTTTTATTAAGCCTGATTGCCGGGCTGATACAGTCCTCAGACCCGGGACGCCAGCCCACCCGTATGAGTGAGGGCACGGCCTTCCAGTTCAAGCTCCATCAGGCAGGCGGCGCACTGGCGGGCGCTACAGCCACTTGCGCGAGCAATTTCTGCGATTGGAAGTGGCGTCGGAGAAAGCGCTTCAAGGATCCGCGCAGGAAGGCCGGTATCTTCCACATCCGGGCGGTCAGGTGGGTCGAGTGGCAGGACAGGATGAAAGCCGGTACTGGATACACCGATCTGACTGGAAATCGCCTCCAGCACGTCTTCGCCATGACGAATCAGTGTCGCGCCCTCGCGCAGCAGCCTGTTGGTGCCGGCGGCGCGGCGGTCGAGCGGCGAGCCTGGCACAGCCATGACCTCTCGTCCCTGCTCGCCGGCCATGCGGGCGGAAATGAGCGACCCCGACCTTTCTGCCGCTTCCACGATGACAGTGCCGACAGACAGGCCGGTAATGATCCGGTTGCGCCGGGGAAAGTCCTGCGCGGTCGCGCGGCGGCCCAGAGGACGCTCGGAGACGATGAGCCCGCGTTCGCGGATGGCGGCATAGAGGTCTCCATGCTGCGGCGGATAGACCTGATCGGCGCCACCGGCGAGAACCGCAATCGTTCCGGTATCGAGACTGGCGGCATGCGCCTCGCCATCAATGCCGCGGGCAAGACCGGAGGCAATCACAAGGCCGGCCTCGCCAAGCGCGCTGGCGAGCTCTCGCGCCATCCGCCGCCCTGCCGCAGACGCGTCGCGTGCACCTACTATCGCGACAGCGGAGCGCTGAAAGAGGGCGGCGTCGCCGAAAACCGTCAGGACAGGGGGTGGCGGCGAGAGCTCGCCCAGGGCGGCCGGGTAGGCGTCATCTTCGGCATAGAGAAGCCTTCCGCCAGCTTCATGTGTCGCCTCCAGCTCGCGTCTTGCTGCATCCATGTCAGGGCGGATCGAGGGCACGCCTCTCAGCGCCGCCTCGGGCGACCCAAACCGGGCAAGTAGCTGGAAAAATGTAACGGGACCAACCTGCGGGGCACGGGCGAGGGCCAGCCAGGCGAGGCGCGCGGCGTCCCCGAAGGCGCTACTCATCCGGCGTCTTTCTTCTGTCCGAAGCGCGGTTCGGTACCTTTCAGAAGGCGGACAAGGTTTGCCCGGTGCGTCCAGAAGACAAGGACGCTCAACGCTGCGAGGACGCCCACGGCAAACGGCGTCTCACCGAGAAAACAGGCGCCGATGGGCACGAGCAGGGCTGCGGTCAGGGCGGCGAGTGACGAGATGCGCGAGAGGAAAAAGACAGCAAGCCAGATCGGCGCAGCGACCAGGAAGCCTTTCCAGGAGGCAAACAGAAGAAGGCCGGCATAGGTCGCGACGCCCTTGCCGCCCTTGAAACGCAGCCAGACGGGATAGCAATGGCCGAGAAAGGCAAAGACCCCAGCGATCAGACCGACATTGCGGTCTCCAAAGAGGAGCGCGAAGCCGAGAATGGCAAGGCCGGCCTTGAAACTGTCCAGAAGCAGGGTAGCGAGGGCCAGATCCTTGCGGCCGGTGCGAAGGACATTTGTCGCGCCGATATTACCAGAGCCGATCTGGCGGATATCGCCGAGCCCGGCAGCCCGCGTGATGAACAGGCCGAAGGGGATGGAGCCCAGCAGATAGCCGCCGAGCGCTGCGATGATAAAGGGGAACCCGTCCATATGTCTCGTCCCGGTTGAAGCCTTGAGGCGGACGGGTCTTGTGTGCGCGTCTTGCGGCGAGGTCAAGGCGGGCGGACGGACCATACGGGTTCTCGTGCGAGCAATCTTAACCATCGCTTTGCCTATATGGACTAGCGCTGATCCCGTCATGGCAGGCCAGAGCGACCCCCTTGAGGATGTGCCCGCGCGGGAGAAAATTCTCCAGGCGACGCTCGATCTTGTCCCGGACTGGGGCGCTGACCGTATCACGCATCGCCTCGTTTCTTCGCAGGCCGGCGTCTCGCCCGGCACCATCACCTATCATTTCGACACGATAGACGCGCTGCTCGCGGACGCATTTCGCCTCTATATGGCAGACTATGAAGCCGGTCTGGACGGGGCGCTGACCGCGCGCCCGCTGTCTTCAGAGCGTGACGTCGTGCAGTTTCTGATGATGTTGATTGCGACCGATCCGGACCGTGCGGAGCTTGCGCGGATCGAATATGCGATGATCGCCTATGCGCAGCGCGACGAGCTCCTCCAGCGTGAAGTCAGCGACTGGGCAGGACTGTTACCGGTAAGGTTGGTGCGCACGCTCGAGCGGCTTGGCCATCCTACGCCGCAGGACGCTGTCGACCTGCTGGTGCGTTACTGCCGCGGTGTGGAGTTCGATATTCTGGCCCGGGGTAAGAGCGTTGACCTTGTCGCGCTGGAAGCCCGCCTCCTGGCGCTGCTTGCACGTTGATGCCTTAGCGTTGAAAGACCGTTTCACCGCCAACAAGCGTGTGCATCACACGGCCGACCATGCGCCGCCCGTCGAATGGGGAATTCACTGAGCGGGAGAGAAGGTTCTCACGTTCGCAGAACCAGGGCTTTTCCGGATCGAACAGGATGAGGTCCGCCGGCAGGCCCGCCGCGAGACGACCCTGCGGGACGCCGATAAGACTTGCGGGCGCGGCGGTCACTGACCGCAAGGCGTCAAGCAGGCCAAGCCGCTCATCCTGCACCAGCGCGAGCAGGGCAGAGAGCACGGTCTCAAGGCCTGCCGCTCCAAACGCAGCTTCTCCGAATGGCAGGCGCTTTTCTTCTGGGGGTTGAGGGTCATGCGCGGAAACGACGGCGTCGATCTCACCTGCGGCCAGACCTTCGATCAGGGCCTGGCGGTCTTCCTCGCTCCGGAAAGGCGGGTTCACCTTGCAGTAGGTGAGATAGTCGCCGACATCGGTCTCATTGAAAAACAGATGGTGGGCGGCGACGCTGACATAGACCTCGACGCCGCGCTCGCGCGCGTCGCGGATCATGTCGAGGCTGCGCCCCGTCGAGACCTGATCGACCAGAAGACGGCAGCCCGTGGCCTCTGCCAGGAGAAGGTCGCGGGCAAGGCCGATCCATTCTGCTTCGCGTGGCAGGCCGGTAAGGCCCATACGGGCGGCACGGGCGCCGGAATTCATCACACCGCGTGCCGATAGCGCATGGGTGTCGGCGCGGCTTGCCACCATGACGTCGCAGCTGGCCGCGTAGGCCATTGTGCGGCGTAGAACAGAGGTGTCGGCGACCGGCCAGTCGCCATTGGTGAAGAAGACGGCGCCCGAGCCCTGCATGAGGCCGATCTCTGACATTGCCTCGCCCTTGAGGCCCATGGTCAGTGCCGCAGCGGGATAGACACGCGTCTTCGACGTTTCGCGGCCACGATTGGCGATGAACTGGACAAGGGCGACATCGTCGATGACTGGATTGGTATCGGGCATGACCACCATTGTGGTGACCCCGCCTGAGACAGCGGCGCGGGAGGCTGTCTCAAGTGTCTCACGTTGCTCGGCGCCGGGCTCCCCCGTCTTGACGCGAAGGTCGATGAGGCCCGGCGCGAGGCAAAGTCCCTGAGCGTCGATCGTCGTTTCGGCCGCCCCCGAAACATCGCCGATGGTGGCGATCTCGCCATTCTCAATGAGAAGGCTGCCTGGCTCATCAAGGCCCGCAGCCGGGCAGAGCAGGCGGGCATTGGTGATCAGCGTGCGGCTCATACGCGCCTCCCGGCGAGGAGTTTGAGGACCGCCTCGCGCACGGCAACGCCCATCTCGACCTGCTGGGTGATGACCGAATGTTCGCCGTCCGCGATGGCGCTCTCGATCTCGATGCCGCGATTCATCGGGCCGGGATGCATCACGGTGACATCGGGGGCGGCGCGGGAAAGGCGTTCCTTGGTGAGACCGAAATTACGGAAGTATTCGCGCTGGCTCGGAAGGTAGCCGCCATTCATACGCTCCATCTGGAGGCGCAGCATCATGACAACATCGGCGCCCTCAATGGCTTCATCGAAGTGATGGGTCGTGCGCGCCGCGCCCCAATGTTCCGTGCCCGATGGCAGAAGTGTTGCGGGCCCGCAGAGTGTGACCTCTGCTCCAAGCAGATGCAGCGCCAGCGTGGTCGACCGGGCAACACGCGAATGCAGGATGTCGCCGCATATGGTGACTTTCAGCCCTTCGATCCGTCCCTTGGCCCGCCTTATGGTCAGCGTGTCGAGCAGGCCCTGTGTCGGATGCTGGTGGGTGCCGTCCCCGGCATTAATGACGGCGCAGTCCACCTTGCGCGAGAGGAGCTTCACCCCGCCCGACGCAGAATGGCGGATGACGATGGCGTCAGGCGCCATCGCATTCAGCGTCATGGCCGTATCGATCAGCGTTTCGCCCTTCTTCACGCTTGATTGCGCGACCGGCATGGCAATGACGTCGGCGCCAAGGCGTCTCGCGGCGATCTCGAAGCTGGACATGGTCCGGGTCGAATTCTCGAAGAAGAGATTGATCACCGTCATGTTCTTAAGATGAGGCTCAGGCCGCTTGCCGGCACGCGTCGCTTCAGCGAATTCCTCTGAGAGGTCGAGAATGTGTTCGATGTCGAGCCGGGACAGGTCCTCAATGCTCAACAGGTGCTCGTGACTGAACTTGTAGCTATAGCCCGGAATGGACATGCGCTGCCTCTCGATTTTCGGCGGTTTAGGCACGATTCCAGTGGCGGGCAAGTGCTAGAACAGCCCAAGACTGAGACAGGCGAACCAGATGAGCGGCATCGTTACCATGGAAAGCACGGTCTGCATGGCGATGAGATTGGCCGCGAGCGGTGCGTCTCCGCCAAGCTGACGCGCCAGGATATAGGAGCTGGTCGCGGTCGGCACCGAGGCGCTGATCACGGCAATCGCAAGCGGAATGCCGGTAACGCCGAGCAGAAGCGCCCCGGCAATCGCGATCAAGGGTAGCCCGACAAGCCGTACCATAGACCAGGTGACTGTCTTTACCCCCGCCCCGCCAAGCGCGGCGATATCCATCCCAGCCCCGGCTGCGAGAAGGCCAAGCGCAATCGTGCCCTGACCCAGAAGATCTATGGTGAGCTCGAGCAGTTCCGGAATGGCGATGTCGAATGCAGCAAGCGCGCCGCCGATGAGGCAGGCGATGATGAGCGGATTGCGGGCAAGCTCTGTAACCGGGTTCCGTTTTGGCAGCCCATCTCGCTCTGCGTGAGCGGTGAGGGCGGTGACGCTCAATATGTTGGCGGTGGGGATCATGGCCGCAGCCGCGATAGAGACAAGCGCAAGACCTTCTTCACCAAAGAGGGCGCTACCGATGGAGAGGGCCACGAAAGTGTTCCAGCGGACATTGGACTGGATGATCGTACCGATTTCGGGGCGCCGGATGCCTGGCCAGACGCGGGCCAGAATTCCGACGGCGCCAAGCAGGCATTGCGCACCGATCAGGACGGCCATGAGCGCCCATGGCGCCTCTTCAAAAGGGGCATTGGCAAGCGCGCGGATGATGAGAGCCGGTAAGAGAACGACATAGGCCAGCCGCTCGACTGCGCGCCAGCCATCGTCCGGGAGAGTTTTTCGCCAGCCAAGAAAGCGGCCCAGCGCCGTGATCAGGATGACCGGGACGAGGGCGGCCAGAAAGGCGCTCATGAGGCGTTGGCCAGGCGGTCGATGGCTGTCTGCAGGATGATCGCGGCCGCTGAGGCGTCGATCAGCTCTGCGCGGCGTGCGCGCGACAGGTCGCCCGCGATCATGGCCCGCTCAGCCTCCGAGCTGGAGAGGCGCTCATCCTGAAAGGCGATGGGAATGTCGCGCCGGGCGATGATGTTGCGGGCCAGCGCCCGTGCGGACTGCGCCCGCGGACCTTCGCTGCCATCCATGTTCAGAGGCAGGCCAATCACGAGACCCACGGTGTGCCGCTGGTCCATAATCTCGAACAGGCGGTCCAGCGAGGGGGCGAGCTTGCGGCCCTTCCGTATCGTTTCCACCGGTGAGGCGATCAGACGGCCTGCGTCGCACGCGGCAATCCCGAGCGTCTTCGAGCCGGGGTCTATACCGACAAGCGGCCCGGACGGGGGAAGATCGAAGAGATCGGTGATTGCCATGGAATGTGCGGTGCCCCCGTCTCTTGAATTTGACCTGCCTAGCGCGTATCGCACGCTTCTGTCGATTGGAGAGAGCGCTCATGAGTGTCACGAAGGAAGACGTCCGCAAGGTTGCCCGCCTCTCACGCATCGCCGTGAGCGAAGACCGGCTTGAGCCGCTGGCAAATGAGCTGTCGGCAATCATGGGCTGGATTGAGCAGCTCAATGAGGTCGATGTAGAGGGCGTCGAGCCGATGACGTCCGTTGTCGAGGCCACACTGCCGATGCGCGACGATGTCGTGACCGATGGCAATATCCAGGACCAGGTCCTGGCGAATGCGCCAAAGAGCGAAGACGGCTTCTTCGTTGTTCCCAAGGCTGTGGAATAGGCAAAAAGAACCCCCGCAGAGCCATAGGCTTCTGCGGGGGTGGATAAGGCGGGATTTCAGGCGACTAGCCTATGGATTCGCCATCTTGCACTCGTGCGTCTTCATTCCACCTGTAGATCGCTTTGATCCGGCAAAGATCTGACGTATCGCCCACGCTGCTAAACCGGTTCTGGGACGCATAGAATTGATCGTGAGTGGTAATGCACCGTCCGCTTGAGAATGCGTTGTTCAGGGAAAGCGTTTGGGCTCCATCAAGCTCACCGCAAGGTTCCTCGGTCTCTACGAGGTAATCCTTGGCGCCTCGTTCCAGGATGATAGTGCTTTCGGTGCCCTCGCGAAAATCATCGACCTGATCGCGAAAGCAGATGCGGTCGACCTTCTCTCCGAGACGGACGTCGTTGAGGTAATCAGCGGGTCCCAAAGTTGGCGCTTCAGCGATCGCTGCGGCTCCAAAGTAGAACGTGGCAGAGGACGCTGCACCGATCATCGCAAATAGTTTCATGAGAAACTCCTTCTTGTGTAGAGCTGCAAAAACTAGGACCCAATCAAAAGCTAAGTCGTTTGAGCTTTTCAATGATAAGCTTTTTTTGGGTCTGACTTATGAACTGGCTTCCGAAGCTTCTAAGGCGTCTTCGTTCCATTCATAGATGGATCCGATCCGGCAATGACTGCTACGAGACTCCGAAGGAATAAATGTAGAGTAAGTAAAGGGCGCTTCCGCCACAAGCAAATTGCTCGCCTTGATGCATCGGGAATTTCTCTGCTCCGAATGAACGTAGAGATTTCTGGCGGTGGAAAGATTGCCGCATTTCTTGACCGTTTCCACAAGGAAGTCCTCGCCGGCGGTTTCGATGATAACCGTCCGATCTGTCATGTCGCGGAAGTTGAAGCCTTTGGCATTGATACAAAGTTGATCGACCTGTTCGCCAAGACGGCCGTCTTGAAGTGCACTGACTTGTGTGCCCGCGTCATCGGCATGCGAGGGAAGTGCTAGGAGAGTTAATCCAGCGGCGCTTGCAAGTGTGGCAGCGAAGGTATTTGGAGACATGGCAACTTCCTTGGCTAAGGGATAGTTTTGCAACTGAAGCTAGAATGTATCGCCATTACCGGTTGCGGTCAAACGACTGCAAGCCACAATATTGGTCTGGCTTCCATGTGGAGCTTTTGGCGCGGGATTAAAAACGCCCGCACTCGACGACTGCGATCCAGGCTTTCTGGACATTTTCGGCCGGCAAACCTTGGGGGCAGTCTGGACTCGCGCCGTTATCTTTCTTCGGCTGTCGCGTCCTGATCAGAAGCATCTTCGCTCCATCTATAGATTGCTTTAATAGGGCAACGGATTGGCGGAATGTCCATCCGGTCGGGGCCAAACAGGCTGTCATAGGCGTAGATGCTGTCGCCCTTGCTGATACAGCTTGAGCCCGGAAACGTATCGAAAGACATCGACAGAGCGTTACGCAGATCCTGGCAGTTTCCCATGGTCTCGATCAGGTAGTGATCATTGACGCCGCGCTCGACCACGACGCTCCGCCGCGTCGTCATTTGAAAGTCATCGACAGCGGATGCAAAGCAAATCCGGTCAACCTGTTCGCCGAGACGCGCATCGGTCCGCCAATTCTCAGCCTCCGCCTCTGAATCCTGTTGCGGGGATGTCGTGCAGGCTGCTGCGGCCATCAAGGCCAGCGCGGGAAGGGCGGTCAGGATGTGGGAACGTTTCATCATTTTCCTCCTGTTGATTTACAACCCGAGCGGGAGACTATGCGTGATATTACACGTATTTAGCTCACACGCGCAAAATTTCATGTGCGGCCTTTCAGTAGACGGGGCTTGAAACCTCGAGCCGGGCCAGCATACGAAGGCGCAAACCTCTGTATGTGGATCATTGCCAGATGACTGACCTCCCGAAACTCACCCTTGCTGCAGCCCTCGACGGGCTGTCTTCCAAGGCCTTCTCCTCGCGTGAACTGACCGAGGCCTTCATCCAGGAGATCGAAGCGTCGAACGACACGCTGAATGCCTATGTCGTGAAGACACCGGAAAAGGCGCTGGAAATGGCAGATGCCGCCGATGCGAAGATCGCGGCAGGTGAGGCGCGGGCGCTCGAAGGCGCGCCGATTGGCGTGAAGGACCTGTATTGTACGAAGGGCGTGCGCACGACAGCGTGCTCGAATATCCTGGGCGAGTTTACCCCGACCTATGAATCGACCGTGACCCAGCAGCTCTGGGACCGCGGCGCGGTGATGCTCGGCAAGCTCAACATGGATGAGTTCGCCATGGGCTCCTCCAACGAAACATCGCGTTTCGGGCCGCCTGCCAACCCATGGCGGCGATCGGGCTCCAACCAGACGCTGACCCCCGGCGGGTCGTCGGGTGGGTCTGCAACAGCCGTGTCGGCCAATCTCTGCCTCGCCGCGACGGCGTCCGACACCGGCGGCTCTATCCGTCAGCCAGCGAGCTTTACAGGCACGGTGGGCATCAAACCGACCTATGGGCGCGCCAGCCGCTATGGCATGGTCGCCTTTGCCTCTTCGCTGGATCAGGCCGGCCCCATCGCCAAGACGGTTGAGGACAGTGCCATCCTTCTGGAAGCGATGTGCGGCCATGATGCCAAGGATTCCACCTCCCTGCCGGAGCCGGTGCCGAACTGGCGTGACGCGGTCCATCGCGGCGTGCAGGGCATGAAGATCGGTATCCCCAAAGAATACCGCGTGGATGATATGCCCGAAGAGATCGAGGCGCTGTGGACGCAGGGCATCGACTGGCTGAAAGAGCAGGGCGCCGAGATCGTGGATGTCTCCCTGCCGCACACCAAATATGCGCTGCCGGCCTATTATATCGTGGCGCCGGCTGAAGCCTCCTCGAACCTCGCGCGCTATGACGGGATGCGCTATGGCGCACGCGTTCAGGGTGACAACCTCATCAAGACCTATGAAGGTACGCGGTCCGAAGGTTTCGGGGCAGAGGTCCAGCGCCGCCTGATGATTGGCACCTATGTGCTCTCATCGGGCTATTATGATGCCTATTATCTGCGCGCGCAGAAGGTGCGAAAGAAAATCCTCAATGATTTCATTGAGGCATACGAGAAATGTGACGCGCTCCTGACCCCGACCTGTCCGTCGGCGGCTTTTGTCTATGGGGAGAAGGCCGACCCGGTGCAGATGTACCTCAATGACATCTTCACCGTGACCGCAAACCTCGCCGGACTGCCGAGTATTTCGGTGCCCGCCGCGCTCGACAGTCAGGGTCTGCCGCTTGGCCTTCAGGTGATCGGCAAGGCGCTGGATGAGACAACCTGTTTCCGCGTCGCAGGCGCGCTGGAAGAAGCTGCGGGCTTTGTCGCAAAGCCGGAGAAGTGGTGGTAGGCTTCAGCCTATGTCGACCCGGGGCCACCGCAACACACTCGAAAAGCTGATCAGTTCGGTTTTCGGTGCGAGGGTGTTCCGCTTCCGTGCTGTACGCTGGCCAATTGCTGTCTTTCTCGGTGGTCTTGCCGTTTATTCGGTGACCTCTGGAATGGCGCTCGATGGACAGGACAAAAGCATCGCGATCCCGGCGCTCCTGTTCCTTTTTGCGTTGTTTCTCATTCTGCTTCCGCTTCTGCCGCTGGCAGATGAATGGGACGAGAAGAACCATAAGGAATAACGCATCTGTATGCGTGACGGCGCGCGCCTTGCGGTGCTAGTTTGCTGCCATGTCGAGAAAAACCCGCACCGTCCTTTATGCAGCTCTGGCCTTTATCCTCATGCTGCTGCTCATCCTGTCGATGGCCTGGTACAATGGGGTGAACCCGTTCCATCCGCGCACGCGGATGTACTGGCTGGCAGCTGTTGTCGCGGCGCTCTACATCTCGCTTCGTGGCGCGATATTCGTTGAGCGGCTCCAGTATCGCCGCGAACGCAAGGCTGACGACACAGAAGCGCCAAGCCGGCTCAGTGCCAATATCAAGGACCGTATGGCGGCCCGCAAGGCCCGGGTGGCTGCCGCCCAGAAGAAGGCCGGCCAGGACAAAACGAGCTAGGTGCTGCAAGCGCCGCATGCGCGCCTATGGCAAGGCCTTGCGAGCTATGCTTAAACGCGCGCTGACAAGAGAATTGAATCGGGATTTTTGAGCATGTCCGAGCGGCCGACTTACACGCTGAAAGGCGACACCGGAGACTGGGAACTTGTCATGGGCTTAGAAGTCCATGCGCAGGTCGCCTCGCAGGCGAAGCTTTTTTCCGGCGCGTCGACTGAGTTTGGCGCCGATCCCAACTGCAATGTCTCGCTGGTGGACGCCGCCATGCCCGGCATGCTGCCGGTAATCAACCGCAAATGCGTCGAGCAGGCGGTGCGCACGGGGCTTGGCCTCAAGGCGAAGATCAACAAATATTCCCGCTTCGACCGCAAGAATTATTTCTATCCGGACCTGCCGCAGGGCTATCAGATCAGCCAGTTCGACCACCCCATCGTCGGTGAGGGTGAGATCGAGGTCGATGTCGAACCGGCTCATGGCGACCCGGCCTATTCCTTCCCTGTACGGATAGAACGCCTTCACCTTGAACAGGATGCGGGCAAGTCGATTCACGACATGGACCCGACCGCGACCTATGTGGACCTTAACCGGTCCGGCGTCGCGCTGATGGAGATCGTGTCCAAGCCGGACGTCAGAACGCCTTTGGAAGCAGCAGCTTACGTGAAGAAGCTCAAATCCATTGTGGTCGCGCTTGGCACCTGCGACGGTGACATGGAGAAGGGTAATCTGCGTGCAGACGTAAACGTCTCGGTCTGCAAGCCTGGCGCCTATGAGAAGTTCCGTGAGACGGGCGACTTCAGCCATCTCGGCACGCGCTGCGAGATCAAGAACATGAACTCGTTCCGCTTCATTCAGGCGGCCATCGAATATGAGGCGCGCCGCCAGATCGAGATCATCGAGAGCGGTGGCAAGGTCGATCAGGAAACGCGCCTGTTCGACCCGAACAAGGGCGAGACGCGGTCCATGCGCTCCAAGGAAGACGCGCACGATTATCGCTATTTCCCCGACCCGGACCTGCTGCCGCTGGAGATTGACGACCTCTTCATCGACAATATCCGTGAAAGCCTGCCGGAGCTCCCGGACGAGAAACGCCAGCGCTTCGAGAGCGAATATGGGCTCTCACGCTATGATGCCGGTGTTCTGACGGCTGACAGTGAGCGCGCCGAATTCTTTGAGGCTGTTGCAAAGGGTCGCGATGCAAAGCTCGCCGCCAACTGGGTCAGTCAGGAGCTGTTCGGCTATCTCAACCGCGAGGATCTGGAGCTGGCCGACAGCCCGGTCTCAGCCAAGCAGCTGGGCGAGCTGGTCGATCTCATTTCCAATGACACCATCTCGGGCAAGATCGCCAAGGACGTGTTCGCGCGCATGATCGACGGCGAAGGCGACCCGGGTGACATTGTCGAGAAGCACGGCCTCAAACAGGTCACCGATACCGGCGCCATCGAAGCCATTGTCGATGAGATCATCGCCGCCAATCCAGAGCAGGCAGAGTCCGTGAAGGAAAAGCCGAAAGCGATGGGCTGGTTTGTCGGACAGGTGATGAAAGCCTCTGGTGGCAAGGCTAACCCGCAGGCGGTGAATGAGATCCTGAAGCAGAAGCTGGGCCTCTAGGTCTCGCCGATATTCGGAATTTTCGTCATCCCGGGCGACTGAAATGAGACCCGGGACACCGATGATTAGTTTCGCCTGCACCCGCGCCCTCCTATCGGGGTTTAAAGATAGGCCGCAATCTTCTCCGCCAGCGCCTGAAGCTCTTCAGTGTCTGCGGGTTTGCCGCTGGCATGGGGGCGGGCGCTCTGGCCTTCCATGACGGGCAGGATGTGGAAGTGGAGGTGATACACGGTCTGCCCGGCCGGGGCGCCGTTGAACTGCACAATCCGAAGCCCATCGGGTTTTAGCGCCTTCTCCACGGCTTTCGCGACGGTCTGGACCCGCTCCATATAGGGCCCGATCTTCTTGGGTTTGAGCTCCAGAAAATTGCGCGCCTTTACATCCTTCGGGATGACCAGCGTGTGGCCCTCGGCCTGCGGAAAGATGTCCATGAAGGCGAGGGCGACGTCGTCCTCAAAGACCTTCACGCAGGGCATTTCCCCGCGTAGCATTTTTGCGAAGATGTTATCGGTATCGTAGTCGCCGTGCAGGGCCATGTCTCGCTCTCTCGTCTTAGCCGTCCTTCTTGAACGGCGTTCTTTCTTTCAGGAAATCAGCTTCTTTTTCAACCATCTGGCGTTCCCGGCCAAGGTATTCCTCAACGGCCTGCGCCAGGCCCTCATGCGCGATCCAGTGCGCGGAATAGGTGGTGGAAGGCACATAGCCGCGCGCGAGTTTGTGGCCGCCCTGCGCGCCGGCCTCTACCGTCTTTAGGTCATGGGCGATGGCAAAATCGATGGCCTGATAGTAGCAGGTCTCGAAGTGAAGCATGGGGCGGGGGGACGTCGTGCCCCAATAGCGCCCGAGAAGCCGGTCGCCGCCGATCATGTTGAGTGCGCCTGCGATCGGATGGCCATCCTCTTCGGCGAAAACGAGCAGAATATCGTCTGCTATACGCTCACCCAGCAGCGAAAAGGTCTCACGGTTGAGATAGGGAGAGCCCCATTTTCGCGCGCCGGTGTCCATATAGAATTCGTAGAAGACGTCCCAGTGGTCTTCGGTGATATCGGCGCCGGTAATGTGGCGAAAGACGAGACCGTCCTGGGCTTTCTGCCGTTCCTTGCGGAGATTCTTGCGCTTTGATGAAGAAAGCGCGGCCAGGAAATCATCAAAGCTCTCATAGCCCTCATTGTGCCAGTGAAACTGCTGGTCCGTGCGGATGAGAAGGCCTGCCGCCTCGAGCCGAAGCGCCTCTTCGGGTGGCAGGAAATTGATATGGAGCGAGGAAATATCATTGTCGGCCGCAATCTTTACGGCCGCGCCGAGCAGGGCGTCGCCAATGCGCTGGGCGTCCGGCCCCGGCTTGACGAGGCGGCGTCGGCCGGTGACGGGCGTGAACGGCACCGCCGAGAGAAGTTTGGGGTAGTAATGCCCGCCCGCGCGCTCATAGGCATCGGCCCAGCTATGGTCGAAGACAAACTCACCCTGCGAGTGGGATTTCAGATAGAGCGGCATGGCCCCGACAAGGCCGCGGCCGATCTCCTCGACAAGGATGTGGTGGGGCGCCCAGCCTGTCTCTGGCGCTGCGGCGCCGCTTTCCTCCAGTGCCTGAAGAAACTGCCAGCTCAGAAAAGGGTCATAGGGTTCGCCCGGTGGATTGGCGACCGCATTCCAGTCCTCGGCCCCGATCTCGCTGAGGCTCCGGATCAGTCTGATTTCGAGGCGCGCTTCATCCATAGAGTGGAATCTAGCTCATGCCTCCGGCCTGACAAAGGCTGGATCGAAGCCTTCGAAGATCTGGGCGATGGGCAGCGATTTCAGCTCCTGCGCCCGGTCCGCCGTATCTATCGTCCAGACCGCCAGTGGCAGGCCGTAATCGGTAGCTGTCGTCGTCGCCTCCGCAGCGTCGGACCAGTGGGCGGCGATGAAATCCGGCATGAGCGCAGCAGACGTGCTGACCAGCGCCTGCAGGGTAATGTCCTGCGACATGCGGCTCGGCAGGATGAGGGCGCCCTTCATGATGCCGGCAGGTACGGCAGAAACGGCCCGGCGGCTGAAGCTCATCAGCGCAGCCGGCCCGTCATAGGCGGCGACGCGTTCCGATACGATATTGGTAAAGCCTTCAGCATCGGTTTCCCCATCGATCTTCAGCTCGATCAGAAGCGGGGTGTCGGATGTCCAGGCCTCCAGGACCTGATCCAGTGTGACGAATGTGCCGTTACCCTTGAGGTTCAGCTTTGTCAGCTCTTCGGCCGAATGATTGGAGACGAAACCGGTCGTGTCAGTCATCCGGTCAAGGATGGCGTCGTGAAAGACGACCGGTGTGCCACAGGCAGCCGGACGCACATCGATCTCGCACCCGATCCCACCGCCACCAGCGGCCAGGATCGCCTCCAGGCTGTTTTCCGGATAGGTTTCGTTCGACCACAGTCCGCGATGGGCATAGTGGTAGGCTAGCAGATTGAATCTTTCGGCCAAAACAGTCCTCAGCTTTCGATTTCGAATATTCCGTCGATCTCTACAGCAACGCCCAGCGGCAGGGTGGGGCAGGCCACGGCCGAGCGGGCGTGGCGACCGGCGTCTCCAAATACCTCGACCATCAGGTCCGAGCAGCCATTGATGACCTGTGGGATGTCGATGAAGAGCGGATGCGAGTTCACAAAGCCGCCAAGTTTCACGACGCGCTTGATTCGGGAAAGGTCGCCCACGGCAGCCTTGCACTGGGCGATGAGATTGATGCCGCAGCGCTTTGCCGCCTGCTGGCCGGCGGGCAGGTCCATTGTCTCGCCAAGACGCCCTGTCACAAGCCCGTCAGGCGTAGAGCTGACCTGGCCGGAGATATAAAGGTGCTGGCCTGAGATCACGAAGGGAACGTAATTGGCCACCGCTTTCATCGGTTCTGGCAGCGTGATGCCGAGATTGACCAGGCGGGCTTCGGGTGTGCTCATGGACAGGGGCTCCGGTGGTTATCTTTTCACCTCTTGAACACATGGGCCCGCCCCCGGCAAGGCACGCTTTAGTCCGGCGTGCGCTTTCGCCGCTCTGAACGCATGGCCCGGCCGGTCTGGACGGCCTGGTCACCGAATTTTCCGCGGGCGCGATCTATGGCGCGTTCGGCTGCCGCGCGTTTTGCCACAGCCGGATCAACAAGATCTATCTGGTCGAGACCGGCCGGATGAAGGTCCGAAATGCCGATACCGATCAGCCGGTAGGCCGTGGTGCCCGATGTCTCGCGGCTGAGCAGCGGGCGCGCCGTGCGAAAAAGCGTCTGGGCAAGCTGCGTCGGCTCAGAGAGGGTGACACTCCGGGTCAGACTTCTGAATGTTTTCGTCTTTAGTTTCAGCGTGACCACATAGCCCGATACGCCATGCGCCTTGGCACGCGTCGCCGTTTCTTCGCAGACGGCCCAGAGGCGGTCCTCCAGTACCGTCGGGTCGGAGATATCGGTGTTGAAGGTGCGCTCGGCAGAAACTGATTTGCGCTCACGTCCTGGTGAGACGCGCCGGTGATCGATGCCGTTGGCCCGGTCCCACAGATGCTGGCCGCCCTCGCCATATTGGCGCATCATGTCTGCCCGGCCGCGTGCCTGGACGTCCCCGATCAGGTGGAGCCCGTCGCGCGACAGCCGTTTGGCAAAGGCCGGTCCAACGCCATGGATCGCCGTCACCGGCATCGGGCCGAGAATCGATTTCGCATCAGCCTTGGAAAGAACGGCAAAGCCGCGCGGCTTGTCCATTTCGCTCGCCATCTTGGCAAGGAATCTGTTCTCGGCCAGCCCGATGGATATGGTGATGCCAAGGTCTCGTTCGATATCGCGGGCAAGCGTGGCGAGCAGGGCGGCCGGCAGGTGGGCATGCAGGCGCTGCGTGCCCGACAGGTCGATATACCCCTCATCGATACTGACCATCTGGACCATCGGGCTCAACGTCTCCAGTCTGGCCCGTATATCGCGCGAGACGGCTGTATACTTGCGGAAGTCCGGCCGGATCACGATAGCGTTGGGGCACGCCTTGAGCGCCTTGAACATGGGCATGGCAGAGCGCACGCCGTCCAGCCGGGCAATGTAGCAACAGGTGGCGACCACGCCGCGCTGGCCGCCACCGACGATGACGGGCTTGTTTCGAAGCTCGGGATTGTCCCTTTTTTCAATGGCTGCGTAGAATGCATCGCAATCGATATGGGCAACCGTCAGCTCGCCGAGCTGGTCATGACTGATCATGCGCTCGCCCTGACAGACCGGGCATTTCGCGACCTGACCTGATTGGACAGACGAGCAGTCCCGGCATAGCGACATCATGCTTGTTCTTCTCATGTTCCTGCCGGAGCGGCAAGTTACCGGCTGAATTCAAACAAAGATTAAGACTCTTCGGGCTATGTGGATATTGAAGAAGACTTTGATGTGAGGGTGAAGCAGGGGAAATGACGTCAGGCGCTCGCAAAACGGTTCTCGTTGTCGAGGACAATGAACTGAACATGCGCCTGTTCTGTGATCTTCTTGATGCCTTCGGATATGACACGCTGCAATGCCGCGACGGCGCGCGTGCAGTTGAACTTACCCGCCAGCATAAGCCCGCCCTCATCGTCATGGATATCCAGCTGCCGGACGTCTCGGGGCTCGATATCACCCGCTGGATCAAGGATGATGAATCGATCGCCTCCATACCGGTCCTTGCTGTTACCGCATTTGCGATGCGCTCCGATGAGAAGCTGGTGCGCGAGGCAGGCTGCGAGGCCTATCTGTCCAAACCTATTCAGATGCGTTCCTTCCGCGCGGCAGTCGAGGATCTTATTGGAGACAGGCGGGCGGCATGAGCGCGCGCATCCTCGTTGTTGACGATATCCTGGCGAACCGGCGCCTGATGCAGGCCAAGCTGGCCGCAAGATACTATTCGGTCATTCTGGCGGAAAACGGGCCCGAGGCGCTAAAACTCGCATGTACCGAAGCGCCGGAAATCATACTTCTGGATATCATGATGCCGGGTATGGACGGATATGAAGTCTGCCGGCAGCTCAAGGCATCGCCGGAGACTGCGCATATTCCCGTCGTCATGCTGAGTGCGCTCAGCGAGACCGCTGACCGCGTTCGCGGACTGGATGCGGGGGCGGACGACTTCCTGACAAAGCCGGTCGATGATTTTGCGCTGGCTTCCAGGCTGAGCGCGCTGATCCGCTACAATGCGGTCACAAGGGAACTTCGCCAGCGCGAGGCGAGCGGCGTCCGGTTCGGGGCATTCAGTGAGGAAGAGAATGAAACGCTGAACCGCGACGTGAATGTGCTCGTTGTCGACACAAATCCCTACAATGTCCGGCGCTTGCGAGAACCTCTGGAAGCGGCCGGCCATCATGTTTTTACTCTGGAAGAGGCTGAGGGGCCGAATATGACCCGGCGAGGCAAGCTGGACCTCGTCCTGCTCGGGCTCAGCGATCAGGCCTATGATCCCCTTCGTCTGTGCGCGCATCTGCGTACGAATGACGAAACACGGGCCCTGTCGATCATCGTGACGGCCGAAGACACCGACAATGCACTCGCCGGCCGGGCGCTTGAGCTCGGGGCCAGCGATGTGATCCAGCAGCCCTTCACCACCGAGGAACTGCTCGCACGCATCCGCACCCAGACACGCAAGTCGCGCTATGTGGAGATCCTGCGAAATCGCGTCGATACAGGGCTGGAGCTCTCAGTGATCGACCAGCTCACGGGTCTCTATAACCGCCGCTATATGAACAACCAGCTCGCGCTCTGGATCAAACGGGCCGGTATGGGCGGCAAACCGCTTTCGGTTGTCTCTGTGGACATCGACTATTTCAAGAGAGTGAACGATATTTATGGCCATGAAGCGGGAGATGCGGTCCTCAAGCTATTCGCCGAGAGGCTGATGGCGAATGTCCGCCCGAAAGATATTGTCTGCCGGCCCGGCGGGGAGGAATTCCTGGTCATCATGCCGGAAACGGACGGCGATCTTGCCTGTTCGGCGGCTGAGCGCATCCGCCGCGCGATCGCGTCAGACCCCTTTGACGCAGGTGTGCGTGATGCGCGCAAGCTGGTGATCACGGTGAGCGCCGGTGTTTCGACTTTTCATGGTGAACAAGACACGATCGCAGACATGCTGCGCCGCGCGGATGATGCGCTGTACCGAGCCAAGACAGCCGGCCGCAATCAGGTCAAGAGTATTGCCGCCTGAGCTGCTGACCGGCCGCCAAAAGCAATCTAACCCTTTGCCTTTACACGCTTCACATGCGCGTTCGTTACGACAAACACCGCGCAGGGGGCCTCCCGCAACATGTCGAGGCTCTCAGATCCGAGCAACAGGCGTTTCCACCAGGTCTTCTGCTGCGAACCGATGACAATGAGGTCTGCATCGATCTTCTTGGCATAGCTGGCCGCATCTCGCGACGGGTCGCCGTCCAGAACCGCCACAGTCGCCCCTGGGGCGAACTTGGCCTTCAGCGCGTTCATATCTTCCTTGCGGCGTTTGGCGTCCGCCTGGTGGGCCTGGGTATCCGCCTCAAGGGCGCCGGCCGCATAGGGCGACTCGAATGTCGTAATGAAGGGGTTGGAATCGATTGCGTGAAGTTCGCCGGCATCTGCGGTCAGCTTCGACGCCGTTTCCATGATCAGACTGGCGAGATCGTCATCGACATCAATGACGGCAACAACCTTGTTGAATTCAAGTGCCATGGGTCACCTCCAATTTTCAGGGAGTATAACGTGCGAGAAGGGGGGCAGGTCCATAGAGACTTTTACGTAGACCCCAAAGAAAAAGCCGGACGCAAAGGTCCGGCTGGATCTGAATTGCTATGAAAGCGAAGACCTATTTGATCTTGCCTTCCTTGAATTCGACATGCTTCTTCGCGATCGGATCATATTTCCGCATCACCAGCTTTTCGGTGATGTTGCGCGGGTTTTTCTTGGTCACATAGAAAAAGCCCGTCCCGGCAGTCGAGTTCAGGCGAATCTTGATGGTTGTCGGCTTGGCCATGACGGGTGCTCTTGCTCGCGTGTTCTGAGAAATTCGAAGGGCGCTTAATGGAGGGGTGGGCTTTTAAAGTCAAGCGCCTGTGCGCACCCGGGACCTGCGTCTTCAGATACGGTCCTGCGAGTGGCCACCAGCGGTCCAGCGCAGGAATGGCGGGCGCAGGGCGCCGACATCCTTCTGCTTCAGACGTTCTGCGATCTCGCCCAGCATGAAGCGTGTCACATTTGGCAGGTCGAGCGCCAGGGCATCGTCCAGCGTCACCCATTGCAGGTCGTGCAACTCGGCACCGTCAACCGGCGGGCGCTCATCGATCAGGACGTCTTCGGCCTCGGCCATGAAGAAGCGTGCATCGAACCTTTTGGGACGATAGGGCGGGGTTATTGCGCGGCCGATCATCGTGAAGCCCCGCAGGCAGGGCGCTGCGCCCTGATCGGCATATTTACGCCAGTCCTGCGCCACACGGCCTGGAAACGCATTGGCACGCCCGACAATGAGTCCTGTTTCCTCAAATGTTTCCCGGATAGCGGTAAGGCCGAAGGCACGCGGCTTGCGGCGCGTCCTGTGCGCCACTTTACGGTGCTCGCTCTCGCGCAGCTCACTCAGGGAAGGCACCCGTCCGTCCGCCGTATCCACACGTCCGCCAGGGAAAACATATTTGTCCGGCATGAAGGTGTGGCCGCCCGACCGCTTGCCCATCAGAAGGCGCGGCTTGGCTTGATCGCGCCGCACCAGGATGAGCGTGGCTGCATCCTTCGGCCGAGGGGTGGGGCGGTCCCTCTGGATGACATCGCCGTCCCTTTCCTTGTCAAAGGCTGTGCCCAGTTTTCCGGCCATCAGCTTTTTCCTCCCTTGGCTCCCTTTTTGCGGGAGGTTTTCTGCCGCGTCTTCTTGCGCGCCTTCGACATCTTGCCACGCGAACGCCCGGGCGGACCAGACCTGCCCCCGCGCGAGGCCGGTGGCTTTTCACCAGGCTTCTTGGGGCGGGGTGGAGAGAGAACCTTGAGCAGAAGGCCGCCCTGAAGCGGGGTGACTTCGGCAAGTTCAACTTTCACGACCTGACCCATCTCGAACCGTTTGCCCGAGCCGCGTGCGATCAGCGCCATTGCGCCTTCATCATGCACCCAATAGTCGTCAGAGAGCTTGGAAATTGGAGAAAAGCCGTCGGCGCCGGTACCGCCTAGGCGGATGAAAAGGCCAGCTGGTGTGACGCCCGTAATCCGCCCTTCAAACTCGGCACCGACCTTGTCGGCAAGATAGAGTGCAAGATAGCGGTCCGTCGCTTCGCGTTCGGCTGCCATGGAGCGGCGTTCGGTATCGACCAGATGGCTCGCAATATCCTCAAGCGAGGCGGCCATTTCCTTGGTCAGCCCGTCGTCACCAAGACCAAGCGCCGAGATCAGAGCCCGGTGGACGATGAGGTCGCTATAGCGCCGGATAGGCGAGGTGAAGTGGGCATATTTGGAGAGGTTAAGACCGAAATGGCCTGCATTCTCCGGCGCATAGATGGCCTGGGCCTGAGAGCGCAGAACGATTTCGGAAATTGTGCCGGCATGTTCGGTGTCTGCATGATCGCTGAGGAGCCGGTTGAAGCGGTGCGTCTGGGGGCGCTCCCCCAGCGCCCATTTGATGTCCATCGTCTGGAGAAAATCGGCCAGCGCGGCGAGCTTGGCATCGGACGGCTGATCGTGAACCCGGTAGAGCAGGGGTGAGCCGAGCTTCTCCAGCGTCTCGGCGGCGGCCACATTGGCCTGAATCATGAATTCCTCGATGAGCTTGTGCGCATCGAAGCGTTCTTTCTCCACAATCCCCGTGACCTTGCCATCCTCGCTGATCTCGACACGCTTTTCCGGCAGGTCGAGCGCCAGCGGGGCACGGCGGGCGCGGGCCTCGCCCAACGCTTCGAAAGCGCCCCATAGCGGCTTCAGCACGGGCTTGAGCCAAGGCTCCCCAGCGCCGCCCGTTTTGCCATCAATGGCCGCCTGCGCTTCTTCATAGGAGAGCTTTGCATGGGACCGCATTGTGCCGCGAATGAAGCGATGGGAGCGCTTCGTACCCGACTGGTCGAAGATCATCTCGACCGCCATGCAGGGGCGGTCCTCATTGTCGACCAGCGAGCAGGCATCGGCCGACAGCTCAAAAGGCAGCATCGGGACGACCCGGTCCGGAAAATAGGTAGAGTTGCCGCGCTTCTGCGCCTCGCGGTCGAGCGCAGTGCCGGGGCGCACATAGGCGGCCACGTCCGCAATCGCGACGATCACCTTCCAGCCATCGTCGAGCTTTTCGGCATAGACGGCATCGTCATGGTCGCGCGCATCATGCGGATCGATGGTAATGAGCGGGATATGGGTGAGATCCTCACGCGGCGCGTTCAGCGGCTTGATGGTCTCCGCCTCGTTGAGGACGTCCTTGGGGAATTCGACCGGTATATCGTGACCATAAATGGCGAGCAGCGAGGCTGCGCGTGGGTCGTCCATGCGACCGATGATTTCCGTGACGACACCGAACGCGGGTCCGTTCGGCTTGCCCGGTTTGGGCATGGCGGTAACAAGGTCGCCATCCTCGGCGCCCTTGGTGTCGCTCTTGTCGATAAGGAGTGTCCGCTTGTCCTTGCGGCTCGCCGGGATAACGCGTCCGCCTTTCGGATTGCGTTCGAACCGGCCGGTCAGCTGCGATTCTTCATCGCGTTTCTCGAAAAGTTTCAGGAGCTTGGCGTGATATTCGCCATTCGCCTCATTGATGCGGGCAAGGCCCTTGTCCCCGATGCCGGGGGCCGGACCCTTTGATTTGCCGCTATAACCGGCAAAGCGGATAGGCGGACCGAAGGCGCCGTCGCGCCCGACGGACCGGGCCATCAGCTCGCCATCATCATCGATTTCCTCGAAAATGATGACGCCTGTTGGCGGAGGCGTATCGGTCTTGGCCCAGGCGCGCTTGCCTGTGCGTTCCAGGGTGCCGTCAGCCTCCAGATCCTTCAGAACTTGCCTGAGGTTCTGACGCTCACGCCCTTTCACTTTCAGGCCACGCGCAATGTCCTGTTTCGTCGTCGCGGACGGATTCTTGGCGATAAAGTCGAGAACTGTCTCTCGGTCGGGAAAACTCATGCTCCCCATATAGGGGATTCTGCGCGATTTGCCCGGACTCTTTCAGCCTGGACGTTCTCTTCAGATCACGAAAGCAAAGATGAGGCCCAGCCCGATCACTGCGGCGATCGTGGATATAACAAGTACATAGCGAACGCCTTTTCCGGTCTCGCCCTGGCGTGCTTTTTCTTCTTTCAGTTTCGGATCTGTCATGATCTGTCCTTCCGGTGGCATTTGAAATGCCTTGTTTTTATTTCACAAAGCTATTGAACCTCTTCCAGAGGATCTGGTTCGGCTTGCCATGAAAGCAAGGTGGAATGGGCCTACTCATTCAGGCCAAGCCTCATTTCTGTGAGATAGGGCGAAAAGCCGGCTTTTTCATAGGCGCGTATAGCCGGCTCGTTGCCAGGATAGACCGTGAGTCGGACTTCGGTAAGGCCTCGCTTGCGAGACCAGTCGAGCAGGGCGTCGAGAAGAATCCGGTTCAGGCCCCGTCCGCGGAACGCTTCCTTCACGAACATGAAACCGAGAAAGGCGTGCCAGTCGGGTGAGGTGTAATGCCGGGACCGCTTGGTCTTCGCATAGCCCGATGCGACGAGTTCGCTATCGATCTCCACCACCATGACCTCGGCATCGTCTGCCTCGATCATCTCGCCGATATCGTAGTAGGTGATCGGGTCGGGCTTCAGCAGTGGGTTATAAGGCCGTTCTGCGGTGATGATGCCCTGCTCGAACTCAAGCAGGGCTGGCAGGTCATCGAGCGTGGCGGGCCTGACGTTCATGGCTGCCGGTCCTCACATTCCATCGGCTAGTCCTTCGCCTTCGTCGTCGACGTCTTCTTCGTCGTCGATGTCTTTTTGGCCGTTGTTTTTTTCGCGGTGGCCTTCTTCTTCGCTGGCGCCTTTTTCTTGGCCGGCTTCTTCGCCTTGGCGTCGATCAGTTCAATCGCCTGTTCCAGTGTGACCGTGTCCGGCGTGGTGTCCTTCGGAAGCGTCGCATTCGTCTTCTTGTGCTTCACATAGGGGCCATAGCGGCCCTCATAGACGTGGATCGGCTCGTCATCAGCAGGGTGTTTGCCGAGCTCCTTGAGCGGTTCGGCCCCGCGGCCCCCGCCACGTTTTGCTTTCTTGTCCTCGATCAGCGTCACGGCACGGTTAAGGCCGATGTCGAACAGCTCCTCGACGGTCTGCACATTGGCAAAGGTGCGATGATGCTGAACGTAAGGGCCATAGCGGCCGAGATTGGCGCGGATCATCTCACCATCGTCGGGATGTTCGCCGACATCGCGCGGCAGGGAGAGAAGCTTGACGCCCTGGTCCAGCGTCACGGCTTTCACATCCCAGCCCTTGGGTACACTTGTGCGCTTGGGTTTTTCGTCCTCACCGAGTGACATTTCCACATAGGGTCCGAACCGGCCCGTCTTCAGGAAGACGGGCTCGCCCGTTTCAGGGTGCAGGCCCAGCTCCTCGCCTTCCGGGTTGATCGCGCCGTCCTGTTCACTGTCTGCCGAGAAGGGCCGCGTGAACTTGCATTCGGGATAACGCGAACAACCGACAAAAGCGCCATGCCGGCCAAGTTTCAGCGATAGCTCACCCTCGCCGCAGAGCGGGCATTCGCGCGGGTTTTCCTTCGGATTACCGTTCTCGTCAGTCTTCGGAAACACATAAGGCCCAAGCGCCTCGTTCAGCGCGTCGAGCACGTTCGACACGCGAAGTTCTTTCGTCTCGTCGATGGCGGCCTGGAACTGTACCCAGAACTCACGCAGGAAGGCCTTCCAGTCGAGCTTGCCATCCGAGATGACGTCGAGTTGTTCTTCTAGCTCGGCCGTGAAGTCATACTCCACATATCGGGCGAAGAAGTTCTCCAGGAAGGCCGTCACCAGCCGACCCTTGTCCTCCGGGATCAGCTGCTTCTTTTCAAGCCGCACATAGTCACGGTCTTCCAGCGTAGACAGGGTCGATGCGTAGGTAGACGGACGGCCAATGCCGAGCTCTTCCAGGCGTTTGACGAGCGAGGCTTCGGTATAGCGGGGCGGCGGCTGGGTGAAATGCTGGTCCGACTTTGCCTCGACTAGGTCGGCGTGGTCGCTTTCCTTCATCTTTGGCAGGCGGCCTTCAGCATCCTCGTCCTCGTCGCCATCATCGCGGCCTTCGGTGTAGAGCTTGATGAAGCCATCAAACTGCACGACCTGGCCCGTGGCGCGCAGCTGGGCGCGCTTGTCCTTGGACATGAAATCCAGCGTCGTGCGCTCAAAGACAGCCGCTTCCATCTGCGAGGCGACGGCGCGCCGCCAGATCAGCGTGTAGAGCTTTTTAAGGTCCCCATCGCCGCGATACTCCTCGGGGCGGATCGAGAAATCGGTCGGGCGAATGGCTTCGTGCGCTTCCTGGGCGTTCTTGGCCTTGGAGGAATAGCGGCGCGGCTTCTCCGGCAGATAGCGCGCCCCATAATCGCTTTCGATCTGCTTTCGTGAGGCGTGATAGGCCTCTTCGGCCATATTGATGCCGTCGGTCCGCATATAGGTGATGCGGCCTTCTTCATAGAGCTTCTGGGCGGCGCCCATCGTGCGCTTGGCGGTAAAACCGAGCTTGCGCGAGGCTTCCTGCTGGAGCGTCGACGTAATGAAGGGCGGGGGCGGATTGCGTTTGACGGGCTTGGATTCAACCGAGCTTACCGTATAGCCGCCGACCTTCACCGCTTCGAGCGCGGCGGTGGCCGTTTTCTCGTCGGGCAGGGAGAATTTCTTCAGGTTTTCGCCGTCCAGCGCATGCAGGCGCGCCTTGAAGCTGGTGCCGTCCTTGGCGCGAAGGTCTGCCTCGATCGACCAGTATTCCTGCGGCTGGAACGTCTCTATCTCCAGCTCGCGCTGGCAGATGATGCGCAGGGCAACCGACTGCACGCGCCCCGCAGAGCGCGAACCGGGCAGCTTGCGCCAGAGCACCGGCGACAAGTTGAATCCGACGAGATAGTCGAGGGCGCGGCGGGCGAGATAGGCGTCCACCAGTTCCTGATCGATCTCGCGCGGCTGCTCCATCGCGTTAGTGACTGCATTCTTTGTGATCGCGTTGAAGACAACGCGCTCGACCGGAATGCCCTTCAGCGCCTTACGCTTTTCCAGCGCTTCCAGGAGGTGCCAGGAGATCGCCTCGCCTTCGCGATCAGGGTCAGTCGCGAGGATCAGCTTGTCGGCCGTCTTGGTGGCTTCCGCAATTTCCTTGATGCGGCTTGCCGATTTGGAATCGGCCTGCCAGATCATCTCGAAATCATTCTCTGGATCGACCGACCCGTCCTTTGACGGCAGATCCCGCACATGCCCATAGGAGGCGAGGACCTTGTAGTCCTTTCCCAGATATTTGTTGATCGTCTTCGCTTTTGCCGGCGACTCAACAACAACGACTTTCATATAGGGCAACCTCCAGAGCGCGGCGGAACTTGGGTGTGTGGCTGTCCCCTGTCAACCCGAGAGGGGGAGCTAGCCATCTTCGCGATAGGCCAGCACAGCCAGGCTTGCAAACAAAGCAAAGAGTGCAGGTGCCCAGGCGGCCACGAACGGAGGCAGGGCACCGGAAGCGCCGAGGCTGGAGGAAAACTGCATGATGAAGAAGACGCCAACTGCCGCCAGCGCGCCGGAGGCAACAAGCCGGCTGGTCCCACCAAGGCGCGAGAGCCGCAAACAGACCAGCGCGCCGATCAGGCCCATCGCGGTGAAAAAGACAGGCATGGCCGTCAGACCGAACAGCCGGACCGTGAAGCGCGACGTGTCGAGCCCGGCCTGGCTGGTCTGACGTACAAAGGCAGGCAGTTTCCAGAAACCGATCGTGTTCGGCGAGGTGAACCTGTCCAGAAGGCGGTCGGGATCGAGGTCGGTCGGTATGGCAAGCGCGTCCATCCGCTCTGGTGGCTGACCGGGCACATTCTCGATCAGATTCTCGATCTGCCAGAAGCCGTCGATAATGCGGGCGGTCTTTGCATCAATCCGGCGGGTGAATTCATAGCGGTCGAGGGGGCGCCCATTCTCATAGACGCGCGTCTCCTCGAGCATCTTCACATCCTTGAAGATCTGCCCGGTCGCATCGACCGACTGCGCGCTGATGACGATTTGGGTGTTTCCGTCGCCCTGACGCAGCCAGACATCCTCGCGGCTGGAATCAAGGCGTACCCCACCAGAAATGAGAAGCGAGTTGCGGGACTCCTCGAACTTGCCCGCCAGGGTCGCGCCCAGCGGGTTGAGCACCATCATCGAGAAAAAGCCCAGCACGACGGACATCAGGATGACGGGCGTAAGGAACTGCCATGCCGACAGGCCACTGGCGCGGATCACCGAGAGCTCAGAACGCTTGTTGAGACGGCTATAGGCAATCATGGCGGCGACCAGGACAGCAAAGGGCAGGGTCTGTTCAATGAGGCCCGGCAGTTTCATGAGGGAAAGGAGGACCGCGTCGAATGGTGAAAGATCGACATCCGTCCCGACTGTGCGCAGCTGCTCGACGACATCGACCAGCAGGATGGTCGCGGTGAAAATCGCAAGGACCAGCGCCAGCCCCGAAAGGAGCTGCCAGATAATATAGCGCTGTATTCTGGAAAGCAGCATCACCGCGTCACCCCGACTTTCCTTGCCGGCACTTTCATTCGCCAGTTGAAGAAAATGAAGGAGAGAACGGCGGTGGTGCCTAGAGGCACGAGCCACTGGGCCACATTCACGCCCACGCTGCTTCGGCTTGCCGACTGTACCGCAAGCTGGACGATCACAAGCAGCAGGGCGCCCGCTGTGGCGATCACGATACGCCGCGAATAGCCCCGTCTGTTGAAGTCGCCGCCCAGCACCGCCATCACCGCAATCAGCGCCATGGCGATGGAAACCAGCGGCGTCGTCAGGCGGGCATTGGCTTCGGCCAGAAAGGCCTCCTGGTCGTTGAGCTCCTGATAACTTGTCGTGTCGATGTAGAGGAGCTCGTGCAGATAACGGTCGGACGCTTTGAGGATGACGGCGGCCCGGTTCTCGATGAAGGGCGAAAGGTCGAATGTCGACTGATCGAAATTCAGGATGGAGAGAGCGCCATTGACGTCGATCTGGTGAATCTGACCTTCCCACATGATGATGCTGGGGACGCCATCCACTTCGACAAAGCGGCCGCGCTGGGCGAGATAGTCGCGCGATTCGGTCTCTGTCTTGCGATTGTCGGAGATCAGCACGCCGATGAGGTCGCCGTCCTGGGTGTCGCGTGCATAGACGGTAAGGCCGTCGCCCGCAGTAGTGAACTGGCCGGGCCGCACAAGGGAGGTTGCAAGATCGGCGCGGGCATCCTGGATCGTTTCGCGAAGCAGACGCTGCGCTGTCGGCTGAACCCACAGATTGACCGCAAGATGGACAAGCGCAGCCATGACCGCAAAGCGCAAGACGGGTGAGGCGATGTCCCATCGCGTCATGCCTGCGGCGCCGGCGACCACGATCTCATTGTCGCGGTGAAGCCGGTTGAGCGACCAGATCGTCGCGACAAAGACAGCGAGCGGCGTGAGAAGGGCGATAACCTGCGGGGCCCCGAGCGCAACGATATAGAAATAGGTGAAGGCCGACTGACGGCTTTCGATGATGATGTCAGTCTGCGAAAGCCCCTGGGCCAGAATGGCGAGCAGGGTCAGGCCGCCCACAATGATAATGACAGAGCGAAAGACTTGTCTGAAAAGATAGCTCTGAATGCGTTTCATTGCGCCTTGGGTGCAGTTTTTCTGTGCGGGCCTCTGCCTAGCGAGTTGATTGGCGCGCGTCGATGCTTAGTTTCGGCATCAAACGGAGTTTATTCATGAAAATCAATTTCGCTGAAAAAGCCGAAACAGATATCGTTGCATATGTCATCGATCAGGATGGAAAGCTGCCAGAAGCAGCCGCCTCGCTGGATGAGGAAAGCGGAGGCCTGCTGAGCGAAGCGCTCGGACAGAAGCGCTTTACTGGCAAGCATGGGCAGATGGCTGTCATCGTCCTGCCCAAGGCATGTGAAGCGCGCCGCGCCGTGCTGATCGGTGGCGGTAAACCAAAAGACCGCGACGCCCGGGCGCAGGAAAAGATCGGTGCGCTTCTTGTGAAGGGCCAGGCCGGCAGCGGTTTCAAGTCTATCGGCCTTCACGTCGATGATGCTGAGTTCGCCGCCCGCGCTGCCATTGGCGCGAAGCTGGCCTCTTACCGCTTTGACGAGTATTTCACCAAGCTCAAGGACGATGACAAGCCGAGCCTCAAAGCCTTCACACTGGTCGTCCCGGACGAGCGCGCCGCGAAAGCTGCATGGAAGCCGATGGACGCTGCGGCTGACGGCACCTTCCTTGCCCGCGACCTCATGAACATGCCGCCAAACCTGCTCTATCCGGCCACGTTTGCCGACAAGATCAAGGAGCTGGAAAAGCACGGCATAGAGGTCGAGATCCTCGGCGAGAAGGAAATGGAAAAGCTCGGCATGGGCTCGCTCCTCGGCGTCGGACAGGGCTCGGTCAAGGAATCCAAGCTCGGTATCATGAAGTGGATGGGCGGCAAGAAGGACGACGCGCCTGTCGCCCTCTGCGGCAAGGGTGTCTGTTTCGACACCGGCGGTATCTCCCTCAAGCCCGGACCAGGCATGGAGAATATGCGCGGCGACATGGGCGGCGCGGCCGCTGTGACGGGCGCCATGCTCGCGCTCGCCAAGCGTAAGGCGAAAGCAAATGTTGTCGGCCTCGTTGGCCTTGTCGAGAATATGCCGGACGGCAATGCGATCCGCCCCGGGGATATTCTCACCTCTGCTTCCGGTCAGACCATCGAGGTGCTCAACACCGATGCTGAAGGCCGTCTCGTTCTGGCCGATGTGCTCTGGTACGCCCAGAAGCAGTTCAAGCCGAAATCCATCGTGGATCTGGCGACCCTCACCGGCGCCATCGTTGTGTCGCTCGGCCATCACCATGCCGGTCTCTTTACGGATAATGACAATATGGCAGATCAGCTCAGCAAGGCTGGCCTCGCCGAAGGTGAGCGTGTCTGGCGCCTGCCGATTGGTCCCGAATACGATGCCCAGCTCAAGTCTCAATTCGCCGACATGAAGAATATTGGCGGCAAGTCGGCGGGTTCCATCACGGCCGCGCAATTTCTCAAGCGGTTCGTGAATGAGGGGCAGGCCTGGACGCACCTCGATATCGCTGGCGTCGCCTGGGTCGAAAGCGAGAAGTCTCCGCTTGATCCAAGCTGGGCCTCCGGCTTCGGTCCGCGCCTGCTCGATCGCTGGATTGCGGACAATTACGAGAGCTAGTCTTGAGCGCGACCGGAAAGCCTGAATGGTGGTTCTACCATCTCAAGCGAACCACGCTTGAGCAGGCGGCCGGACCGCTTCTTGAAAAATGCCTGGAACGGGGCTGGCGCGTGCTTGCTGTCAGCCCCGACATCCGGCGCCGCGGCGCGCTGGATCAGGCCCTCTGGACGTATGACGACCAGAGTTTCCTGCCACACGGCCAGGCAGAGGCTGCCGGGCTGGATCCGGCGCGCCAGCCGGTCCTAATCAGCGAAACCACAGACAACCAGAATGAAGCCGCCGTGGCCCTGCTCATGGACGGCGCCGACATGCCGGTCGATTCGGCCTATGAGCGCTGCATGGTGATGTTCGATGATGGGGACGCGCCAGTCCGCAACAAGGCCCGCCAGCTCTACAAGGCCGCGTCAGATGCGGGCCTAACCACACGCTATTTTCAGCAGACCGAACAAGGTGGCTGGAAGGAAGCCGGTTGATCCGCGCCGCGGGGCCACGCCGGCCGGCAATCAACGTCTGCAGGCCATGTCAGCAGGAGTTGCCCGAAGGCAGCCCGCTCGCTATAGGCGCCGCGAGAGTTTCACACCAATAAAGTCTATTCAAAAGGAGCCTTTCATGGCTATCCAACGTACGTTTTCGATCATCAAGCCGGATGCAACCGAGCGGAACCTCACCGGCGCGGTGAATGCCGTCATCGAAAAGGCCGGTCTGCGCATCATCGCCCAGCGCCGCATCAAGATGACCCGCGAACAGGCCGAGCGTTTCTATGACGTTCACAAGGAACGTCCCTTCTTCGGTGAGCTGGTCGATTTCATGACCTCTGCTCCGGTCGTCGTTCAGGTGCTGCAGGGCGAGAACGCCGTGAAGGCCTATCGCGATGTCATGGGCGCCACCAATCCGGCTGACGCTGAAGAGGGCACGATCCGCAAGCTCTATGCAAAGTCGATCGGCGAAAACTCCGTTCACGGCTCCGACAGCGAAGAGAATGCTGACCTCGAAATCCGCCAGTTCTTCTCTGAAGCCGAGATCGTTGGCTAGCTCGCTTTTTGCGTGATTTGAGGAAGCCCTCTCGCCCTGTGCGTGAGGGCTTTTCTTATTTGGTAAACGCGAATTAACCTTTCGGGCGCCATGATCGATTCGTCACTGGCAAAGGATCTTCCATGAAACGCCTGATCTATCTGTCGAGATGCCGTCCGACTCTAAAGGACGAAACCCTGTACGATCTGCTCGCGCAAGCGCGCCAGAGCAATCGGGACAACGGGCTGACGGGCCTGTTCATCCATCAGGATAGTCTGTGCCTGCAGGTGATCGAAGGCGAAGAGGGCGCCGTTCGCGACTGTTTCTCGCGCATCCGCCGCGACTGGCGCCATGACGCGTGTCAGGTCGTCTTCCATGACAGCGTCCCGGACCGGCTGTTTCCTGGATGGCCGCTTGTATATCGCGCCGGCCGTGACCTTGAGCGCAGCCAGGTCCGCCAGCTTGCCGACATCGTGGAATGCGCAGAACGCCTCGCGAAGCGTCCAACGGATGCCGACCGCTGGGCGATGGAGGTCTATCTGCGTGCCCTTCTGGACAGTTTCAGCTCGCTTGCCGTGCAATAATATAGCGGCAGGCTTCTGCCAGCGCCTGCGGATACAGCCTGTGTTCGGCCTCCAGCACACGGTTTGCCAGCGTGGCTGGCGTATCGCCTGACTTCACCGGCACGCGGGCCTGGCGGATGATATCGCCTTCATCGACCCCTTCGCTGACCCAGTGGACGGTGCAGCCGGCTTCGCTGTCGCCGGCCTGCAGCGCTCGAGCATGAGTGTTCAGCCCCGGATAGTCCGGCAGGAGTGAGGGGTGGATGTTGACCATCCGCCCCGCCCATTTTTCGACGAACCACGGCGTCAGGACCCGCATGAAGCCGGCAAGGGCGATGATCTCTATTTCATGCCGGGTCAGCGCCTCATGCATGGCGCGCTCAAAGCTTTGGCGGTCCTCATAATCCGTGTGCGGCACCGTTTCTGTCGCCACGCCAAAGGCGCGCGCAGCCTCCAGCCCCGCTGCATCTTCACGGTTCGAGAGGACCAGCCGCGCGCGGGCCGGATAGTCTTCGGACGTCGTCGCCCGCAGGATCTGGTCCATATTGGTCCCGCGGCCCGAAATCAGGATGGCAAGGTTGAGGCGGCTCATGCCGGAACGATGTCACCGATCACGACCGGGGTTTCGCCGACCGCTTCCAGCTCTGCGATGGCGCGGTCGGCCTGATCCGGCGCCACGGCGAAGACTAGCCCGATCCCCATATTGAAGGTGCGGTGCATCTCGTCTTCAGCGACATTGCCTTCCTCCTGCAGCCAGCGGAACACGTCCGGCACCGGCCAGGCGGCGCGGTCGAAGCGCGCCGTGAGGTCATCGGGCAGCATGCGCGGCACATTTTCCGTAAGGCCACCGCCGGTAATATGGGCAAGACCCTTGATGCGCTCATTGCGAATAAGGGGCAGGGCGGCGTGGGAATAGAGCCGGGTCGGGGTCAGCAGGGCTTCGCCAAGTGGCTTGTCGGTAAAGGGCGCGGCCGAATCCCAGCCAAGGCCAGAGCGCTCAACAATCCGCCGGACCAGCGAATAGCCATTGGAGTGCGGGCCAGAAGAGGCAATCCCGATCAGCACGTCGCCTGCCTTCATCTCTGCAAAGCGCGGCAGCACATTTTCACGCTCCACCGCGCCGACAACGAAGCCGGCAAGATCATAATGGCCGGGGGGATACATGCCCGGCATCTCGGCGGTTTCACCGCCCACGAGTGCGCATCCGGCCTGGCGGCAACCTTCCGCGATGCCGGAGACGACGGCTTCGGCAATGCCAGCTTCCAGCTTCCCGCACGCGAAATAATCGAGGAAGAAAAGCGGTTCTGCGCCTTGGGCCAGCACGTCATTTGCGCACATGGCGACAAGGTCGATCCCGACCGTATCGTGAATGCCTGTCTCGAAGGCCAGCATCAGTTTTGTGCCGACCCCATCGGTCCCGGAAACGAGGATCGGATCCTTCCAGTTTTCCTTTTTCAGGTCGA
Source organism: uncultured Henriciella sp. (assembly GCF_964005855.1). Lineage (NCBI taxonomy): Bacteria > Pseudomonadati > Pseudomonadota > Alphaproteobacteria > Hyphomonadales > Hyphomonadaceae > Henriciella > uncultured Henriciella sp. The sequence goes on from NZ_CAXFSW010000003.1 coordinate 78,205, forward strand.
AGAGGGCACCAAAGCCGCCGAGCCCACCCATGACGCCCGCACGGCGGGTCGCCTTGGCCATGGGAGAGATCGCATCGACAAGGCGTTCGCCTGCCTCAATATCGACACCAGCGTCCTTGTAGGAAAGGGAGGGTTTATCTTTTGAAGTCATAGGCAAGCGCGTTACCATGTGGATGAGTGTTCGACTAGCCGACATGGCGGTTCCATCGTGCCAGCGGCCTTGCTAAGGACAGTTCCAAACCGGAGTCGGAAAGGCGACCAAATGACCAGACGAATCTTGCTGATGATTGCTGTGGTATTTTTCGCTGCCGGCACCGCTGCTGCTCAGCTCCGGGAAATCTATACGATCAGGGAAATCGAAGTCGAGGAATCGGCCGGCAGCGTGATCCAGGCCCAGCAGCAGGCCTTCGCCTCTGCGCGCATCAAAGGCGCCTACCGGCTCTTTGAGCGTCTGACCTTGCCTGAGGACAGGTCCGGTCGGCTTGGGTCGGGATCGGTCAGCGCAGCTCTGGCGGACAGGCTCGCCGCGGCGGTCGATGTCGAAAAGGAAGAGCGCGGCGGCGGCAGATATGTCGGCGAACTGGCCGTGGTCTATAATCCGTCCATGGTCCGTGACTTCCTCAATGAGCGGAATATTCCATATACCGATCAGACAGCGCCGAAATCTGTCGTCTTTCCCGTGCAGTCCGGCGGCGATGCCTATGCCTGGAACGAAGCCTGGCCCGATGCCTCCCGCGGACGCCTTGCGCCTTTTGAGACCGCGCGCGGAAATACAGCGACCGTCTCGTCGGGCTGGGAAACCCTGTCGGGCGATGTGTTGGCCGCTGATGCGCGCCGGGCCATCAAGGCTGAGCTTCTGGGCGGGGAGGGCAGTTATCGCGTCCGCGTCGTCAGTGTGACCGCGGCGGGCGAGACCGATCTGGGCACTACGAACAGCGCTGCAACACTCGAGGATGCGGCCGATCTCGCCGCCACCCTCATGGAGGAAGCCTGGAAGCGTTCGGCGATCATCCGCTCCAGTGAACGTACGCCAGTGGAAACGACAATTCTCTTCACCTCGCTGCCCGAATGGAATTCGCTTCGCGCCGCACTGGCACGGTCCCCGCTTGTCTTCGACTTCGAGATCGCCGGTCTTTCGCGTCAGGGTGCCGTCGTGAAATTCGCCTATGCGGGCGACCGTCAGCGGCTCGTCTCCAGCCTGCGTGAGAGAGGTGTAGAGGTCGAGACAGATGATATGGGCTGGGTCATGACCTCAGCCATCACACGAACCCCGAGCTAGTCTAGGTGCAAGGTACGGATCGTTCTCCAAGGAAAAACCGTCAGCTGAAGTTCGATTTCCCCGAAACGGGGCACACACTCGACACGCTGGCGGTGACAGACGCCAATCGTACGGCCATTTCTCTGCTCAAACGCTGGCCGGACTGGCGGACAGCCGCCTTTTGCCTGGTCGGCGAAAAGCGCTCAGGCCTGACGACAGCGGCCCAGGCCTGGTGCGACCTTTCCGGTGGATCCTTGTTGAGTGCCAAGGCGCTCGGCAAACTTTCCCATAAGAAGATCAGCGCACTCGCCGAAGCCCCGGTCGCGATTGACCGGGCCGACAAGGTCGAGAATGACGACAATCTTCTCTCGCTTATCAATCTTTCAGCTAGCCATGGCGGCACACTTCTGCTGACAGGACGCCAGCCACCGGCGCGCTGGCGGGCGCGTTTGCCCGATCTTCAGTCGCGGCTCAGCGCGATGACATTGCTCGAACTCGGGCCCCCAGATGATGAAATGCTCCGCATCCGTCTCAGAGCTGCAATGAAACGCCGTTACCTGAAACTTCCCGAAGCGGTGGAGGACTATGTCATCATGCGGCTTGAGCGCAGCTATGCGGCGATCGAAAGCTTCGTGAAGGAGCTGCACGAGCTCAGTGATGAGCGGGAGGTGACTATACCTCTGGCCCGGGAAATACTGGACGAGATGGACGGCACGCGCCCGCTGTTCGAAGACTGACACCTGATAGCCAGAGGCAGGCGATGAGCACGACTGACACAGACACGACGGAAAAACCGGCAGGACGTGCCGCAAAGCCGCTGATGGAGCGGCCGGAACGCTTTCTCAATCGCGAGCTATCCTGGCTGAAGTTCAATGAGCGGGTCCTGGAAGAAGCGCACAATGTGACCCATCCGCTGCTTGAGCGGTTACGCTTCCTGTCGATCTCCGCCAACAATCTCGATGAGTTTTTCATGGTCCGCTATGCGGGCCTTCGCGAACAGCTCCGTGCCGGCGTCCTGCGCACCAGTCAGGAGGGGATGACGCCCTCGCAGCAGGTCGAGGCGATCGAGAAACAGTCGGCCAAGCTGATGGAGGCCCAGCAGGCCTGCTGGCGCGAGCTGCGGGGCCTGCTCGATGAAGAAAAGATCGAAGTCAAGAAAATGGCGGACCTGACCAGGACCGACAAGAACTGGCTGCGCGATCATTTCGAGAACCACGTCTTTCCGATGCTGACGCCGCAGGCGGTCGACCCGGCGCATCCGTTTCCCTTTATCCCCAATCTCGGCTTCGCGGTCGCTTTCCAGCTTGTGCCCGAAGACTCCGGCGAAGCGATGGTCGGACTGGTGCCGATGCCTGCCTTCTCGCCTCGCTTTATCCGTCTGCCGGACCGCAACCGCCAGTCGATCCGGTTCGTGCGCCTGGAAAGCGTCATTGCAACTTTCATGGACATGCTGTTTCCGGGCTTCCGCTCGCTCGGTCACTGCGTCTTCCGCATTGTGCGCGACAGCGATATCGAGATCGAGGAAGAGGCCGAAGACCTCATCCACGAGTTCGAGATTCTTCTGAAACAGCGCCGGCGGGGACGCATTGTGCGCATCCACATCGATGGCGACGCGCCTGAGGAGCTGGAGAGATTCATCACGCGTGAAATCGGCTCAGAGCCGCGCGACGTGATGATCCTGCATGGCCTCCTCGGCATGAAGAACCTGTCTGAGCTTATCATCGAAGACAGGATGGACCTTCAGTTCAAACCCTATGAGCCGCGCTATCCCGAGCGCATCCGGGAAATGGGCGGCGACTGTTTCGCCGCGATCAAGGCCAAGGACTTTGTGGTCCACCACCCTTACGAGTCGTTTGATGTGGTGATCCAGTTTATCCGGCAGGCCGCTATCGACCCCGACGTCGTGGCCATCAAGCAGACGCTCTACCGCACCACGCTGAATTCCCCCATCGTTTCGGCGCTGCAGGAAGCCGCCGAGATGGGCAAGAACGTGACCGCACTGGTGGAGATCAAGGCCCGCTTCGATGAAGAGACCAATCTCCGCCTTGCCCGTGACCTTGAGCGCGCTGGCGTTCAGGTCGTCTATGGCTTCATCGACTACAAGACGCACGCCAAGGTCTCGCTTGTTGTGCGCCGTGAAGGGGGCAAGCTGGTGACCTATACCCATTATGGCACCGGCAATTATCACCCGGTGACGGCGCGGATCTATACCGACCTGTCGCTGTTCACCTCCGACCCCGCCCTCGGCCGCGATGCCAACAAGCTGTTCAACTATATCACCGCCTATCGCGAGCCGCCGGAGAAAGCGCCCGACTTCGAAAAGATCGCCATGTCGCCGCGGACGCTGGAGCCTCACATCATCGAGCTTCTGGAAAAAGAGGCCGAGAATGCAAAGGCCGGAAAGCCAAGCGGCGTCTGGGCCAAGATGAACTCACTGGTCGATGGCGATGTGATCGATGCGCTTTACAGGGCGAGCCAGGCGGGCGTTCCCATCGTGCTGGTCGTGCGCGGAATCTGCTGCCTGCGCCCCGGCGTCCCCGGCCTGTCGGAGAACATTCAGGTGAAAAGCCTGATCGGCCGCTTTCTTGAGCATTCGCGAATCGTCTGTTTCGCCAATGGTGAGAATCTGCCCTCTGCGCGCGCCAAGGTCTGGATTTCGTCGGCGGACTGGATGCAGCGTAACCTCAAGCGCCGTGTGGAAGCCCTGGTGCCTGTTGAAAATCCGACGGTGCATCGTCAGGTTCTGAACCAGATCATGATCGCGAACCTCAATGATGACGAGCAGAGCTGGGAGATGGATGGCGACGGTGAATTCCACCGCCTGCGCCCGCCGGAGAGAGGCAAAGGCTTCAGTGCTCACCGGTACTTCATGGAAAATCCTTCGCTTTCCGGTCGCGGCAATGCGCTTGTCGTGTCCATCCCGCCCCGGCTCGCGCCCAAGAAGCGGGGCTCTAAATGAGGCTTGCGCTGCAGCCTGAGAAAGCCGCCGTTGTCGATATTGGGTCGAACTCCGTTCGTCTGGTTATCTATGAGGTGACGGGCGCTGCGGCGCTTCCATATTTCAATGAAAAGGTCCTCGCAGGTCTTGGCCGCGGCCTTCCGGAGACGGGCAAGCTTTCCCCCGAAGGTGTGGTGGATGCCATGGCGGCGATCCGGCGCTACCGGGCCATCCTCACCGGGCTGGGTGTCACCCAGGTCACCGCTGTTGCGACCGCCGCTGTGCGCGACGCCGAGGACGGGCCCGACTTTGCCCGCATGGCGGCCACCGAACTTGGCGCGCGCCTGCGCATCCTGTCGGGCGCCGAAGAAGGTCGGCTGTCAGCGCTGGGGGTCCGTATGGGCTTCGACCAGCCCGACGGGATCGTCAGTGACCTTGGCGGCTCCAGTCTCGAATTTCAGCGTATCACGCCGGCCGGACAGGATGGGCAAGGCGAAACCCATCGTCTCGGCCCGTTTTCCATGTCGCATATGGAGGGCGCAAAGCCGGCAGAACGGCGCAAGGCCATCCGCAAGGTGCTCAAATCCTCAGAACTTCTGAACGCCAAGACAAGGCGCCTCTACGCCGTTGGCGGGTCCTGGCGCGCGCTCGCCAGCGTCCATATGGACATAAAAGCCTATCCGCTTGCCATCCTCCACGGTTACCGCCTGAATGGTCAGGCCGTGCGCACCGTCGTTAGGACCATCCTTGCGACGCAGCGCGACAAGGAGCTTGCCTCACACATTTCCGGCATTGTCGGCCGGCGCTTCGACACTATCGTGCACGCGGCGCTCGTTCTGGATGAGGTTTTCGACGCCGGCGGCTTCAAGGAAGTTCTGGTTTCTGCCAACGGGCTTCGCGAAGGCGTTCTCTTCGACCAGGGCGAGAAGATGCTGTTCGAGACGATGCGCGAGCCCTATGGCGACGCCTTGATCGACGGCACGATCGCTTTTCTGCGGCTGGAGAAATCGCAGCTCGATTTCGGTGAGGCGCTTTACGACTTCATCCGGCCCGTCCTTCCGCGCACTCATTCGCGCCAACGCCTGTTCCGCGCCGCGTGCCTGATGGCTGATTGCGGTGGCAGGTTCCACCCAGACCACCGCGCCGACATGGCCTATTACCTTATCCTGCGCTCACCGATCCGAGGCATCAGCCATGATGAGCGTGTCCTGCTCGCGCATGCCACCGGCGCGCGCTACACCCATAAATTTCAGCGCCCGAAGGCATTTACGCGTCTGGGCCTGGATTCCGATGATCAACTTGCCCGCATCATGGGCGCCGCCATGCGCCTTGGCGCGGTCTATTCTGGGCGGTCTGCCCCCTTGCTGAAACAGGCGCGTCTGAAGCCCTCAAAGTCCAAGCTCGTGCTGGAAGTGCAGCCAGGCTGTGCGGACATGGTTTCCGGCACGGTGAAGAAGCGGTTCGAACAGCTCGCGACCTTCCTGGATCTCGACGCGCAGATCAGCACGGCGGACTAGGAAGGCTCCTTTTCCGGAAAGATCAGCTCTTAGGTTCGAAAAGCCTGACCTGCCCGTTTTCGAAGGAGAGGGCGAGATTTCCGGTCAGGAGCGCACGCGCCTTCTGGCCGAAGACATCATAGCGCCAGCCTGTAAGGGCCGGAATGTCGTCATCGGTCTCACCGCGCGCAATACGTTCAATGTCGGCGGCGTTCGCAATCAGACGCGGGACGACATCGACATCCTCGCTGACATATTTCAGCAGCACTTTCAGCATTTCCGGGGCGCCTGCCGGCGTCTGCGGGTTCTGCTTGCGCTTGGGGGCAGGCGGGGCGTGCGCATCAGGATCATCCAGCGCCGTTTCCACCGTCTGCATAAGCCCGTCGGCATTGCGCGAGCGGATAAAGCCCTTTGGCACGGCGCGCAGACGGTCAAACTGGTCTTCGGTCTTCGGTTTCTGGTCTGCGATCTCCTGGATCGCATCATCTTTCAGGATACGCCTGCGCGGACGGTCCAGCGTCTGGGCCTGGCGCTCGCGCCATTCCGCCACAGCGGCAAAGACGGCGAGGTATTCCTTGTGCGTCTTGCGGATTTTGAGACGCTGCCAGGCATTCTTCGGGTCGGTGTCGTAAAGGGCAGGATCGGAAAGGCTTTCCATTTCCTCAGCCACCCAGCCCATACGGCCGCGCTTTTCCAGTTCGTCCCGCATCCAGAGATAGGCGTCGCGCAGATGGGTGACGTCACCAAGGGCGTAAGCGAGCTGCTTGTCAGAGAGCGGCCGGCGCTTCCAGTCGGTGAACTGGCTCGACTTGTCGATATGACGGCGCAGCACCCGCTGGATCAGATTGTCATAGGAAATGGAATCGCCAAGGCCCAGAGCCATTGCCGCCACCTGTGTATCGAAAACCGGGGCAGGCGGGGTGCCGATCAGCTTGTTGAAGATCTCCATGTCCTGGCGCGCGGCATGAAACACTTTCACGCGGGACGTGTCGGCCAGAAGGTCGAGGAAAGGCTGGAGGTCGATTCCGTCTGCTTTCGGGTCGATCACGCCTTCAACGCCGGGCGCGGACGCCTGGATCAGGCAGAGCTCTGGCCAGAAGGTCGTTTCCCGGTGGAATTCGGTATCGACACAGATGAAATCACTCGCCGCAAGCGAATCACAGAACTTTTGCAGCTCTTCCTGCTTCGTAATCGGCGTCAGTGTCTTGTCAGTCATGGCGCGCACGCGTATCGCATCCGCACAACATTGGCGAGGGGAAGGTTCACATAACCCATCGCCTGACAGTAATCCTCGGAGTGAGAGAATGCACGCTTACCGCACCCATACTTGCGGCGAACTCACCAAGTCTGACGTCGGCGCCACGGTCAAACTCTCAGGCTGGCTTCACCGCCGCCGCGACCATGGCGGTGTTATGTTCATCGACCTGCGCGACCATTATGGTCTGACCCAGTGCGTCTTCAATCCGGGCACGCCCGATTTTGAGACCGTTGAATATCTGCGCGCCGAAAGCGTCATCACGATTGAGGGCCGCGTCGTTGCCCGTGAGGACTCGCTCGTCAATCCGAACCTCGCGACCGGCAGTATCGAAGTCGTTGTCGACAAGGCCGAGGTTCTCTCGCGCGCCGATGAACTGCCGCTGCCTGTGTTTGGTGAGCCGGATTATCCAGAAGACATCCGTCTGCGCCATCGCTATCTCGACCTTCGCCGTGAGACGCTGCACGCCAATATGAAACTGCGCAGCGACGTCATCACCTCGCTTCGCCGCCGCATGGTCGATCAGGGCTTCACCGAATATCAGACGCCGATCCTGACGGCCTCTTCGCCCGAAGGCGCACGCGACTTCCTCGTGCCATCGCGTCTGCATCCGGGTGAGTTCTATGCCCTCCCGCAGGCGCCGCAGCAGTTCAAGCAGCTGCTCATGGTGTCCGGTTTCGACCGCTACTTCCAGATCGCGCCCTGTTTCCGCGATGAAGACGCACGCGCCGACCGCAGCCCCGGTGAGTTCTATCAGCTCGATATCGAGATGAGCTTTGTCGAGCAGGAAGATGTGTTCAACGCGATCGAGCCTGTCATGCGCGGCGTGTTCGAGGAATTCGCCGACTGGCAGGGCAAGGGCCGCACCATGCCCGAGGGCCCGTTCCCGCGCATTCCCTATGCTGAAGCCATGGCCAAATATGGCTCCGACAAGCCAGATCTGCGTAACCCGATCGAGCTTGCCGATGTCACCGATTTCTTCGCCGATGACAGCAAGACCGGCTTTTCCATCTTTGCCAAGATCATTGGCGGCGGTGGCAAGGTTATCGCCATCCCCGCGCCAAAGGCGGCTGAGCAGAAATCCCGCAAATTCTTCGATGACCTCGACAAGTGGGCGAAGAAGGAAATGCAGGCGCCCGGCCTTGGCTATGCGCGCCTCAAGGAGGCCGATGGCGGCGGTGTCGACAGCCAGGACCCCGTCCTGAAGAATTTTGACCCTGACCATCTCAAGGCTTTCCTTGAGACGATGGGCCTTGGTGCTGGCGACGGCATCTTCTTCTCGGCCGGTAATCACGACGCAGCCTACAAGCTGGCAGGCGCTGCCCGTACCAAGGTCGGCGAGGAGCTGGACCTCATCGAGCAGGGCATCTTCAAATTCTGCTGGATCGTCGATTTCCCGATGTATGAGTGGGACGAGGACAACAAGAAGATCGACTTCTCCCACAACCCGTTCTCCATGCCGCAGGGCGGGATGGACGCGCTGGACCAGGCCGATACGGTCGAGAAGCAGCTCGACCTCAAGGCCTTCCAGTATGACATTGTCTGTAATGGCGTGGAGCTGTCCTCCGGCGCCATCCGGAACCACCGTCCGGACATCATGCTCAAGGCGTTCGAACTGGCAGGCTATGGCGCAGATGTGGTCGAGGCCGAGTTTGGCGGCATGCTGAACGCCTTCCGCTTCGGTGCCCCGCCGCACGGCGGTATCGCACCGGGTGTCGACCGGATCGTGATGCTGCTGGCTGAGGTCGACAATCTGCGCGACGTCACGCTGTTCCCGATGAACCAGCAGGCGCGCGACCTCATGATGCAGGCCCCATCGCCGGTCGACGACAAGCAGCTGCGCGAGCTCCATATCCGCCTTGCTCCGCAGGCGAAGAAGGAATAGGGCGCTGCGCGCCAGTAATTGTATTGAAATGAAAGCGCCCCTGGCTTGGTCGGGGGCGTTTTTATTTGCCGGCGGTCTGGATCAGTCCGCCGCGAAGTTCGTCAGAGCCCGGCAGCTGAACGTTCTGGCAGGAGATCAGCGACAGGCTGGCCGGAACATCCGTATTTTCGCCCGCGCAGCTGCCATCGAAAATGGTCTGCTCCAGGCCGCTCGCGCCCTCAAAGCTCACATCGATGAGCCTCGTATTGGTGATACGCGCATTCTGAAGGTCGGCGCCCGCGAAATTCGTCCCGCTCAGGATGGCATTATTGAACTGGGCCTCACGCAGGACGGCGCCCTCGAATGTCGCGCCAGTCAAATTGGCGCCGGAGAAGTCGGTGCCCGACGCCCTGGCACGCGAGAAATTCGCGCCGGTGGCCGTGGCCGCGCCAAGATGGGCGCCGCTGAGATACGTATCGCTGAAGGTCGCACCGGAGATGTCGGCATTGACGAGGCTGGCCCGCTCAAACCGGGAGCCCTCGAAATGGCCATTGACCAGTTGCGATCCGTCCAGCGTCGCGCGCCGGAAATCCGTGCCTTTGGCTGTCGCGTCCGTCAGATTGATATTGAGCGCCCGTGTCCCGCGCAGGAACGCGCCTGAGAGGTTGGAGCGGGGATAGTTCGCCGCTGAAATGTCGCCGCCAGACATGTTGCGTCCGCGCAGATCACAGTTCACGCAGGACCCGCCATAGGACGGCGCCCAGGACACACGGGTCGATTTCGATTGGGCGCTGGCTTGCCCGGCCATGAGCATCGCCGAACCGGAAAGCGCCAGAAGGACAGAGGTACGACGTAGATTAAGCATGCGCTATATGTACGGGCTCAGCTGGAGGCTTTGAACTGAATTCCCGGTAATAACTGCAAGTACGTACATATGTGTTGCCCGCTAGCCGCACCGTGGAATGGTCAGTCCCCCGGGCAGCTGGGTCGTTCGATCGCCGCATGCGCGGTTCAGCTGCCCTTGCGTCAGGCCGCGGACCAGATGCAGATCAGCGCCAGAAAGATTGGCCCCGGACAGGTTTGCTCCGGTGAAGTTTGACGCGCCAAAATAGCCGCCCACCAGCGTCGCATTCTCGAAATTCACATTGGAGAAGTTCGAGGAATTGAACCGCACGCCGAAGAGGTTGGCGACCGAAAGATTGGCCCCGCGCAAATTCCAGTTATCGAATGTCCCCAGCTGCATATCGCTCTGGCGAAGGCGCGAGCCGGAAACATCGATGCCGTCGGCGTCATAATAGGCAAGGTCCGCCTGGAACAGATTGCAGCCCGGACAGGACTGCCCGTTGCGGACCTTGGCGATCTCGCTGGCATTCTGAGCCGCGGCCGGAAGCGCGAGCGCGGCGATAGTGGCGAGAGCAATGAAAAAATGTTTCAGCATGGCACACCTGTAGGGGCTGGATTTTGGATCACAGCATCTCCTACGCAAAGGCGCTGCCAGATTCCCCGCTCAGTTGAATCCCGATTCGGACCGGGTCGGCTCGTTACAGGTGGCGCAATGGGCCACCCGTTCATCGCCCGTGGCCATCAGGGTAAAGCTCGAACAGTGCGGGCAGGGGTCGCTGAGATAGTCTTCGGTCTCCTCGTCCTCAGCCTCTTCCGCGCTGGCTGAGGCGGCTTCGTCCCGCTCGGCGCGCTTGCGCTCAAGAATGACGATATTGTCCGGCAGCTGCCCGCGTGAGAAACCGCGCGAAATGAACTGCACCGCCTCATCCGGCAGGGGCTGCGGCGCCTCGCGCGTGCCGTCCTTGAGACCGCGGCCCAGGCCGTCATGGCTGACATCGTCGCCAAGCTCGGCAAGGTCGTCACGGCCAAGATAGGAGATTGCAAGCTCCCGGAAGATATAGTCGAGGATGGAGGTCGCCTTGGTGATGCGATCATTGCCAGTGACTTCGCCGGCCGGCTCGAACCGCGTGAAGACGAAAGCGTCGACATACTCATCCAGCGGCACGCCATATTGAAGGCCGAGTGAGACGGCGATGGCAAAATTGTTCATCATCGAGCGGAAAGCGGCGCCTTCCTTGTGCATGTCGATGAAGATCTCGCCGAGGGCGCCATCGTCGAATTCGCCCGTATGCAGATACACCTTGTGGCCGCCGACGGTCGATTTCTGGATATAGCCCTTGCGCCGGTCCGGCAGGCGCGTGCGCTGGGCGCCGGTGGCCGTGCCGGGCGCGGCCCCAGCCTGCATGGCTCGCGCCTCTTCGGCCTGCAATTCTTCGGCGAGTTCGAAGACCGCCGTCATGCGGTCGGACGCCTTGCCTTCCTCCTCGCGGGGCAGGGCGCCCAGATGGATGGCGATGCCCGCAGACAGGGCGGCTTCACGCGCGTCCGGCGTCCAGTCGCTCGCATCGACACAAAAGCCATGCCCGCTGGCCTGTGACAGGCCCCTGGCGGCAGCCAGCGCAAAACCCGACGCTGAGGGCAGGGTGATGCCTTGCTGCGCGAAGAAGCGCCGCGCCGTTGCTTCCGCAGCGCCGCCGACAGCCTGTTCGGCTGTCTCGATCTCCTCGGCGGAAAAGCCAAGCATGCGAAGCAGCGGCCGGCCGTCGGTGTCGAAGGCTTCAGGCTGCAGCTTTAGCTCTGTTGCAATGACATCGTCGCCCAGAACCCAGCGTGAGAAGGCCGCGCCCAGCGGCAGGCCTTCGCGCAAGGCATTGCGCACGCGCGAGATGCCTTCATCGGAAAATCCGCGTGCGCGCAGGGCCTTGCTGTTCACGGCCTCCAGACGGTCAATGTCGCAGCCAGCCTCAAGCGCTTCGCGAAGCGCGTCCGGGCCGCCCGCCTCCCTGCGCTGCAGTGCCGTCATGGCGGCAGCAGAGGGAATTGCCGCGCCATCTTCGGTCAGGACCGTCAGCGAGATCGAGCCGGAAAGCCCGTCGCTGGCGGGCATGAGCTGGCTTTCCTCTGACAGGCGAAGCGGCATGGCGGCGAGCGTTGCCCCCTCAATCGGGGAACAGGTCTGAACCTCAGTGCCAAGCAGGTCTGGCGCATCCTGCGGCATCTCTCCCCCCTCGATGAGGGCTGTGAGACCTGAAATCAGCGCAGCGCCGATCTGTCCAAAAGAGGTTTCATCGTCGGCGCCCAGCGCAAGCGTCGCTGCCGCCACGCCCTGAGCCAGGATCACTAGAGGTCTGCCATTGCAGGCGGATGCAAGCGCCTCCACAGTCTCGCGCAGCAGACCTGTCTCGAACCCCTCCGGCGAGACGAAACCGCTCACATCCAGGGCGCAGCCAGCAGAGGCGGCGTCCGGCATATGGCCCGGCCAGATGCTCAGGCTGATGCCTTCGCTGCGGGCATGTTCGGCCATCAGCGGGGCTGCGGCAAATTGTTCCGCGGTGAGGGCGAGCGGCGCCTGGTCGGCGTCTGCCATGGCACTGGACCGTAGCCAGGCTTCTACGCCTGGAAAGCCGTCAGGATGGGTCAGACCGGCCTCGATCAACTGTGCCGGCAGGCCCGCATTCAGCGCTTCGGCGAGGTCTGCATTGCGCGGCGCCGTGCCAAGCTGCTCGACAAGATCGGCGAGCCCGAGCCGTGTCTGTTTCTCGAGGGCCTCATTGGTCTGCACATCAATCGCCGTTCGCAGGGCGGCTTCGCCATCTGCGGCGAATGGTGCGTTTGGCATGAGAGCAAGCGAGCCCAGCGGAGCAACCGGGCCGATGCGCCCGTCCTCCACAGCTGCCTTGATGCGTGCGTCTGGCGACTCCCTGTGTCCCATGTCATCATCCTCTCACGGCTCGGCGGACCCGCCTTGTCCTGACGCATCACAATGATGCAGAAGGCTTGACGGCTCGTCACATATATTGTGAGCCGATCCATAACTGGATTCGCCGCACGACCTGCCCCATATTCCAGTTTGCGCACAGAAGTTTCAGGATTGCGACATGCTCAGACTCTTTACCTGGTGGAATGGCGTCACGCTCGGCGGCCTGTTCGATATCAAGCGCCGCAGCCAGCTCGTCGGCACCGATGAGTACGGCAACAAGTATTATGAAGACCGCAAGGTCTCCATAGAGCGCCGTCACCGCCGCTATGTCATCTATGATGGCTATGCAGAGCCCTCCAAGGTGCCGGCAGACTGGCATGGCTGGCTGCATCACACGCTGGATGAGCCGCCGACGGAAAAGCCGCTCAATCGCCGCGAATGGGAAATCGACCATAAGCCGAACATGACCGGCACCCTGTTTGCCTATCACCCGAAAGGCTCACTCAATGAGGCCGGCAAGCGCCAGGCTTCTGATGCAGATTATGAGGCGTGGACCCCCGATGCGTGAATCCCTGCTCGAAACAATTATCGGCGCGGCGGTCCTCGTCGTGGCCGGCGCCTTCCTCTGGTTTGCCATCGGCACGGGCAGTGACAGCTCGGCCAGCACGTCCGGCACGGTAGAGCTTGGCGCTCGGTTCAATAGTGTGAGCGGGGTCGAGCGCGGCACCGATGTTCGCATGGCCGGGGTCAAGGTCGGCACGGTACGTGCGATTGACCTCAATATGGAACGTGCAGAAGCGCTGGTGACAATGGCGATCGATGACCGGCTGGTCCCGCTCGAGGATGGCACGTCCGCCCGTATCCAGTCCGAAGGCCTGCTGGGCGGCAATTATATCAATCTCGAGCCTGCTGCCGGCTACGGCCAGATCGAACCTTGCGGCGAGGGTCAGGAGCTGTTCGGCGAGAGCGGCTGCGGCGAAATCCTCTACACGCAGGGCAGTGTCGACCTGCTCACCCTCATGGCGTCCTTTGCAAGCGGCGGCGGAGATGATGGCGACAGCGGCAGTGGAAGCAGCTCCAGCTCATCCAGCGATGCGTCAGGCGGTTATCCGGCTGCCCCGTCCGCTTCGGACAATGCCTCGGCCTCCAGCGCCGAAACACCGCAGGAAAATGCAGAAGACGACACAGAATCTCCTGAATCCGAGGCTTCTGTCGATGAGACAGAAGATGAGGAATCGGCAGGAGACAATCAGTGAGAAAGCTTTTCTGCGTCGCCCTGACGGCAGCAGCGATCAGTCTGGGCGCCAGCGCACAGGATGAGACCGATCCTGCGCTGGACGCCGGCGATGAAGCCAGCGAAGAGGGCGCGCAAGAGACCGACGGGATGGAAAGCCTCGAGGAAGAGGAGCAGGAAGACCCCGGTCCGACCTATAATCAGGAACGTATGGCCACGCTTCGCGCGCTCGACAAGATCACCGGCCGGTCAACCGACTTTGAGATCGAAGTCGGCAAGCCGGTCGTCTATGGCGTGCTGGAAGTCGACCTGAAGGTCTGTTTCCAGACCCCGCCGGAGGAGCCGCCGGAAAGTGCTGCCTTCCTGCAGATTACCGAAGCCGATTATGTGGCAACCAACACGCTGACAGAGCCGCGTCTCCTGTCCGACGTTAAGGCAGAACTCGATGCTGCGGACAGAAAAACGGCGCCTAGGCAGCCAGCAGAGAAAGAGGAAGAGGCCGGGCCGCTCTTTTCCGGCTGGATGTTTGCGTCCTCACCGGGGCTCAGCGCGCTGGAACACCCCGTCTATGATGTCTGGGTGATCAGGTGCAAGCAGCCTTCGCCGGAAAGCCTGTCCTCGCCCGCTTCGCCAGACGAATAGAAGTCAGCGTCCATGGCGAGGGCGGCCTCGAGCCGGCGCATGAAGTCCGACTTTTTCATCTCGATCAGGCCGAACTGCTCCAGATGCGGGTTGTGGAACTGCGCGTCGAGCAGCTGGTAGCCGCCGGCGATCAGCCGTGCCACCAGATGGACAAGCGCGATCTTTGACGCGTCAGTGCGCCGCGAAAACATGCTTTCGCCAAAGAAGGCCGCGCCCAGCGAGACCCCGTAAAGCCCGCCCACCAGCCATCCTTCATCGTCCCAGCACTCAATTGAATGGGCATGGCCCTGCCTGTGGAGGGCGGCATACATGTTCTGGATCGGTGTATTGATCCATGTGGTGGGCCGGTCTGGCATATCCTCCGCGCAGGCCTCGATGACCCGGTTGAAGGCAAGGTCTACCGTGACGCGATAGGGCGCCTTGCGCACTGTCTTGCGCAGGCGGCGTGGCACATGAAACCCCTTGAGCGGCAGGATGCCCCTGATCTCTGGAGAGATCAGGAAGAGGTTCATGTCCTCGCGCGAATCCGCCATGGGAAACACGCCCTGCCGGTAGCAGTCGAGGAGCATCTCGGTATCGAATCGGTCAGACATGGCGCTCGCGCCTTTCCCGGGACCTATTTGTCGGCCAGGAAACGCTCCAGCCAGTGGATGTCATAATGGCCGTCGACCACATCCTTGGCATCCACGAGACGCTGGTGCAGCGGCAGGGTCGTGTGAATACCCCCGACCACCATTTCATCCAGCGCCCGGCGCAGGCGCATGATGCACTCATTGCGCGTGCGCCCATGCACGATCAGCTTCCCGATAAGGCTGTCATAATTGGGTGGGATCTTGTAGCCGGCATAGGCGGCGCTATCGAGACGTACATCGGGGCCGCCCGGTGCATGGAACTCGGTGATCGTACCGGGGGAGGGCGCGAAGGTTTCCGGGTGTTCGGCATTGATCCGGCACTCGATCGCATGGCCGACCAGCATGACGTCTTCCTGGTTGAAAGACAGCTTCTTTCCGTCGGCTATGCGGATCTGTTCACGTACCAGATCGATGCCCGTGATCATCTCGGTGACCGGATGCTCCACCTGAAGGCGGGTATTCATCTCGATGAAATAGAAGTTGCCGTCCTCATAGAGGAATTCCATCGTGCCGGCGCCGAGATAGCCGAGTTTCTCGACCGCCTTGGCCACGATCCCGCCAATCTCTTCGCGCTGCGCCTGGTTGAGGGCAGGCGATGGCGCTTCCTCAAAGACCTTCTGGTGACGGCGCTGCAGTGAACAGTCGCGCTCCCAGAGATGGGCGACATTGCCATGGCTGTCAGCAATCACCTGGATCTCGATATGGCGCGGCGTGCTAAGGTATTTTTCGAGATAGACCGAGTCATCGCCAAAAGCCGAGCGCGCCTCGTTTTTCGCGGCGCGAACCGCGCTTTCAAGCTCTTTCTCGGACTTGGCGACCCGCATGCCGCGGCCCCCGCCGCCTGCAGCTGCCTTGATGAGGACCGGATAGCCGATCTTCTTGGCGATCTTCTTTGCATCGCCAATACTGGTCACGCCGCCATCGGAGCCCGGCACTACCGGTACCCCTGCATCGATCATGGCCTGTTTGGCGGCGATCTTGTCGCCCATGGTGCGGATATGCTGCGCCTTCGGGCCAATGAATTTTAGGCCATGCGCTTCCACCATCTCGGCGAACTGGGCGTTCTCCGACAGGAAGCCATAGCCGGGGTGAATGGCATCGGCATTGGTGATTTCTGCTGCCGCGAGGATACGCGACTTCTTCAGATAGCTCTCTGAAGACGGCGCCGGGCCGATGCAGACACTCTCATCTGCTAGGCGCACAGCCATGGCGTCACGGTCGGCCTCGGAATGGACCACAACTGTGGCGATCCCCATTTCCTTACAGGCACGGTGAATGCGCAGGGCAATTTCACCGCGATTTGCGATCAGAACTTTCTCGATCATGCGGGTGGCCTCACTCGATCACGATCAGCGGTTCGCCGAACTCCACAGGCTGGGCGTCCTGCACGATGATTTCCTTCACCGTGCCGGCCTGCGGGGCCTCCACAGGATTGAAGGTCTTCATGGCCTCGACCAGCATCAGCGTATCGCCCTTCTTGACCTTGTCGCCCACCGCCACAAAGGCTTTGGAGCCCGGCTCGGGCGACAGATAGACCGTGCCGACCATGGGGCTCGTCACGGCATTCTTGGCAACAGGTGCAGCGGTGTCTGCGGTTGAATCGGCTGCGGCGGGCGCTGCTGGCGCCGCCGGTGCTGCTGCCGGAGCAGGAGCATACTGGACCGGCGCCGGGGCAGGCGGATTGGCGTGTGCCTTGCTCACCCTGATTCGCAGGCCTTCATGTTCGACTTCGACCTCGCCAAGGTCGGCATCCCGCAGGATGGCGGCGAGTTCCCGGACAAGGCCGGTATCGAGGCTGTTTTTTGCGGTGCTCATCAGATTGCGTGTCCTCAGGCTTTTAATCTTAGCGCAGCTTCGAGTGCGACTTCATAACCATGTGGGCCCAGTCCTGCAATCGAAGCCATGGCAGCAGGCGCCACATAATTCGTTTGGCGGAACGCCTCGCGCGCCGCCGGGTTCGACAGGTGAACCTCAATCAAAGGAGCGGTGCAAGCGCGCAAGGCATCGTGCAGCGCGATAGATGTATGCGTATAGGCGCCAGCATTGAGAATGACACAGCGTGCTTGCCTCGAGGCTTCCTGAACCCAGTCGACCAGCTGGCCTTCGCTATTGGTCTGACGGAACTCAAGCGGGGTCTCGCCCGCCTTGTCTCTCAGCCGCGATTCGATGTCGGCCAGCGTGTCATGTCCGTAGATTTCAGGCTCACGTGTCCCCAGAAGGTTGAGATTTGGCCCGTTCAGAACATAAATCGGTTTGGTCATGAGACGGTCTTGCGCGCGTTTTGCAGGCAAGGCAAGCGGCCCGGAGTGAAAGGAGCCATGCGCCCATGAAGGTCCTCGTAAACGGCGACCCGTTCGAAATTGCCGATGGTGCCACTGTGGCTGATCTGGTCGCAAAGCTCACCGATGACCCGCGCGGCGTCGCCATTGAGCGCAACCGGGAGATCGTCCCCAAATCGCAGCACGGTGCCGTGATCCTTGAGGAAGGCGACCAGCTGGAAGTGGTTCAGTTTGTGGGCGGCGGCTGACCTGCCTTCCCTTGCGGTCAGTCTTCCAGCCAGCAGGCGCCGGTGCTACCGCTTGTCCAAAGAGATATACCGGGAGACGTCATGGCCAAGGAACCGAAAAAGATAGAAGCCGTCGGTGAGGATTTCATCGCGGACGAGTCGAAGATCAAACGGGTCAGCCACGAATTCCCATTCCCGCGCGAAGTGGTCTGGAACGCGCTGCTCGATGGCGAAACCTGGACCAAATGGCTGCCGATCACGAAGGTCGAATGGACCTCGCCCAAACCCTACAAGGTGGGCACTACCCGCACCGTCTGGATCGGGGAACAGGTCGTGGAGGAAGTCTTCTTCGCCTGGGAGGACACCAAGCGCATGGCCTTCTATTTCGACCGCACCACGCTGCCCATCAAGGCCTGCGTTGAGGATTACCGGCTTCAGAACGTGCCGGGCGGGTGCCGTCTCGACTGGATATTCCGTGCAAAGGCGCCCTTTATCCTGGGGCCGCTGATTTCGGGGCAGATGAAAAAGGGCATCAAGAAGGGCCTGCCTGAACTTGAGGCCTATGTCCGCGATCATCCGGCGAAATTCGGCCTTGCCTGATCTCGCATGCCAGTTCTGCCGGTAAGGCCCCTAGCGGAGGGCGGATTTGTCTCTTACCTAGCGGGCCTATGACAGACGATACGCTTACCATCGCCGGGCGCAATTTCACCTCGCGCCTCATCATCGGCACCGGGAAATACAAGTCCTATGCCCAGAACGCAGAAGCTGCCGAAGCAGCTGGCGCGGAAATGGTCACCGTGGCGCTGCGCCGGGTAAACCTCTCCAATAAGGATGAGGATCGCCTGCAGGATCACGTCTCTCCGGACAAATACACCTATCTGCCGAACACTGCCGGCTGCTTTACCGCGGATGAAGCGGTGCGCACACTGCGGCTCGCGCGTGAGGCTGGCGGCTGGGACCTCGTCAAACTTGAAGTCCTCTCCGACCAGAAGACGCTCTATCCCGACATGGAAGAAACGCTGAGCGCCGCCAAGGCGCTGATCGCCGACGGCTTTCAGGTCATGGTCTACTGCTCGGACGATCCGGTCTACGCAAAAAAACTGGAAGAAGCGGGGTGCTGCGCGATCATGCCGCTTGGTTCGCTGATCGGGTCAGGCCTCGGTATCCAGAACCCGCTGAATATTCGTCTCATCGTGGAGCAGGCCCGTGTACCCGTCATCGTCGATGCAGGTGTCGGGACGGCCTCGGATGCGGCGATGGCGATGGAGCTTGGCTGTGATGGTGTCCTGATGAATACCGCCATCGCCGAAGCAAAGGACCCGGTCCGGATGGCGCGGGCGATGAAGCATGCCGTAATTGCTGGCCGTGAGGCCTATCTGGCGGGCCGGATGGGCCGCAAACGCTATGCAGACCCATCCTCGCCACTTGCAGGGCTGATCTAGCCAGCCTGTTCGACAGCTTCGTCGAGCATCTTGATGACGCCGGGCTGGTTGGCGCCCGAGACCATCTCGTCGCCCACAAGGAAGGCCGGCGTGCCATTGATGCCGATCTGCCGGGCCAGCGTCTTGTTGTCGGCGACTACTTTCTGAAGCCGAACAGAGCCCATATCGGCCCGCATCCGGTCGACATCCACGCCGGCGCGCTCAGCGGCCGCATCGATCTCGTCTGGCGTAAAGCCGCTGGAATTGTCGAGCTCCATGAGTTCGCGGTGCATCTCCGAGTAGCGACCCTGTTCGCCAGCTGCCAGCGCCGCCAGCGCTGCCTTCTCGCTTTCGGGCGACAGGATGGGGAATTCCTTGAAGACAACGCGAACCTGTCCGTCATAGGCGTCCGGCAGTTCCATCGTCCATTCCATGGAGCGTTTGCAGAAGCCGCAGCGATAATCGAAGAACTCCACCAGCGTCACCGGCGCATCGTCCGGTCCGATGGAATAGTCCGCGTCGCTTTCATAGATCGCTTCCTTGTTGGAGGCGATCGCGTCGCGCGCGCTCTGGGCTTCCTGCTCGCTGGCGCGCTGCTGAAGCTTGATCAGCGCCTGTTCGATCACTTCCGGATGCTCAAGGATATAATCGCGGACGATCTCCTCGATCTCGTCCCGGCTTTGCGGGGCGGCGTCGTCCTGCTGCGCGCAGGCCGGGGTGAAGGCTAGAAGGGAAAGGGCGGCGAGGGGGGGCAGTCTCAGGGTCATGTCTCGTCCTGTCGTCATTTGAACTGTCAGTCTGACTAGCGCCCATACATTGCGTTTGTCTCAACGCAAAGGCACCCCTTTTCTGACAATGGCGTGATCGCCTAGCCGCGGCGGCGCCAGTAATCCTCGTTTTCGGGAAGCGCCGGGTCGGTGACATTGCGGATGTCATTGGCGCGGCGCGCCTCGGACGTACCGCTTGGCAGGTCCTCGATGGCCCGTAGGGCAAAGATATGCGCGCGTTGATAGTCACCGATATTGTAGGCCGCCTCGGCGGTCGCGAGTTCCGCTTCCGCGCGCCGGTCCTGCTTTTCCAGCGCGATGGCGAGCTGGTTCCAGGCAAAGGCGTTGTCCGGCTCCTTGATCAGCGCATCACGAAGCGCTTCCTCGCCGGCCTCAAGGTCGCCTTCATTGTCGCGCGCGATGAGGGAGCGGCCATAATTGATGAGTAGCAGGGGGTGTCCCGGCAGGTATTCCAGCGATTTTGCATGCGGCTCGACCGACTCGGCGGCCTTGCCCATCTCGAACAAGGCCTGGCCTTTCAGCTCCCAGTAATAGGGATTTTCCGGAAACTCATCGAGCAGCGAATCGATTTCCGTCAGCGTGCCCGAAAGGTCCGATGACTGCATTGAGGCGATGGCGCGGGCATAGCGGGCCGCCTCGCTCTTATCGCTGGTCGGATACTTCTGATAGACGCGCGCGAGCGGCTCCAGGAAGCCGATCAGCTTGGCCTGCATGAGCTCGAACTGGCGCACGGTCTCCGGGTCGGGCTCGACATCCATGAGACCTGTTTCCTGCGCAAGGTTACGCGTCGTCCTGATCCGGTCGGACGCAAGCGGGTGAGAGCGGAAATAGGGATAGCGCCGGGCCTCCGACAGGACCTCCTGATAGCGGTATTTCTCGAAGAATTCGACAATGCCGGAGGGTGACTGGCCGAGCTTGGAGAGATAGGAGACTGCCGCCGCATCGGCCATGGCCTCCTCGGCGCGGGTGTGGACGAAGAAATTGAGGGCGGCGAATTGCTGCGAGCTTGCGATCAGGGCCGCGCCCGCATCGCCTGCACCAGCGGCCATGGCGAGCACGCCAAGACCGATGGAGATGAGGGCAGGGCGCGAAGCGACGTCCATGGCGCGTGTGCGGGAAATGGAGTGGCCGCAGGCGATGTGACACGTCTCGTGCGCGATGACGCCCTTGATCTGACCCGGCGATTCCGCAGCGATCAGCAGGCCAGTGTGAAGGTGGATATTCTGGCCATTCGCGACGAAGGCGTTGAGGCTGGGATCGTTGATGATGTAAAGCCCGACATCCTCCGGATCGAGGCCGGCGACTTCAAGGATCGGATCGGTCCATTCGCGCAGCGTCGTCTCGATCTCGGCATCCCGGATCAGGCCCTGCGCCGACGCGCTCATCGCAGCGGCGAGCGCTGCCCCGGCGGCGATGGCAGTTTTCAGAAAACGTGGTCGCATGAATGATCGTCTCTTCCGCTTCTTTCAGGGAGCGTAGGAGATGATTGCGGCTTTGGCGAGGCCGCGGCCCCTAGCTTACTGAATTGTCAGACAGGTTAGGAGCCGGATCGGCGAACGCAAACTCCGGTGACAGGGAGACGCGGACGGTTTCTCCGCGCGCGGGGCAATAGGGTCCGATGGCAAGCGCGTGGACGCTTGTCTCGTCTGAAAGCTTCAGTTCAATTTCCATGAGGGAAGAGGTGCGCTGCGCCTTGATGACCTCCAGCGCCGTCTCACCGGCCGCATCGAGGCGGACGGCTTCGGGGCGCAGGCAATAGGCCTCTGCCTCGGGCAGCTTTGCCAGCCAGGCGGGGGGCAGGACATCGCGCCGCACAGAGCGCAGCGGGCCAAGGGCGCGCGCGACTGCCATGCTGGCGGGGTTGAGGTAGAGCGCCTCGGGGGTGTCTTCCTGCAGGATCACCCCGTCTTTCATGACCGCGATCCGGTCGGCATCCCGCATGGCCTCGGAGGCGTCATGGCTGACTAGCAGGGCTGGAATGCCTGCCTCGGTGACAGCCGCCAGCGCGATCCGGCGTACTTCCGATTTCAGTGTCACATCGAGGCCCGAAAAGGGCTCATCCATCAGGATCGCGACAGGCCGCGCGGCCAGCGCGCGCGCAATGGAGACGCGTTGCTGTTCGCCGCCAGAAAGTTCATGCGGAAACGCCTTGGCCCGGTGCGCAAGGCCAAGCCGCTCCAGCCAGTGGCTGGCGGTTTCGCGGCGCTTCTTGCGGGTCTCGCCGGTCAGGCCAAAGCCGACATTGTCGATGGCGTTGAGGTGCGGGAACAGCGCGAAATCCTGAAAGATCAGGCCGATACGGCGTTCTTCGGCAGGCACATGTTTCGACAGCGAGGAGACGAGGGTATCGCCGTGGCGGATTTCCCCGGCATCGACGGGCTCCAGCCCTGCAAACAGGCGCAGCAGCGTCGATTTGCCGGCGCCCGACTGGCCGAGAAGCGCGGTGATCTTGCCCGGCTGCAACGTCAGCGAGGCATCATCGACGACCGCGCGGCCGTCATAGCGGCGTGTCACGCCGCGCGCATGAATTGGTAGAAGATTGCTCATCCAGCCGCTCTCGATTGTCCCGCACGCGTCAGCTGCAGGGACAGAAGAATTACTGGGCCAAGGCCCGCTGCGGTGATCAATAGAGAAGGCAGGGTCGCTGCTGCAAGCCTTTCATCTGAGGCATAGGCGAAAGCCTGCACCGCCAGCGTGTCCCAGTTGAACGGACGCAGCATAAGTGTGGCTGGAAGCTCCTTCAGCGTCTCGACAAAAAGGATGATCGCGGCGGCCGAGGCCCCTGACATCGCAACCGGAAGATCCACGCGCGCCAGGCGCTGCAGGCGGCTCGCGCCGAGGCTGCGCGCCGCATTGCCGAGGCTTGCCGGCGCCTTGGAGAACGCCGCGTTCAGCGGCTCGGCACCTGCGGCTGTAAAGCGGCTTGCATAGATCCAGACAAGGAAGACCAGCGCGGCCGGCCCGGCAACCGACATGCCGGTCCAGGACAGGATGAAAAGCGCGCCGAGCGCCAGCACGATACCCGGTGCGGCATAGCCGGCCCCGGCTGTGAACCGGCCGATATACTGGCTGAACCGGTTCTGACGCGCGCCGATGACAATGGCGAGAGCGAGGATGAAGGCAGCTGCCGCGCCTGCCAGCGCGAGAATCAAGGAGTTGAAGAATGGCCGGGCAATCTGCCCCTGGCCAAGGCCGGTCTCGGCGCTCACCCAGACAAGCCGCGCCACAGGAATGATGAAGCTCAGCGTCAGGACGAGGGCGCAGCCGAGGGCGACCGACCAGCCGGCAAGTGAGCCCAGCTTCTGGCGGCGCGGTGTGCGCCAGCGTGTGGCGGTCTGCTGGATACTGCCTCGCCCGCGCGAAATCCGCTCGATGAACTGCAGGCCAAAAGCGATGAGGATGAGCAGAAATGCCAGCCGTGCGGCGACCGCAGGCTCGCTGAAACTATGCCATGCGCGGAAGATGCCGACACTGAGGGTCTGGACGCCAAGATAGCTTGCCGCGCCATAGTCGGCCGCTGTCTCCATCAGCGCGAGTGCAAGCCCCGCAAAGATGGCCGGCCGGGCTGCGGGCAGGGCAACCTGAAGGAAGATCCTGCGCGGCGAGGCGCCAAGGCTGCGCGCGGCCTCCATGGTGCAGAGCGACAGGTTCGCAAAGGCCGCGCGCGCCGTCAGATAGGCATAGGGAAAGAGCGCGCAGGCCATGACAAAAGAGAGGCCCGGAATGGAATAGACGGTCGGAAACCAGTAATCGCGCGCCGACAGCCCGGTCACGTCCCGAAGCAGCGACTGCAGCGGTCCGCCGACATCGGCAAAGTCCGCCCAGGCATAGGCGATGACATAGCCGGGCGCCGCCAGCGGCAGGATAAGCGCCCACTCGAAAAAGCCCCGGCCCGGAAACTCGTTCAGGCTGACAAACCAGGCAGCAGGCACGGCGAACAGCACGATGATGAGCGCGGTCATCGCGATCACACCCAGCGTCGTCAGCGTGTAGCCGAGGAGCTGGGTGGAAACGATATGCGACCATGCCTCGCCGCCCCCGCCGACAAGGCCGGTAAAGATGGCAATCGCCACCGGCGCGCCGACCAGCACGGCAGCCGCCAGTGTGATCAGCGCCACCGGGTTGAGGCGCGGCAGATGGAGGGATGGGGCCTGAAGCGTCTGCATGGAGGGGAAGGCTAGTTCCAGCCGGCCTCATCATAGATGCGCTGGGCTTCCGCCTGACGCTCGCCAAACGTGTCGAGCGGCGTTTCGCTGTCTTCAAAATCCGGAATGGCATCCAGACCGTCAGGCCAGCTCACCCCCTCGATGACCGGAATTTCCTTGGTCTCATCGACAAGAAGGCGCTGACCTTGTGGGGTGAGAAGGAATTCGATGAATTCAATCGCGGCATCGCGATTCTTGGCGTTCTTGGCGAGCGCCACCCCGGTGATGTTTACATGGATGCCTTCGCCCTCGCCAAAGGTCGGGAAGATGATCTCGGTCGCTTCGGCGGCTTCACGGTCGGAACTGGCGCTGCTTTCCAGCATGCGGACCCAGTAATAATGATTGGTGATCGCCACAGAGCAGAGACCGGCGGCCACGCCCTCAATCTGGTTGGTATCGCCGCCCTGCGGTGAGCGCGCCATGTTCGCCACGACACCATCGGCCCATTCCTGCGCCTTTTCCGGCCCCCAGGTCTCCACCATCTCCGCCATCAGCGATAGATTGTAGATATTGGTCGAGGAGCGCACGCAAATTTCACCTTCCAGCGAGGGATCGGCGAGATCCTGCCACTGGTCTACCTGGTCGGGATTTATCCGCTCGGGATCATAGGCGACGCCGCGTATACGCCGGGCAAGGCCAACCCACTGGCCGGCCGGCTCGATCAGACGCTCCTGAAGAACCCCTTCGAACTCGCCATCCGGCAGGGTCTGCGTCAGCCCTGCATCCTCAAACCGCCAGAGCGCCCCCGCATCCGACGCGATGATCAGGTCTGCCGGGCTGTTTTCGCCCTCGGCCTTCATGGTTTCGAGAAGCTGATTTGCCCCCGCTTCACGATAGAGCACGCGGATGCCGGTCTTCTCTTCGAAGGCCTCATACATGAACTTGTCGGAATCATAGTGGCGCGCCGAATAGATGCGCAGCGTGCCGTTGCTGCCGGGCTCTGCCGCCGCATCGTTCGTCTCCGTCGCGCTCTCCTGATTGGCAGCAGAATTGTCCTCGCTCATCGCGGCCGTGTCTTCGCCGCCAGAGCACGCAACAAGCAGGGCCGCCAGGCCGACACTTGCATATTTTCCGATCGTCAGTTTCATGGCCCCGCTAAATCACAAATGAGAAGCAATCGCAACTAGCTCACTGAGCTCTGACGCCCTTACGTCAATCTGTCGCGCCCTTTCTGATTTCATAGAGTTGAGAAGAGCGGCCAGCCCTGCCTAAGAAGCTTGAATGACGGCGCAGACATCACGAGCCCAGACCATCGCGGTCGCCGGTGCAGGCCTTATCGGTCTTGCCTGCGCGTTCGAACTCGCCTCGCGCGGTCATGACGTCACGCTTTTCGACCCGGCCCCCCCGCAGAAGTCCACCGGCTGGGCCGCCGCCGGCATGATCGCCCCCGCCTATGAGCTGATGCTGCAGCCCGGCGCGCCGGATCAGGCCTTTGGCGCGTTCTGTTTCGACAGCGCGGCCCTCTGGAAAGAATTCGCAGCGCGCATTGAGGCCGAAACAGGCGTACCGCTGGGCTATTCATCGAAAGCCACGCTTGCGCTCGCCCGCACAGCTGAAGAAGAAGACCGTCTCACCTCGCTGCGAGGCCACCTTGATGAGATGGGGCATCCGGCCAGACCCCTCTCGCCTGCAGCGCTTGAATTCAATTTCGGTCTGGCGCCAGGCCTGCGCGGCGGCTTGCTGCTGGCGCAGGACCATCAGGTCGACAACCGCCGCGTCATCAGCGCGCTGCGTCGGCTGTTTGAGGGGCAGGGCAGGGTGCTCCCACAAGCCGTCTCCACGCGCTATGAGATGGAAGCGCATGCGGGCCAGGCTTTCGAGACGATCATCTGGGCCCGCGGCGCGGCCGAGAGCGGCGTGATGAAACAGGTCAAGGGACAGGCCATCGCCCTCTCGCCGGTCGCCGGGCTGCCCCGTAATGTCCTGCGGTTCGGTCCCCGCTACATCGTGCCCAAGGCGGACCGCCTCATTGTCGGCGCGACCAGCGAACCAGACTATTCCGGTGCCGGTGTAGATCCGGCCGTCGCCCGCACGCTGTTTGAAGAGGCCGCCGCCGTCCTTCCCGCGCTGAGGCAGGCCGATCTTGTCGAGCACTGGGCTGGCCTGCGCCCGCAGGCAGACGGCCACCGGCCCCTGGTCGGCCGCTGCGGCGAGACTGAATTCATCGCGACCGCGCACTACCGGAACGGGGTGCTGCTGGCGCCTGCGACGGCGCGGCTGATTGCCGATCAGGTCGAGGGCCTTACTTTGCCGGACACGTATACGCAGTTCGCGCCACGGCAGGTGCCCGGCGAGAGCGCGTGACACTGGTTTCAGGCGCCGCGCCGTGATTAGAAAGGCCGGTTCGAGGAGGAAAAAACATGCATTCCATCGGTGAGATGACGGAAGACCAGCTTGCCATCAAGGACGCCGTCGAGAAGACGGCGAGCCAGTTCGGCGAAGACTATTGGGCAAAGACCGACGAGACCGGCGACTGGCCTGAAGAATTCTGCGATGCCATGGCGGCTGGCGGCTGGCTCGGCGTTGCCTTTCCCGAAGAATATGGCGGCGCGGGCCTCGGCCTCACCGAAGCGGCCATTGTCATGCAGGCCGTGACGCGCTCTGGCGCCGGCTTCTCGGGCGCCTCGGCCATCCACCTCAATATTTTCGGTCCCAAGCCGCTGGAAAAATTCGGCACGACCGAACAGAAGCAGGAAAACCTGCCCCGCATCATCTCCGGTGAGGAGAAGATGTGTTTTGCCGTGACAGAGCCCAATTCGGGCCTCGACACCTCCAGTCTGGAGACGAAGGCAGAGCGCACCAATTCCGGCTATACGATCAATGGCCGCAAGATCTGGACGACCGGCGCCCAGCGCGCCGACAAGATCCTCATCATTGCCCGCACAACGCCCAAGGATAAGGCCTCCAAACCCTATCTCGGCCTGTCGCTTTTCTATACCGATTTCAATCGTGACAAGATCGACGCCAAGCCGATCCCGAAGATGGGGCGCAAGGCCGTCGAGAGTAACATGCTCTATATCGATGGCCTCGAAGTACCCAAGGAGCATCTGATCGGTGAAGAAGGGCAGGGCTTCAAATACCTCATTCAGGGCCTCAATCCGGAACGCGTTCTCTTCGCTGTCGAATCGATCGGTCTCGGCTTCGCGGCGCTGGAACGTGCGACCACCTATGCCAAGGAACGCGTCGTCTTCGGCCGGCCCATCGGCCAGAATCAGGGCATCCAGCACCCGCTCGCCATGCGCTGGGCAGAGCTGAAAGCCGCTGAACTTCTCGCCTACAAGGCCGCCGGTCTTTACGATCAGGGTGTCGACTGCGGCGCTGAGGCAAACGCGGCCAAGCTGCTTGGCACCGAAGCCGGCTTCAAGGCGTGCGAGACCTCGGTGCTCAGCCATGGCGGCATGGGCTATGCCAAGGAGTATCATGTCGAGCGCTACATGCGCGAAGCCATGCTCGCCCGCATTGCGCCGGTCAGCCGTGAGATGATCCTGAACTTCATCTCCGAACGCGTGCTCGGCCTGCCGAAAAGCTACTGATCTTTCTTCAGCGGCCTGCGCATGATCGTGCCTGAGAAATTCAGGCACGCCTTGCCGTCGCCTGTGATTAGCCCGCGCACAAAGGTGAGGTTGCGGCCAGAGCGCAGCACCTCGCCGCGCGCCTCGATATAGGCGCCTTCGGCCGGGCCGGAGAGGAATTCGGAATTGAAGGCGACGGTGACGCCATATTCGCCCTCAAGCTGTTCATGGGCGATGGCGAACAGGGAAAAGTCGGCGAAGGCCATCAGGCAGCCGCCATGCACGACGCCGCCCTTGTTCATATGCTTGCGTGCGGCGCGGAAGGCGGCCACGGGGCCCTTCTCATCGACACGGAAATAGAACGGACCTGCCGTATCGTGCTCGAACGGCTCATCCGGCCAGGTTGACCAGCCCTTGAACTCACCGCTTTCGCACACTTCGCCTGCAACCATGTTTTCCTCCGTCTCTTTTCCCCCTCCTAAACACTGGCGTGCGCTGCTGCCAAGGGACACGCCCCTTGCCCTTCGACAGATTGCCCCTCAAAGCATATGTTGAACAGGAAACCGGACGGGAGAAGAAACATGGCCTTTGACGCCGAAATCCGCCAGGCGCTGATCGATCAGGTGCGCCGCTTCGTGAATGAGAAATGCATCCCGATTGAGGGCCAGGTCGCAGAGACCGATGAAGTCCCACAGGATGTCGTGGATGAGATGAAACAGCTTGGCCTGTTCGGTCTGGCTGTGCCGGAAGAATATGGCGGTCTCGGCCTCGACATGGAGACCGAATGCCTCGTCGCGCTGGAGCTTGGCCGCACATCGCCGGCCTTCCGCTCAGTCGCCGGCACGAATATCGGTATCGGCAGCCAGGCGCTCGTCCTCTTCGGTACAGAGGAGCAGAAACAGAAATGGCTGCCGGGCATCGCGGCGGGGGAGTATATTTCCAGCTTCGCCCTGACAGAGCCGGAAGCCGGGTCCGACGCAGCCAGCCTGCGCACCAAGGCGATCCGCGACGGCGATCATTACGTTCTCAACGGCGCCAAACGTTACATCACCAATGCCAACAAGGCGCAGGTCTTCACCGTCATGGCGCGGACAGACCCGGACACGCCCGGCGCCAAGGGCGTCTCTGCGTTCATCGTTGATCGCGACACGCCCGGCATCACGGTCGGCAAGCCGGAAAAGAAGATGGGCCAGCAGGGCGCACATGCCTGCGACGTCATCTTTGAAGACGTGAAGGTCCCTGCTGAGAACATGATCGGCAAGGAGGGCGAGGGCTTCAAGGTCGCGATGAGCGTGCTGGACAAGGGCCGCCTTCACATTTCCGCCGTGTCGACGGGCGCCTCCGAGCGCCTGATCAAGGAAATGGTCAATTATGCGATGGAGCGTGAGCAGTTCGGCAAGCCGATTGCCCAGCATCAGCTCATCCAGGCGATGATGGCCGACAGCCAGGCCGAAACCTATGCCGCCCGCTCGATGATCCTCGACGCGGCCCGCCGCCGCGATGCCGGGGAGAACGTCACCATGCTGGCCTCCTCGACCAAGCTCTTTGCCTGTGAGGCAACGGGGCGGGTCGCTGACCGCGCCGTGCAGGTGTTCGGCGGGGCAGGCTACATCACCGATTACGGTATTGAGCGCTTCTACCGCGATGTGCGCCTCTTCCGTCTCTATGAGGGCACCTCGCAGATCCAGCAGATCGTGATCGCGCGCGAACTCATGAAGGCGGCCAAGGCCGACCAGCTCTAGATTTTCAAAGACAAGGCCGTCGCCCGGCCAAAGAGGATTGAAACGCATATGACACCAAATGAAGACGGGATCCAAGCGTCCGATGTCGGGCTCAATGAAGAGCGGCTGAACCGGATTCCGGAATTCTTCGCCGACAACTATCTCGACACCGGCAAGCTGCCCTGTATGGCGACGCTCGTCTCCCGTAACGGGCAGATCGTGCATGAAGCCTATCGCGGGCGGGATGAACTTGGCGGCGGAGATCCGATCGGGCCGGACACGATCTTCCGCATCTATTCCATGACCAAGCCGATCACGTCGGTTGCCGCAATGATGCTGTTTGAGGAATCGAAGCTGCGGCTCGATCATCCCGTGCATCACTACATCCCGGAATTTGCGGATACGGAGATGTGGGTCAAAGGCACGCTGGACAATTATGAGACCCGCAAGCCGCTGCGGCCGATGGAGGTGCGTGACCTCTTCACGCACACTTCGGGCCTCACCTATGGCTTCCTCATGCAGCATGAGGTCGATGCCCTCTACCGGCGTGAGAAAATCGGCCGCCCCGACGAAACGCTGGAAGAAATGTGCAAGCGTCTGGCAAAGCTGCCGCTTCTCTTCTCACCGGGGACGCGCTGGAATTACAGCCATTCGACGGATGTCCTCGGCCGCATCGTTGAAGTTGCCTCCGGGCAGTCTCTGGATCAGTTCTTCCGTGAACGGATATTCGGTCCGCTGAATATGGTGGATACCGATTTCTTTGTGCCGGAGGAAAAGCTCCCGCGCCTGATGGCCTGCTATTCGCGCGATCCTGAGACGGGAAAGGTTTCGCAAAGCGATGGCAAGGGCGCGGAGTCGAAGGCGTATCGCGCCCAGCCGCCGCTTCTCAATGCTGGCGGCGGTCTGGTCTCGACGCTGCGGGACTATCATAATTTCTGTCTGATGCTGCTGCATGGCGGCGCGCTCAACGGCACACGCCTGCTCAGTCCCAAGACGGTTGAGTTCATGCGGCTCAACCATCTGCCGGAAAACCGCACCATCCGCCAGATGGGCGACAAGACCTTTTCCGAGGCGCGGATGGAAGGCAATGGCTTCGGCCTTGGCGGCAGCACGATCGTCAACGTCGCCGATACGATTCAGCCGGGCTCTGTCGGCACGTTCAGCTGGGGCGGACTCGCCAACACCTTCTTCTGGATCGACTATGAGGAAGAGATGATTGCCATCCAGGCGACACAGATGATCCCGTCCGGCTGTTATCCGCTGCGCCCGCAATTCCAGCAGCTCGCCTATGCCGCGATAGAATGGTGAGCGAGGAAGACGCCAGACGCCGGCAGAAGGCCAGCCTGGATGAGCTGATCCTTGAGCTCACGGAGGAACGCGGCGCAGACAAGACGGTCTGCCCGTCCGAAGTGGCCCGCGCCAAGCGGAAAGAGAACTGGCAGCAGCTGATGGGCGAAATCCGTGTCCGCGCGGTCAAGCTCGCCGATGCCGGTCAAATTGCGATCTACAGAAAGGGAAAGCCGGTAGACCCCCATGATTTCAAGGGTGTCTACCGGCTCGGTCTTCCGGATACGGAATAGGCTGGCCTAGACCTTCTTGAAGTCAGCCGGGCGCTTCTCGAGGAAGGCCTTCACGCCTTCGGCAAAGTCCGGCGAGCGGCCAGCCGTGCGCTGGGCAAAACGCTCTGCCTGCAGCTGGTTGTCGAAGTCATTGTCTTCCGCCTGCCAGACAAGATCGCGGATCAGCGACAGCGCGGTCGTCGGTCCGTCGGCCAGTTTCTTCGCGTAGGCTTTTGCTTCATCCAGCAGCTGGTCATCGGCCACGACGCGGTTGACGAGGCCCCAGTCCAGAGCTTGCGCGGCTGGGATCTTCTCACCGAACAGCGTCATTTCCATCGCGCGGGCCCGGCCGATCGCGCGGGTCAGCAGATAGGTCGATCCGCCATCCGGCACCAGGCCGATGCGGCGGAATGCCTGAAGGAAATAGGCGCTTTCGGCGGCCACAATGAAATCACCCGCCAGAGCGATGGAGCAGCCGACACCTGCCGCAGCGCCATTCACCGCAGTGATGACCGGATGCGGATGGGTCCGGATCGCCTTGATAAACGGATTGTAGAGCCGGTCGAGCTCACGGCCTGCATCGGGTTTGCGCTCGGATTTGCCGCCGCCCATATTGCCCGACAAATTCGCGCCGGAGCAGAAGCCCCGGCCATTGCCGGTGATGATCGTGCAGCGGGCTTCATCGCCTGCCTTTTCGAGCGCGAGGCTCATCTCATCCACCGTGTCGACCCCGGCAGCATTCATGGTCTTCGGATCGTTGAACGCGATGATCGCGATATCGTCCTGGACCTCGTAGGTGATCTTCTGAAAGCTCATCGCAGCTCTTCCTCTTGTTAGATTTGACGCCGACTGTAGCGCGCTCTCAGGGGCTCCAAAACCGTGACGCCGGGGCAATCTTTGGAAAGACGCGCAATTCCAGTACACTGAAGCCAAAGCTGGAAATCAGGAGCAGGCTATCATGGCACTAGAAGGCGGCGCAGGCGAACTCGGAACGATCCTCGCAAAACAGAAAGCCGCGCATCTGCGCGACGGCATCCCGTCGGTCGAAAAGCGGATCGACTGGCTCGACCGCTCGATTGACCTCCTCGCCACGCATGGCGACGCCCTCAATGAGGCGATGCGCGAGGATTTCGGACACCGCTCCAAGGATCAGTCGAACTTCACAGACATTGCAGGCTCCATCGGCGCGCTGAAGCACGCGAAAAAGCATGTGAAGAAATGGATGAAGCCGGAGAAGCGCTCCACTGATTTCCCGCTCGGCCTGTTCGGCGCCAAGGCCCGCATCCACTATCAGCCAAAGGGCGTGATTGGCGTGATCAGTCCCTGGAACTTCCCGGTCAATCTCACCTTCACCCCGCTGGCAGGCGTCTTTGCGGCCGGCAACCGCACCATGATCAAGCCGTCGGAATTCACCGAGCAGACGTCTGAGCTGATGAAGAAGCTCTTCGCTGAATATTATTCCGAAGAGGAAGTCGCCGTCGTCACCGGCGGGCCGGATGTGGGCGCGGCCTTCTCCAAGCTCGCCTTTGATCACCTTCTCTTCACCGGCGCGACCTCGATTGCTTATCACGTCATGCGTGCTGCCGCGGACAATCTCGTCCCCCTGACGCTGGAGCTTGGCGGCAAGTCGCCCGTCATCCTTGGCGAATCGGCAGACCTCGAAAAGGCGGCCAACCGCATCATGGCCGGCAAGACACTGAACGCGGGCCAGATCTGTCTCGCGCCGGATTACGCCTTTGTGCCCAGGGACAAGACGAAGGACTTCATCCAGGCGGCCACCAAGTCGGTCGAAACCATGTTCCCGAGCGGCGTGAAGGACAATGACGACTATACCTCCGTCATCAATCAGCGCCATTTTGAACGCCTCAATGGTTATCTGGACGACGCGCGTGCGAAGGGCGCCGAGGTGATCGACCTTAACCCCAAGGACGAAGACCTTAGCCAGCAGCCCCATCACAAGATCGCGCCCACCATCATCGTCGACCCGACCGACGACATGAAGGTCATGCAGGATGAGATTTTCGGCCCCATCCTGCCTATCAAATCCTATGGCTCCACCCAGGAGGCCGTCGACTATATCAACGCCCACCCCCGCCCGCTCGGTCTCTATTATTTCGGCCAGGACGCCGATGAGCGTGAGCATGTGCTCAACAACACGACCTCTGGCGGCGTCACCGTCAACGACGTCATTTTCCATGTCGCTCAGGAAGACCTGCCGTTTGGCGGTGTCGGCCCGTCCGGCATGGGCAGCTATCACGGCGTCGATGGCTTCCGCGAATTCAGCCACCGCAAATCGGTCTACACCCAGGTCGGCGCCGACCTCATGGCTGTTGCCCGTCCACCCTATGGCGAAAAATACCGCAAGCTCGTCTCAGGCCGCCTGAAGAAATAGAGGCGGTCGGAAACTTGTTAACCCGCGCCCTGGTTTCAGGGCGCGGGCTGTCCAGCACCGATATGCCTGTCGACAAAACGCGAAAACGCTTTCAACGCAGCGAGCCGCGTTTCGCTCTCCGATAGCCAGTGGTCTCCCTTGTCGAGGATGATCAGCTCCACCGCCTTGTCTGCAGTCTCTAGCGCCTGTGTCATACGCCTGCTTTGGGAGGGCGGCACTGTAAGATCCTCATCTCCGTGAATGAGAAGGAGAGGCGCGTCGATGGAATCCAGATTACCCATAGGCGAAGCTGCCTCAAGAACGTGCCGGTCAGTCGAGCCTATAAGTCGTTGCCAACCCGCATTTATCTGATCATCCAAATAACGGTTCTGATAGTCCTGAAGCAGTGTGGCGAGATTGGTCACAGCGCCATAAGAGGCCGCACACGCAAAAAGGTCGGGGTAAGCAGCCACACTCATGAGTGCGGTGAAGCCGCCATCCGATAGCCCGACGGCGCAAATGCGTTCTGGATCGGCGATGCCGTCAGCAACCATGGCCCGGACGCCCGCTTCGATATCCTCAAGCTGGACCTGCCGGCTGTCTTCGTCCTCCTCGGATATGTAAGCGCCGCCGAAGATGCTCTTGCCGCGCATGCTTGGCTGCATGACTACATAGCCGCGGCTGGCGAAGAACTGGCCGAGCCAGTTGAAATCCTGATGGTCCGTAGCAAGGACGCTTACAAACGGCTGCACGATCATTGGCAGTTTTAGACCTGCCTCAAGGGGTTTGCCGGGCGGCAGTGTCAAGGTCGCAGAGAGCTGTGTTCCGTCTGCCGCCGGGTAGTTTACAGTGTAGACGCGCCCCACCGCCTCTGCAGGAATGTCCTCACGCACTGAGGCCAGCCTGAGCGCTTTTCCCGTCTCGCTGTCGTAAAGCATCAGATAATCCACCTGAGTGCCATCAAAGACGCGATAGAGAACGCGCGTTCGGTCCTCTGACCAGGAGGAGATGAGTATCGTTGCACCGGGAAGATTTGTCCGCACTGTCCCGTAGTTCTCGCCTAGCGTGTCATCGACAAAACGATAGGTCGGTGAAGCGCCCGCATATTGGAAAGCCAGCGCGTGTCGGTTTTTGTCTGTCAGGATATGGTCAATATCGCCTGGCAGACCGCGTTCGATACTTCCGTCAAATCGAATGACCGACAGATCACCGTAGCTGCCTGCCCTTTCCAGATAATCACGGAAGTAAAGACCGTCCCCATTCTCGGTAACGGCCTCCGTTAGCAGCGGATATTCCACAGCGCCGCGTTCGGAATAGAAGCTCTTCCATTTTCCATTCTGATGAACTTCCAGCGCGAAGTCGTGGGTCTTGAAGTCGTATTTCTCACGAACGAGCGGACTGCCTGAACGGTCGACATACCACTCCTGTGTGTCGAATTCTCCAGTCCCATGCGTGAAGCCACGCCCGGAATCCGGGTCGGCGCGCAGCAGGTTGCGCCGTATCGCGCCGCCCTTGTTGCCGACATAGGCGGGGATAAGCAGCTGCCCATTATCGAGACGTCCGACAATATCCCCAAGATCAAGCTGATAGGGAAGTATGCGATCTTCACGAGACAGAAGACCGATCGTCCTCTCGGTCTTGAGACTCAGCGCGATGACCGCGTCCAGTTCAGCGCGCCGGTTCCAGGACCGCTTTGGCCCCGCCGCCGCTGACGCGAAAAGAAGGACGTGGTCACTGTCACCAAATTCAATGTTTCTGGTCTCAAGATGACTTGCGTCAAATCTGTGTGTGTAGGTTCTGTTTGCCAAATCGTAGACTTGGACTTCCCGTCCGTCCCCGATTTGTTTGAGAAATGCGACCTTTGTTCCGTCCGGCGAGATCTCCGCATCAATCACGCTTGGTAGGCGTCCGTACGTCTCAACCGGCGGCTGAATTCTTTGTGCGTGGCTCGCATATGCGATGCTTGCTGCAGCAAGCACTGACATCATCAGTTTACAGATCAACGCCCTCAAGCCCCTCAAGTTAACGTGCCCTGAGGTCGCTTTCCTAGGTCCCCTCTTGCTGGCTTGCAACAGGAAACCTTAGGTGGAGGGAAACTTTTATCGCTTCAGGAAATCCGGAACGTCATTGCCGAAACCGCGCACGCCGTCGGCGGCGGGCTGGAGGTCGTCCTTGCGGGACTTGCCCTTTGAGCCGGAGCGGCGGCCGGATTTCGGTTTGCTCTCATCCTGATTGCCGCGTGACGGCTTCGGCTTGGACTCCGGCTTGGTGTCATCCTTCGTCTTCGCCTTTGCCGGCGCTTCGCTCTTCTTGTCGGAGGTGTCTTCGACGCTCTCATTCCGGCTGCGTGAGCGGCCGCCGCGTGAGCGTCCCCCACTGCGTCCATCGCTGTCACGGCCTGAGTTGCTGCGGCCACGGCCCCGGCCGCGTCCACGCC
Organism: uncultured Henriciella sp.; assembly: GCF_964005855.1. Taxonomy (NCBI): domain Bacteria; kingdom Pseudomonadati; phylum Pseudomonadota; class Alphaproteobacteria; order Hyphomonadales; family Hyphomonadaceae; genus Henriciella; species uncultured Henriciella sp. The sequence continues at coordinate 113,807 of NZ_CAXFSW010000003.1, forward strand.
CGCCTGTGTCTTCCGGAAGGTTTTCGATCTCCTCGGCCAGACCCGGAATCTCGAGGTCCTTGACCTCCTGATCGATGAGTTTCAGCACGCCTTCCCAGGACTTCTCGTCCTCTGGCGTGACGATGGTCACACTCTCGCCTTCGCGTCCGGCGCGGCCCGTGCGGCCGATGCGGTGGACATAGTCCTCATCCTTGGGAGGCGGGGCATAGTTGAAGACGTGGGACACGGCCGGCACATCCAGACCGCGCGCGGCCACATCTGACGCCACCAGAAGTTTCAAATCACCGTCGCGGAACCGGTCCAGCGTCTGTGTCCGGTAGGCCTGCGGCAGATCGCCATGAATGGCGGCGGCATCGAAGCCGTGTTTGTTTAGCGATTTGACCACGATATCGACATTGCGTTTCCGGTTACAGAAGACGATGCCGTTCTTCACATCGCGCGCTTCGATGATGCGGCGCAGCGCGGTCCGCTTGGCTTTGTCGTCATTGCGCGACAGCTTGACCACATATTGCGTGATCGTCTCGGCCGTCTGCGCCTGACGGGCAACCTCGATCTTCATCGGGTCCTTCTGGAAGCGCTGGGCGAGCTTGTTGATCTCCGGCGGCATGGTCGCAGAGAAAAGCAGCGTCTGGCGGCGCGGCGGCAGCAGGGCGCAAATCTTCTCGATGTCCGGAATGAAGCCCATGTCGAGCATCCGGTCGGCTTCGTCGATGACGAGGATTTCAACGCCGGTCAGCAGGATCTTGCCGCGCTCGAACTGGTCGATCAGGCGGCCGGGCGTCGCGATCAGCACGTCGACACCGCGCATCAGCTTCTGTTCCTGCTCCTTGAACGAAACGCCGCCAATCAGCAGCGCCATTTCAAGCTTCAGATTCTTGCCATACTTCTCGAAATTCTCTGCCACCTGCGCGGCGAGCTCACGCGTCGGCGCGAGGATCAGCGTGCGCGGCATGCGCGCTCTGGCGCGCCCGCGCTCCAGCCGGTGGATCATCGGCAGAACGAAGGCCGCCGTCTTGCCGGTGCCGGTCTGGGCAATGCCGGTCACGTCGCCGCCCAGCAGGACCTGCGGAATCGCCTTTGCCTGGATCGGCGTCGGCGTGTCATAGCCGGCTTCTTCAATGGATTGCAGGATTTTCGGACCCAGCCCAAGTGCGGCAAAGGTCGTTTTCGGAATGTCGTTTTCTGTATCGGTCAAATTGGTCTCTTTCGGGAGGATGGTAAAATACGCTCGGTGAAGAGCCGTCCGTATGACGGCTATGGACCGGGCGCTTTTCCATGCCCGGAAGAACATATGGCGCCGCCATAGCCGAATTTCCGCAGTTGCGAAAGGGTCTGGCTGCCGCGCATAAGAAATGGCCCGCCTTCTGAGGAAGACGGGCCATCCAATACTGTGGATCGAACCGGAAACTAGCTCGCGTCGGCGAGGTTCTGGTTCACGAAGTCCCAATTGATCAGATTGTCCAGAAAGGCCTGCATGTAGTCAGGACGCGCATTCTGGTAATCGAGGTAATAGGCGTGCTCCCAGACATCCATGGTCAGGAGCGGGGTCGCGCCGTCCTCGGTGACAGGCGTTTCGGCGTTCGGCGTCTTGCGGATACCGAGCTTGCCGTCTTTCAGGACAAGCCAAGCCCAGCCGGAGCCGAACTGCCCGCCGCCAGCTGCCTTGAACTCTTTGGCAAAGTCCTCATAGGAGCCGAAATCCTCGTCGATCTTCTTGGCGATCGTGCCGCTCGGCTTGCCGCCGCCGCCCGGCTTCATGGAATGCCAGTAGAAGGTGTGGTTCCAGACCTGCGCGGCATTGTTGAAAAGGCCCGCCTTGGAATCGTCGCCGGACGCATCCTTGATGATCTTTTCCAGCGGCGCATCGGCGTGCGGCGTGTCCTTGATCAGGCCGTTGAGGTTGTCGACATATTTCTGATGGTGCTTGCCATAATGGTAGTTCAGCGTCTCTTCAGAGATATGCGGGGACAGTGCGTCACGGGAATAGGGAAGGGGGGGAAGTTCAAATGCCATTGGGTCACTCCTTGCTGTACTGCCAGCTTTATTCTGGCTTCTCGCAACAGATATGGTTGAGATGACGATGAGTTCCACCCCGCCCGGCCCTGAAATCTGGGCAAATATCGACCGAAGGCTGCGCACAGGCGACGAAGACCGCTGGCTTTCCTCGCGCTATGCGCCATTGCCGGCGCGTCATCATCTCGTCGCGTTTTATGGCTTTTGCTGGGAGCTGGCGCGCGTCAGATTGATCGTGACAGAGCCGGCTCTGGGCGCGATCCGGTTTCAGTGGTGGCGTGACGCGCTGGACGAACTTGCCGCAGGCCAGCCGCCCCGCGCCCATGATGTTGTGGCCGCCGTCGCAGAACTTCTCGAAAAAACAGACGTCACGGCAGAAAAGCTGCAATCGGTCGTCGATGCGTACGAAAACGCCTTCGAAGACGGGGACCGAAGCCTCGAACCCGAAGCGCAGATCGCATCGCTTGCCGTCCAGATCGTGCATCCGGACACATCCGCGAACGAGATCATAGCCACGCTTGCCCCTGTCTTTGCCGCCCGGCGCCGGGGCGAAGCGGTTACGGAAAGCCCGGCCCCGCATCGTGTGGAGCCCACGATCAGGCCTGCCCTTGCCCATTTCCGCCTGCGCAAGCTCTACAGGCGCGCCGTCCCGCCGGGCCCGCTCGCCAAACGCCTCTGCGTCCTGCGGGCTGTGATGTCAGGCCGCATCTGAGACGGCCGCCGCCCAGATCGCGCCGGTCCGCTGCCTGAACGCGCCCTTGTCCTCACAGAAGAGCCGCTCGCCGAGCGACAATGCCTCGTCGGCGATTATTGTCATGCGTGTATGGCAAAGTCCGGCGAGGAGTTCATACGTCTCATCTTCTTCACCAAGATGGTCACGCGCGGTCTCTGTCAGCACGGCCATGTCATGATGATCGCCCAGAAGGCTGGACAGCGCATGGGCCTGATCGGCATAGGCACCAAGCACATCGGGCCAGGCTTTTCGCATCAGTCGCAGGTGGTACCAGTGGTATTTCGTCCGCTTGCGCCAGTCATGAAACGCGTCTGCCTCTCCTGACCCGGCGGCCGCTTCCATCGTTTTCACAGCGCGTTTGTAGGTCTTGGCCGCCCCTTTAGAGATCGCCTCGGCGCCATTGCCGTCCAGCGTCCAGCTTTCCACCCGGTCCAGCGCCTCGCGAAAGACAAGCCGCATATCGGCGAGCTTTTCTTCCACTTCCGTCTCGTCCAGCCTGGCGTGCGCCGCCTCCAGCCTCGTCCGCAGCGGGCGAAGGGCCGCTTTTTTCAGCTCGGCATCAAAATGCGCTTCAAGCTCATCAAGGGTTTCAAGGACGGCCGTGCGGTCGCGTACACCGGACAGGGTCCGGGCCGCATCGCGAAAGCAGGTATTCTCTGCCTTGTAGGCCCCGAAAGCTGGCCGGACGAGGCGCAGCAGGCCGCGCATCTTCTTGCACCGCTTGCGGACCTGATGGACCTTTTCGGCCTGCACAAGCTCCTCGTCGCGCAATTCGTCCAGTCCGGATTCGATCTGGCTGCGGCCGATACGTTTCAGCCCGTCTTCAGCGCTTTCCTCGCCGGGCCTGAAGGAGAATGCCATCGTCCATGTCCTCATTGTCTGCTTGCTGAATCAAGCCGCCGGACCGCGTCAGGGTTCCAGAGCCGCCCGGCTGGCCGCCCCCCGCCTGAAACGAAATATCCAAAACAGCTCAGCTGCCTGCGGCGCTGTCACACATGGGCAGCGGGCCCCAAAAGGCGCAACAGACGGCCTCGCGAGCAAAAGACTGAAGGCCTGATGACGTCATCGAATGAAGCCAGCCCGACCCTCGGCGCCGCACTGGTGCGGGGGCTGAAACTGCGTTGTCCGAAGTGCGGGCAGGGCAGGCTGCTCGCCGGTTACCTGCAGCCCGTGGACGACTGCGAGACGTGTGGCCTGCCAATCGGCGAGATCCGCGCAGATGACGGCCCGCCCTGGCTAACGCTTCTCGTGGTCGGCCACCTTCTTGCCCCGTTTCTGGCGCTTCTCTTCATGAGCGATGCCTTGCCGCTCTGGCTCAGCACCGCGCTCATGTGCGTGCTGGCGGTGGGTCTGTGTCTCGCCCTTCTGCCGCGCTCCAAGGGTGTCTTCATCGCGGCCATCTGGAAGCTTGGGGCGTCCCATACCAGCGATGACGACACCGTGCCCGACTAGTCGTCGAAACCGAGGAAGGTCGCTGCCTCGTCAACGGACTTGCGGTGGGAAACCACGGAATTTGCCGGGAAATCATCGTCTGGCCAACCCATGGCGATACAGGTCTGGATAACCTGATCGTCCGGGATTCTCGCATGCTCGCGCACAACCGGGCTCTGCATGATGCCCTGGCTGTTGATGACGCAGCCAAGCCCCTTCGACCAGGCCGTATTGACGATACAGTTGACCACGCCGCCACAGTCGAACGGCGCGATGTCGCTGCCCTGGATCGACTTGTCATAGGTCACCACGATGGAAACCGGCGCGTCGAACTGGCGAAAGCCGCGCAGCACCCAGTCCATGCGCGCTTCCTTGTCGTGGCGCTCGATGCCCATCACAGCGAAGAGCTGTTTGGCGATCTCGATCTGGCGTTCGCGGTGAACCCCCTCATAGCCGGGCCCCATGCGGAACTCGCGGCTGTCCGGCACGCCGGCGACATTGCGTTCCACATTTCCCTCGCGGATCTTGTCCAGCACCTCGCCAGAGACGACATAGAAATTCCAGGGCTGGGTATTCAGCGAGGTAGGCGCCCGCATGGCGATCTCCAGCACCTCGCGCACTAGCGCCTTCGGGACGGGTTTCTTCTTGTAGCCCCGGATGCTGCGGCGCTCGCGAACGACGGTCTCGTAATCCATGTTCTAACTCTCCCTCTCACCGGAATCGGCTCTGTGTCTGGCGCGCAAGCTAGATCGCTGCCGCTGCGGCAGCCAAGAGAACGCTTTCCGGAACCCGGTGCCGCTTCGCAGGCTTTCTACTCTGTATGGTGACAGCAGGGGATAGAATTGGCTGATTTTCTTTCTGTGTTTGCAACGCCCGAAGCCTGGGCAGCTCTCGCAACGCTGATCGTGCTGGAGATTGTTCTCGGCATAGACAATCTCGTCTTCATCTCCATCCTCACCAACAAGCTCCCGGAAAAGCAGCGTCCTGCGGCCCGGCGCATCGGTATCGGCCTTGCGCTTGTTCTCCGCCTTGTCCTCCTTGCCGGGATCGCCTGGATCGTTGGTTTGACGGCGCCTGTCATCGACCTCGGCATCTCCGGACCGCCCGGGGAACATGGCGAGGTGACGTTCGAGACAGCTTTCTCTTGGCGCGACATCATTCTTATCGCAGGCGGGCTTTTCCTTGTCTGGAAAGCCACGACAGAGATTCACCACAATATCGATCCTGAGCCGAGCGAGACAGTCTTCAGCGGCGGCAAGGCCGGGCTGGGTTTCACCAGCGCCATTGTGCAGATCATCCTGCTCGACATGGTTTTCTCGATCGACTCCATCCTGACCGCTGTCGGGATGACCGATCACCTGCCGATCATGGTGGTGGCTGTCGTTGTGGCGGTGCTTGTCATGCTGCTGTCGGCCGGCCCGCTGGCACGCTTCATCAATGCCAATCCCACCGTCGTGATGCTGGCGCTCGCCTTCCTGCTGATGATCGGCATGGTGCTCATCGCGGACGGCTTCGGCGTCCATGTGCCCAAGGGCTATATCTATGCGGCCATGGCTTTCTCGGTCTTTGTCGAGGTGCTGAACCTGATCGCCCGCAAGAAACGCCCGGCTGGTGAGGCCCATGCCACAGGCCACGGCGCAGATCAGGGCTGATGCGCGGTCGCGTCGCACTATCGCGAACGGCGTGATGTCGCCAGATAAGGGCCATGTCAAAGCAGCCCATCATCCGCGGACTCAAGCGCCGTTGCCCAACCTGCGGCGAAGGCAGGCTCTTCTCGCGTTATCTCGTCTTTCGTGATGAGTGTGAGGTCTGTGGGCAAGACTTCAGGTCCGCCGATACCGCCGATGGCCCGGCCTTCTTCGTCGGCTTCCTGATCATGATCTTTTTCGCGCCATTCTACTTCATCCTGCCGATGCTGGAGATGGCGATCTGGCTCAAACTTCTGCTCTTCGTGGTCCTGATTGGCGCCATGATCGGCGCTGCGCTTGCGCTGCTGCCCCCGTTCAAGGCGACGCTGTTCAATCTGCAGCTCGCCAACAAGGCTGAAGAGGCCCAGTGGCAGAGCACCGGCAAGCACGGCAAAGCCCCGAAAAACTGGAAAGGCTAGGCGGCAGGTTTTTTCCCGATTTGTCTTGCCCGGCGCTGCGGCTCACGCTCTAAATCATGCTGGGACGTATACAGTATACCGGGGACACACCAATGAAATCGCTCAATTTCCTGCTCGCCGCAGCTGCGGCAGCGACTTTGCCTTGTCTGACTATCGCTCAGACCAGCCCGCAACAGGATCCGCAGCTCTCTGTCTTCCTGACCACCAGCTATGGTCTCGAAGTCGACGATGAATGTCAGGTCTTCTCGCATCTTCAGCGCGAAGCCGTTTCTCAGCTGAACTCGGCCATGCTCGGCGTGCTGAGATCGCGTTATAATCCGGACGGGGTGGCCGCTGAGGAGGCACGGGTAAGGGGCGTTGCGGCAGAGCAGTGGCAGGGGTGTCTGTCGCGCGACGCCAATGAAGACAAATGGGACCTCGTTGCGCAGGCCCAGGTGTATGGCGACAGCGTTCTCGCGTCGCCCGGCGCCATGTCAGATGCCATTGCCTCCTGCGCGGTTGGCCCGGATGGCGCAAGTCTCACGCGGTCTGAAATGACGGCGATCCGTCAGGAGGTTCTGGCGCGCTATGAAAGCCTGAAATACCGCCCGCAGCTTGAAGAGATGAGCGCGAACATGGCGGAAGGGATGGAGGCGCAATGCGCGGCGAACGGTTACTCGCCCGATCTTGAGCCTGCCTATGCCTGGAAGAGCCGGAAGACGCTGGAAGAGAAAACGGCCGCAGGTGAGAAGACGAGTATCGCCGAATTCGGACCATGGACATCCTATCGCTATTTCGCTTTCGAGGATTTCGATGAATTCCCGGTCTCGGCCTATCGCACGCCGGTCGGAGGTACTGGCCGGCTGGTCGGTGTGCCGCTGACCACGGAAGGCGCGCTTGGGGCTCAAGGAAAGCTCTACGCCCATGATGACGGCACGCTGTCGGTCGACTTGTCGGGGGCGGCCGATGCCGTTGAGATCCGCGCCGACGGGATGGAGCCGGTGGAGATGGAGGTGGCCGTGCGCTCTGGCGGCAACAACTTCATGGCAGAGGGCGCGTTCGTTCTCGACCAGGCCCGCACGCGTGATCTGCTGGCGCTGGCGCCGGAAGCCGAACTTCGCATTGTCTATCGGCCGGGCGGTCGCGAGACATTGCGCCAGTTCCAGAACTTCGCCGACCGTGAGGGTGTCCTGCCGGTCGGGCGGCTGAAAGCTGCCATTGCCTGGGCCAGCGCACCTCAACCGGAATAGGGAAGGGTGCGCTACCAGCGTTTACGCGGTGGGCCCAGCATGTCGCGGAACGCTTCGAACGTACCGCGTGCGATCTGTGTCGCGGTGGGTTTGCGGCTTCTGGCGTGGCGCACGAAGTGGACGCAGTTCGAGCCGGTGAGGTGATAGTCGCCGCCAAGGCGCTTTTGCGCGCGCTCAAGGGCGAGGTAGTCGCTTCCCTCGCGCCAGCCATGATTGCGCACCGGGCGTCCATTCGCGAACGCTTCCAGCGTCTGGTTGATCACGCCGCCGCCGGCGCGGCTGTTGGAAATGACACGGCCGCCATAGGTGACAATGCCATAATGGCGGAACACGCCCCCGAAACGGACGGAGACGACATCGCCGGGGCTGTAATCATGCGCGTTTCTCATCGAAAAACGATATGTCGCTTTTCGAGAACCGTCAAGCTCGCAGGCGATGGCCTCTCAAAACACCGCCCAGACACCGTCCATGCACCGCCGGTGCACCGTGATTTCTGACAGAATCCGCCCGATATTCCGGTCGCACAGTATCTGGGCATCCCCGCCGGAAAGTCTGCCTAGAATCCCTTGAGCTCGGCGAACTCATCGACATCCGCGCGCTCGGCGCGAAGCTGGTTCACCGGATGGTCTGGATCGGGGTAGCCGACAGACATGCCGCAATAGACCATCTCTGTCTCGCCAAGCCCGAAATGCTGTTTCAGCGTCGGCCGCAGGATGCCCCAGCACTCCTGAAAACAGCTGCCCCAGCCGCGCTCTTCGGCCAGCAGGGCGAGGGTCTGCATGAACATGCCGGTATGGGCCCACTGGCCGTGACCCATACGCTCATCAATCACGAAAAAGACACCCAGCGGCGCATCGAAGAACCGGAAATTGCGCGAAAACCATTGAATTCGCTGGGCTTTGTCGTCGCGCGGAATGCCCAGCTTCTCATACATCATCTCCCCGACACGGAAGCGGCGCGCATTGTGCGGCTCCCAGAGATCGGCCGGGTAGATCGGCCGGTCGGTCGGCTCGCCGCGCGGATTTCCAGCGAGCTTTTTCTGCGCAAGATCAATCACGGCCTGCTTTTCCTCGCCCGCGACGGCGATCACCCGCCAGGGCTGGAGGTTGCCGCCGGACGGCGCGCGCTGCGCGGCGGTCAGCCAGTCGCGAACCTCATCGGCTGAAATCTTCTTGTCGAGAAAGGCGCGCGTCGAAATGCGCTGGTCCACGGCCTGCGATACGTCCATCTTGGGTCTCCATTAGGGCTTTCAAAATCACACTTAGGAAACCGACGCCGGGGAAGGGAAGCCCCTTTCGAGCAAGGTGCGGGCCTCAGCCGCAGTGTTCGGCGCAAACTGATCGTGCTAACGGCCCTGTCCCATGCGCAAGCCCAAGATACTGACCACGATAAAGGACTATTCCTGGTCGATTTTTCTGTCCGACCTGATGGCCGGTGCCACCGTTGCCATGGTCGCAATGCCGCTCAGCCTCGCCATTGCCATCGCCTCGGGCGCAGACCCCGCCAAAGGGCTGGTGACGGCCATCGTCGGGGGCTTCATGATTTCGCTGCTCGGCGGTTCGCGCGTGCAGATCGGCGGGCCGACAGGGGCGTTCATCGTTGTGGTCTTCGGGGTCATTGCCGACCATGGCTATGACGGCCTGGTCCTTGCGACCTTCATGGCGGGGCTCATCCTGCTGGTGGCCGGCTGGTTCAGGGCAGGGCGCCTCATCGCCTTCATTCCGGAAGCTGTCGTGAACGGCTTTACCATCGGCATCGCAATCATCATCGCGACCAGCCAGATCAGCGACTTCTTCGGGCTGACGGTATCCAATGTGCCGGCTGACTTCATCGAAAAGCTGCCTGTACTCTGGGAGGCGCGGGAAACGGCGAGCCTCGCCGCCCTCGCTATCGCCCTTGTGACCCTTGTCCTGATCATCGTGCTGCGCAAGGCGGCTCCGAAATATCCCGGTCTGATCGTGGCGGTCGGGCTTGGGTCGGCAGCTGTCGCGTTCATGAACTTGCCCGTAGACACGCTCTATTCGCGGTTTGGTGCACTGCCCAACCATCTGCCCATGCCGCACTTGCCAGAGATAAGCTGGGGCCGGCTGGTCGAGCTTCTGCCCTCTGCCATTATCATCGCCTTCCTGGCAGGCGTGGAATCACTTCTTTCGGCCATGGTTGCAGACCGGATGATCGGCGGTCACCACCGCCCGAATGCAGAGCTGACGGCACAGGGCGCTGCGAACCTTGCTTCATCGCTGTTTGGCGGCCTGCCCGCGACAGGCGCCATCGCCCGGACGGCTACCAATGTGCGCGCAGGCGGCAAGACACCGGTCGCCGGCATTGTGCATGCGCTGGTGATCCTCCTGATCATGCTGGTTGCAGCACCGCTGGCGGGCTATCTCGCCATGCCGGCGCTGGCCGCCCTTCTGGCAATGACGGCGTGGAATATGAGTGAGCCGCACAAATGGGGAGAATATGTCCGCGCCGGCAAGAGTGATCTGGCGCTCATGATGCTGACCATGGTGCTGACAGTGCTGGTGGACCTGACCGTGGCGATTGGTGTGGGCGTGGCGGTCGGGCTTGCCCTGCGTCTCAGCCGCCGCACCGACGAAAGCGACTGGACCCCAAGAGAGCACTAGGCGCCGCCCAAAAAAGAAGGGCGCTCAGCTGGAGCGCCCTTCGCAGGATTGATGAGGGACGAATGGACTAGTCGTCGTCGTCCATATCCATGTCGTCATCGTCATGCATCATGTGATCCATGTCATCGTCGTCATCAATATCCATATCGACGTCGTCCATGTCGTCATCATCGTCGGCTTCCGGATCGTCGTCCTGCCAGATGCGCAGGGCGCTGATGCTGAGTTCGGCGTTCAGGCCTTCAGCATTGAGGATGTAGATGCGCGGATCGCCAGTTGCCGCCATGGCATTGGCGTCGGCTTCAACGACGGTTGCACCGGCAGCGGCGCCCATTTCCCATTCGTCGCCATCCATCAGCTCGTCAAGAGCATCCTGCTCGCGGAAAACGTAGACCATTTCTGACTGGTCGACACCGGCTTGCAGGCCAACGGAGCCTTTGCCGATATAATACTGGCCTTGCGGCTCGCCATCGATGAAGAGGACGCCTTCACCGCCAGCGCCGCCAACGATCAGGTCGGCTTTCCAGACTTCGGGGAAAACGAGGACCCCGGCTGCGCCATCGATATCGGCGCTGCAGGTCTCGGCGACCTCGCGGCAGTGAGCGAGCGTGGCTTTTGCATCGGCAACATGCTCGATCTCGTGGTCGCCGGCCTTGTAGGCGCCATCTTCCTTGTGGTGATCGGCGAAAGCGGGTGCACCTGCCAACAGCATGGTTGCGCCTGCAGCGAGCGTTGAATTTCGCAGAAGTGTTTTGGAAAGTGTCATGGCGTTCTGCCTCCTGAACTTGCGTTCTCTACAAGCCCTTTTGCCTGTAGATGTTGTGGCAGAACAAACCATCACACGCCGGGCGTGTTCCAAGAGTTACGGATTTTTACAGAAAATCACGCGTCTTCAGATCAGAGCGAAAAGCTGGTGCCGCAGCCACAGGCGGCGGTGGCGTTCGGATTGTTGATCTTGAAAGCGGCGCCGATCAGCTCGGTCGAAAAGTCGATTTCAGACCCGCGCATGAATTCCAGGCTCATCTCATCCACAAGGACCCGTGCGCCGTCGCGCTCAACGACGATGTCATCGTCATTCTTCGTGTCCTCAAGGTCGAACTTGTAGGAAAAGCCCGAACAGCCCCCACCTTCGACGGAGACGCGAAGGTAGTCCTTGCCGGACTGTTTCGCCAGAATCGCATTAATGCGCCGGGCAGCATTCTCTGAAAGGGTGACGTCGGTCATGGAACACAAGATAGGTAAACCTGCGCTCCCAGAAAAGAGAGCTGTGTTTGCGACACTGTGGGAAAATTCGCGCGGCCGGTTTCATGATGAGGCTGAATCTGCGACCCGCACGCCGTTTCAGCGAGACCGGGACCGGATCATTCATTCGTCCGGATTCCGGCGATTGAAGCAGAAAACGCAGGTTTTTGTGGCCCATGAGGGCGATCATTACCGTACGCGGCTCACCCACTCGCTGGAAGTGGCGCAGATTGCCCGCTCTGTCGCGCGCAGGCTGGGCGTTGATGAGGATCTGGCCGAGGCGATGGCTCTGGCGCACGATCTTGGCCATCCGCCCTTCGGCCATGCGGGCGAGGACCAGCTCGATGCCTGTATGGAGACCTATGAGGGGTTCGACCACAATGCCCAGACCCTGCGTGTGGTGACGCGGCTGGAGCAGCGCTATCCGAATTTTGACGGGCTGAACCTCACCTGGGAAATGCTGGAAGGGCTTGTGAAGCATAATGGCCCCCTTGTGACAGACGGCACACCGATTTCAGCGCTGCCCGCAGCTTTCCGCGATTTTGCCCAGCTGGAACGGCTGGAAGTGGATCAGTTTGCCGGCGTGGAGGCGCAGATCGCCGCGCTCGCCGACGATATCGCCTATAACAACCACGATATTGACGATGGCATTGCTGCGGGTCTCTTCACCATAGATGACATGCTGCACCTGCCGCTGGTCGGTGACGTCTTCCGGTCGGTGCGTATCGAGCATCCGGTCCTCGATACCCAGCGCACGGTGTATGAGGCGGTACGGCGCCTCATCGGGCTCTGGATCGGGGACCTGATTGAGGAGACCGAGCGCCGCGTGGCGCAATACCAGCCCCAGTCGGCCACAGAAGTGCGCGCGCTGCCAGAACCGCTTGTGGCCTTTTCTGAGGATTTCGACCGCCAGCAGAGGGCCTTGCGGGCCTTCCTGTTTGAACGGATGTACAAGCATTACAAGGTGAACCGCATGCGCAGCCAGGCAAAGCGCGTGCTGAAGGAGTTGTTCGAGCTGTTCCTAGCAGAGCCCGACATACTGCCCCCACCGCTGCGGCAGGATGCAGAACAGGCGCCAGAAGCCCGGCGGGCGCGTCTTGTCTGTGACTATATCGCTGGAATGACAGACAATTATGCGATCGACCTGCACCGCAAACTGTTCACGCTGGAGGGCATGGTGTGAGCAATTGCGGGATGCGCGACCAGCTCCATTCAAGTATCATTAACAAAGCGGTGGCAATTTCTTAACCAATGATAGCGGCGATGAAGGGTCAGGCACGATGAGCCAGGACAGAAGATATGATTTCGCATCCTATGAGGACGAATATCGCGGGGCTGATATCCGCGACGACGACTCCGGACGCGGCCCGCTGATCCTCGCGCTCGCCATCGGCGTGCTTATCGTCTTCGCTGCCGTCGTCTGGAACACCTATCGCCAGGGCGTGCGCGAAGAGGACGGTGAGCTGCCCATGGTGATGGCCGACACCGAGCCCTACAAGCATGCGCCGGATGACCCGGGCGGCATTGAGATCGATGACCTTGACCGCCGGCTCTATGACACGATTGACGGATCAACGCGTCCGCCGGAGTCCCAGCCTGTCGCCGCACAGCGCGAGATGGCCCTTCTGGCTGGCCCGCCGCGCGATCTTCGTCCGTCCTCCTCCGCGGGCGAGAGCGGCGTCGCACCGGCCGATGTGGAAAGCGAGGACCTGCCACCGCTGAAAGAGCCTTCTGGCGATACCCCGCCCACGCAGCATTCGGTTGCCGATGTCGATGAGGCGCCCCCCGTCGAAGAGACAGCGCCAGAGCCGCGCCCGGCGCTGCAGGGGCAAGGCAATGGCCGTTTTGCCTTTGCAGCGGGCGGTGAATTCCTGGTGCAGATTTCTGCCGTGCGCACACAAGCCGCGGCTGACGAGGCCTGGCAGCGCGTATCCAGCCGCCATCCGGACATCTTTTCCGGCGCGCAGAAACTAATTGAACGCGCCGACCTCGGCGCTGACGGCATCTTTTTCCGGGTCCGGGCAGGGCGGTTCGCCACACGCGCGGATGCAGGGGAATTCTGCGAATCCTATAAACAGGCGGGTGGAGACTGTATCATCATTCGCGAGACGTCATGACCAACAAGGCTTGTATATTGAGCATTTCGGGGCCGGTTCTTCAAAAGGAGGAAGCGGCCCTTTTTTCAGAGCAGAAGCCATGGGGCGTGATCCTGATGGGGCGGTCCTGCCAGTCGCGTGACCAGGTCATCCGTTGTGTGCAGGATATCTGGGACGCGGTGGGCCGCGAAATCCTGATCTTCATCGATCAGGAGGGTGGGCGTGTGGCGCGGCTCACGGCCCCTGAATGGCCGCTTTTCCCGAGCGGTAAGGCCTATGGAGCGCTGTATGCGCGTGATCCGGAGCTTGGGCTGGAGGCCACATGGCTCGGACACCGGCTGATGGCATATGAGCTTTCCTCCATGGGCATTCATGCCGACTGCGCGCCCGTCTGCGATCTTCCACAACCCGGCGCCCACGATATCATCGGCGACCGTGCCTTCGGCACCGATCCCGACACGATTGGCGCGATTGCGACTGCAGCGCTTAAAGGGCTGGAGGATGGCGGCGTCGCCGGGGTCATCAAGCATATTCCCGGGCATGGCCGGGCCATGGCGGACAGTCATATGGAGCTTCCGCGCGTCACGGCGGGCGAGGATGAGCTCTCCTCGGATTTTGCCGCTTTCCACCATGTCCGGCACGCGCCAATGGCGATGACGGCGCATATTTCCTACGATCATTTCGATGAAGGCCGCGCGGCAACTGTCTCCCCAGTCATGATTAATGAAGTCATCCGGGGCCGAATCGGGTTTGATGGTCTGCTTATGACGGACGATCTTGGCATGCAGGCCCTTGGCGGCACGCTGACAGAGCGCGCGGACGCGTCGATTGCGGCTGGCTGCGACATGCTTCTGCACTGTTCCGGCTTTCTGAAGGACAGCAAGGCCATACTTGCCGAGATGACCGAAGTTGCCGAGGCCGCGCCGGAGCTGTCCGGGCGGGCCCTTGAACGCGCCGAAGCTGCCGAACAGGCATCCCAGCGCGCCATGGATTTTGACATCGAAGCAGGCTGGGAGCGCTTCAAATCCCTGATCCCGACGGCGGGGGCTATGCAGGCATGAGTTCGGAACTCGTCTCCAGCGACCTGATCGACCGCGACGACCTCGAAGCCGGGGACTATTTCGCTGTCGATATCGATGGATATGAGGGCCCGCTGCATCTGCTGCTCGATCTGGCGCGGCGCCAGAAGGTGGACCTGCTCAAGGTCTCAATGCTGGAACTGGCCAATCAGTATATCGGCTTCATTGAGGACGCGCGCGAGAAGCGCATTGATCTGGCGGCAGACTATCTGCTCATGGCGGCATGGCTCGCTTTCATGAAGTCGCGCCTGTTGCTGCCAAAGCCCGAAAAGGCGGCCAATGACGAGATCGACGGCGAGGAAATGGCAGCGCGTCTCGCTTTTCGTCTCAAACGGCTGGAAGCGATGCGGGAGGCGGGCGATGAGCTGATGGAGCTTGGCCGGCTGGGACAGGATGTCTTCCTGCGCGGCGCGCCCGAGCAGCCGCGGGTCATCAAGACGACAGAATACGACACATCGCTCTGGCATCTGATGCAGGCCTTCGGCAGCATCCGTCAGCGCCGTGAGGATGCCGCCCCGCACAGGGTTGTGCACCAATATGTCCTGCCGCTGGAGCATGCGCGCGACTCACTGAAAAGTCTGAGCAAGCTGATCGACAGCTGGGCGAGCCTTGAAGAACTGCGCGCCCGCATGAGCGATATCGCTGAGAATATTCCGCCGCGTTCGGTAACGGCGAGCGTTTTCTCGGCGGCGCTGGAGCTTGCGCGCGACGGCGATATTGAGCTGCGCCAGGACGCCCATTTCAGCCCGCTCTATGTGCGCGGCCATAAGGAAGAGACAGAAGGGATGAGTGCATGAACGCGATACCCCGCCTGGAAAACGAGAAGCTGGAAGACGCGCCGGAAGAAATCCGTGATGCCGTGCGCCAGCTATCCTTTGCGTACAAGCGTTCTGAAGACCTTCTAAGGCGTGAAGCGGACGGCAGCGCGGATATTGTGTCCGATGCGCTGCGCCGGGCCGAGGCCATCCTGTTTGCGGCTGGCGCACCGCTCTCGGCCGAGCAGGTCGCAGAGGTGCTGCCGCAGGGCGTCGATGCCGCGACGATCCTGATGTCGCTGAAGGCGGCTTATGCCAATCGCGGGGTGACGCTTGTGGAGGTGGCCGGCAAGTGGCGCTTCCAGACAGCAGAAGATCTCTCCTATCTCTTCGTGGAAGAGCGTCAGGAGCAGAAGAAACTTTCACAGGCCGCGCTCGAGACGCTTGCCATTATCGCTTATGGCCAACCGGTCACCCGCGCCGAGATCGAGGCCGTGCGCGGCGTCGCTGTCTCAAAGGGCACCATCGATCAGCTGATGGAAGCGCGCTGGGTGCGTATAAAGGGGCGCCGCCAGACGCCGGGCCGTCCGGTGACCTATGGCACGACGGATGCCTTTCTTGAGCATTTCGGACTGGAGAGTCTCGATGTCCTGCCGGGCCGGGCCGAGCTTGAGGCTGGCGGACTGCTGTCCGATGTCGTGCCGCCGGACTTCGATCCGGGTGATATCGACATGCCGGCCAGCGAAGCCGACAATGATGATGACGGACCGCACGAAGATCGTGCATTCATGACCGATTTCATGGATGGCGAGGACGACTGAGCCAACTGAGTGATCGTGACCCATTGAGACTTACAGATTTGGGCGCTACTGGTTCAGAAGAAATTCTGGAGACGTTCCATGGCCCCTAGCTGGATGCAGCTTCTTATCGTGCTGATCGTAGCCCTCCTCCTGTTTGGCGGACGCGGGCGTATTTCTTCGATCATGAGTGACATGGCCAAGGGCGTGCGAAGCTTTCGCTCGGGCCTGAATGACGATGACGAAGAGGGGAAGGACAAGGACGAGTCCAAAAAGTCCCACCACCTCAGCGATGACAAGATGGTCAACGTCACGCCTGAGAAGGACAAGTCGAAGACCTCCAGCTGATTGGCGAGTGAGGCCGGCGCATAATGCTTCCACAATTTGGCCTTACCGAGTTCATGCTCGTGGCGATCGTCGCGCTTATTGTCGTCGGTCCAAAAGACCTGCCGTTGATGATGCGCAAGCTCGGCCAGTTTGTGGCCAAGGGCCGCGCCATGGCGCGTGAGTTCCAGTCTGCCTTCGACGACATTGCCCGTCAGGCCGAGCTGGATGAGCTGCGCAAGGAAATCCAGGACCTTCGCCGCGACAACGCACTCACCGAGGCGGTCGATGAGCTCAAGAAGACCGAGAGCGATATCAACCGCCGCGTCATGATGGAAAATCCCTGGCCGCAGGCCGGCAAGGAAGGCGGTCCCGGCGTGGTCGAGGACGGGACGTCAAAGGATGAGTCAGGAGCCGAGAGCGCTGGCAAGCTTCCGGAGACTTCGCCGCCTGCGGGCGCGGCCCCGGATGCCGAGACAGATCCGGCGCAAGCTGGCGAGACCGGCGATGCGACGGATCAGAAGAAAGCGTCTTCGACATGAGCGCCGACATGCGTGAAGACGAGCGGCCGGATTTTACCGATGACGACATGGAGATGGAGGCCACGCGTGCGCCTCTGCTCGATCATCTCATCGAGCTTCGCTCGCGGCTCATCTGGTCCATTGCTGCGCTCGCTGTGGCGACTATTCTCTGCTTTTTCCTTGCCCGCCCGCTCTATAATATCCTGCTGGAGCCGCTGGTGCGCGTGGCCGAAGTGGAGAGGGGCGAGACACGGTTCGAGCTGATCTATACAGCCCCGCTGGAAGTCTTTTTTGTGGAGCTGAAACTGTCGCTCTTTGCCGGTGTCTTTCTGGCATTTCCGATCATGGGCTGGCAGATCTATTCTTTCGTGGCGCCCGGTCTCTACAGGCGCGAGAAAGGCACGGTCCTGCCTTTTCTTGTCGCGGCCCCGGTGCTTTTCACGCTCGGTGCGCTCTTCGTCTATTTCGTGATGCTGCCGCTGATCTCGAATTTCGCCCTATCGTTTGAACAGGAAGCGGCTCAGGGACGCGCAGCCATCACGCCGCAGATCAAGGTCTCTGAATATCTCTCTCTCGTCATGGCGCTGATGCTGGCTTTTGGTCTGAGCTTCCAGTTGCCGGTTGTGCTCAGCCTGATGGGGCGTGCAGGTATTATCGGCGCCGACACGCTGCGCTCCGGCCGCAAATATGCAATCGTCGCGATCCTTGTGTCGGCGGCCTTTTTTACCCCGCCGGACCTCATCTCCCAGGTAATGCTCGCTGTGCCGGTCTACGGCCTCTATGAGATTTCCATCTGGTGCGTCACCATGATGGAGAAGAAGGCCGCTGAGGACGAAGCGATCGATACAGGTGATGGCTAAGGGCCTTCTCCTCACTTCAGACGGTTCCGCTCGCGCGCCAATTGCACTAGACGCATCGGCAGGAAAAGAAGAACTGCCTGAAGGCCAAATCCATGTTCGATATTCGCGCTATCCGTGAGAACCCAGACCATTTCCGCGACGCCTGGAACCGGCGGGCATCCGGACTGGGTGACAAGGTGGATGATATCCTCGCCCATGACACGGCGCTGCGTCAGGCCATCACCGACAAGCAGGAAGCCGAGAGCGCCCGTAACGCCAAATCGAAACTTGTCGGCAAGGCCAAGGCGAGCGGCGACGAAGCGGAGTTTGAAAAGCTCCGCACCGAAGTCGCCGCCGCGAAGGAAACAATCGAGGCAGCCGGTGAACAGGAAGCTGCGGCCCGTGCAGCGCTGGACGAGTTTCTTCTCGGCCTGCCAAACCTGCCCCTGCCGGATGTACCGGAAGGCGAAGACGAAGAAGCCAATGTCGAGCAGAAGAAGGAGGGCACGCCGACCGCGCTGAGCTTTGCGCCGAAAGACCATGCCGATCTCGGCGAGGCGCTTGGGCTTATGGATTTCGAGGCCGCGGCAAAGATGTCCGGTTCCCGCTTCGTTGTCCTGCGGGGCGGGCTTTCGCGTCTTGAGCGCGCATTGGCAAATTACATGTTGGACGTTCAGACGGGTGAGCATGGTTATCGCGAGACCAGCCCACCCTTTCTGGTGCGTTCGGAGGCCATGGTCGGGACGGGCCAGCTTCCCAAGTTTGGCGAGGACTCGTTTGAAACGACCGATGGCATGTGGCTTATCGCAACGTCTGAGATTTCGCTGACCAATACGGTGCGCGACTCCATCCTCGAGGCCGAGTTTCTGCCGCGCCGGATGACGGCGCACACGCCATGCTTCCGCTCAGAGGCCGGCAGTGCGGGCCGCGACACCAAAGGCATGATCCGCCTGCATCAGTTCAACAAGGTGGAACTTGTCTCCATCGTGAAGGATGAGGCGGAGGGCCTTGAAGAGCTGGAGCGCATGACGCGCTGCGCCGAGACCATTCTTGAGCGCCTGGAGCTGCCATATCGCCGCATGCTACTATGTGCCGGCGATATGGGGTTCGGCGCGCGCAAGACCTATGACCTTGAAGTCTGGCTGCCGAGCCAGGAGACCTATCGCGAGATCAGCTCGTGCTCCTATTGCGGGGACTTTCAGGCTCGGCGGATGAATGCCCGCTGGCGCCCGGCGCCTGGGAGCGACAATCCGAAGCCGAAGCCTGAATTTGTTCATACGCTGAACGGTTCTGGCCTTGCCGTGGGCAGGACACTGGTTGCTGTGCTGGAGAATTATCAGCGCGAAGACGGCTCCATCGCGGTGCCGGCCGTGCTTCGGCCGTATATGGGTGGGCTTGAGGTGATCGAGGCGTAGGCTTTTGACTGCTCATGCTGAGCCGAGTGGATTTTGGGCAAGAAGGGACTGACGCGTTTTGAGAATCCTCCTGACCAATGATGATGGTATCCATGCGCCGGGCCTTTCGGTTCTGGAGTCGATTGCGCGTGAGCTTTCCGATGACATCTGGATCGCGGCGCCTGAGGTCGAGCAGTCTGGCCAGTCGCGTTCCATCACGCTGACCCAGCCTGTGCGCACGCGCGAGGTGCGCGAGAAGTGCTGGGCGGTGATGGGAACGCCGACCGATTGCGTGCTGCTGGCCGTCCATGAGCTGATGGACGGCAAACCGGACCTTATCTTGTCCGGCGTCAATCGCGGCCAGAATATTGCCGAAGATACAAGCCTGTCCGGCACAATCGCAGGGGCCATGTTCGGCATGCATCTTGGTGTACCCTCTATTGCACTCAGCCAGGCGCAGAGCTTTCGCGAGCGCGGCTCCCTGCCATGGGAAACGTCGAAGAGCTGGGGCGCCCGGGTCATCAAGCCGCTGATCGACCAGGGCTGGCCGGACGATGTCGTCATGAACATCAATTTCCCGGACCGAGAGCCGGACGACGTTGCCGGGATCGAGATTACGCGCCAGGGTTTTCGCGACGAGCAGATCATTCATACAGAGCGGCGTGAGGATCTGCGCGGCAATGATTATTTCTGGATCGGCTTTCGCGGCCGCCTCTCGCAACCCCCAGAAGGTACAGACCTTCGGGCGATCTATGAGGGGCGGATATCTGTGACACCGCTTCATGTGGACCTCACCCACAACCGCTATCTCGAGAAGCTGAAAGCGACATGGCAGACCTGATTGCCGATCCTTTCCGGGCAGCGCGCCTCATCCTGCAGCTGCGCCGGCAAGGCATACGCGATGATGCAGTCCTGTCGGCCATGGAGACGGTGGATCGGGGCGCCTTTGTGGATGCCTCGCTGCGTAAGCTTGCCCAGGAGGATGCCGTCCTGCCTCTGCCTTGCGGGCAGACCCTGCCAAGGCCGCTTGTCGTTGCCCAGCTGCTCGGCGCGCTTCGGGCGAATGCGGGGCAGGGTGAGCGCCACCTGCTGGTCGGAGCTGGAAGCGGATATGTCGGCGCGCTTCTTGCCCAGATCGCAAGACATGTCTGGATGATCGACCGCTATGGGGAGCTGGTCACCCGCGCAAAGACGCGGCTGGCCGCATTCAAGGTGCGCAATGTCGATATCCGCCAGGGGGATGGTCTTGGTGGCTGGCGCGAGCATGCCCCCTTCGACCGTATCCTGCTGACAGGCGCGGTCAGTGAGATACCCGAAGCTTTGATGGCGCAGCTCGCGCGTGGGGGCGTGCTTGTCGCGCCCGTGGAGGCGGGCAGTAGGCAGGTTGTCCGCAGCGTATCGAAGGATGGCAGCCGGACAGACAGTCCGATTGCCGAGCCGCTCGGGCGTCTCATTGATGGTGTCGCGGCCGCGCTCTAGCGCGTTCGGCTCTCCGAGCACTCACCCTTTGAAGCGATACTGACACCCGCAGAGGCCGCCGTGCAGGCATTGCCATACGTTTTGCCGTCGCAGCCGCAGACCGGATCATATTGCTGAGTACACATTTCGGGACGCGGCGCGCAGGTCCCCGCACTATCGGCCACGCGTCTGCAGTCGCCCGCCTGGTAGGCGCAATATAGACCCCCACCGCAGGTCAGGCCCGCGATTCCACCGCACATCTCACCTTCGGCACGTGCGCCTTCAGGCGCGCCAACCGGTCCGTTATTGTCCGGCACAGGGGCTGGCTGGCAGGCGGCGAGCAGGAAAAGGCTGGAGCAGAGCAGGGCAAGGCGCATCGGAATCCTCAAATCATTTGTCAGGTCACAAAAGGATAGGGCCATGCCTGCAGCCTCAAATCAAGCTGCCGGCATGGCCCCTTTTTCAATCGAGCAATTGTGCCGACCTAGCCTTTCTTGCCTTCAGCCAGCAGGCGGAAGATGTTCTGGCCATGCTCACCGCCGGCATTGAAGTGGGTCTGCACTTTCTTGTCGGTGATCTCATCCCATTTCGCTGCAACAGCTTCGGCCGTGAGGGCGTCGCCCTGGCCGACATAGGCGCCATTGGTCTCGACAATCTCAGCCATGGAGAAGGCACCGGCACCAGCCGAAAGAACCATGCCGGTCGGGGCATCTTCCTTGACGAGGTTCATGACGCCCGGCGTCACATATTCAGGCTTCAGCTGGGCGAGGACTTCCTCTGGCATAAGACCTTCTGTCATGCGGGTCGCAGCGACCGGGCAGACGGCGTTGATCTTGATGTTGTTCTTGGCGCCCTCGATCTTCAGCGTGTTCATCATACCGACAAGGCCGAGCTTGGCCGCGCCATAGTTGGCCTGCCCGAAATTGCCATAGAGGCCGGTTGAGGACGTCGTAACGACGATACGGCCGAAATTCTGCTCCTTCATGATGTCCCAGGCAGCCTTGATCGGCTTGAATGAACCCATCAGGTGCACATCGACGACAAGCTGGATGTCTTCCATCGTCATCTTCGAGAAGGACTTGTCGCGCAGGATCCCGGCATTTGCGATCAGGATGTCGATGCGGCCCCATTTGTTCATGGCGTCGTCGATCATTTTCTTCACGCCGGCATCGTCGGTTACCGAAGAGCCGTTTGCGATGGCTTCGCCGCCCATGGCTTCGATTTCCTTTACGACGTCATTGGCCGCTTCCGAGCTGCCGCCCGAGCCATCCATCGAGGCTCCGAGGTCATTGACCACGACCTTTGCGCCGCGGCGGGCAAGTTCTAGGGCGTGGCAGCGGCCAAGTCCGCCGCCAGCGCCTGTGACGATTGCGACCTGGTTGTCAAAACGGATGTCTGCCATGTGTGTCTCCTGCACTGGGTAAAACTGACGGTCAGCCTTGCAGCACCCGGTCACGCAAAGGTCAAGCATTCGCGCTGGGGAAGTGCTTGCCGGGCTATCGAAGCCATGATGCAAGAGACCCCATAATCAGCAAGGAGGACTGAGATGCTCGCTTATGTGACGCTGGGGTCAAACAATATCGAGAAGGCCCTCGAATTCTATGACGGCTTCATGCCGGTGATCGGCGCACAACGCTTCTTCGACAATGGCCGGCTCTATTTCTATGGGACGGGACCTGGACAACCCATGCTGGCGATTGGGGGTCCTTATGATGAAAAAGAAGCGACGGTTGGCAATGGTGTGATGCCGGCGCTCGCCTGCGCGGACAATGAGACCGTGGACAAGGCCTATGCGAAGGCGATCGAGCTCGGTGCGACGCCGGACGGGGAGCCCGGCAAACGTATGCCGACCTTCTATGGCGCCTATTTCCGTGATCCGGACGGCAACAAGATCTGCGTCTGCAAACTCGGCTAGCAGTCTTTCGATGTCTAAAAAAAGCCGCGGACCCATAAGGCGCCGCGGCTTTTTCATTTCAGCTTGTCAGAGACTGTCTCAGGCCGTCTCGATCTTGTCTTCCAGCTTGTCATCGTGGAGCAGGCGCTGAACAGACTCGTCGATATAGCTGAGCAGCGGCTTGCCGTCGGTTTCCGGCTGACGGTTTGCCCAGTCCTCATGGCTCTGGCGAAGATCATTCAGCTTGGTCATCTTCACATCGAGCGCGTCAGAGGAGTTCATGACGCCATCGACCTGATCGGTTGTGACGGGACGCGGCTCCATATTGATGTTCTGATCGCGTAGCGGGGTGAAAGTCTTGCGTTTCATTTTCGCTCCTTGTTCCGGACTTCGTATGCTTGACCAACGTGCACGCAGACGCCGCGTTCCGACAATTGATCTGACTTGCGGGTCTGGTCGATGCGATACACGCGCGATAAGGCAGAATATCCAAGAGGATGTCAGGGAGTCTGCCATATGGAATGGGGCTGGGACAATGCGCGCGCGCTGATTGGGATCGCGCTGATCTTTGCAATCGGCTGGGCACTGTCCGAGAACCGGAGCCGCTTTCCGCTGCGCCTTGTTCTGGGCGCTGTCGCCATGCAGTTTGCCTTCGCTCTCCTGCTGTTCGGCGTGCCTTTCATCCGCAACATTCTGTTCCAGGCGAACTTCATCGTGGACGCCTTGCAGGAGGCAACCCGCAACGGCACAAGTTTCGTCTTCGGCTATGTCGGGGACAATCAGGCCGCCAGTGAGATCATGACGGGCGACGCCCCGCCGCTCTTCTTCTTCCAGATCCTGCCTGTTGTCATCGTGGTTGCGGCGCTGTCCGCCATCCTCTGGCACTGGCATATCCTGCGCTGGGTGACGAAAGGCTTCGCTTTTGTCTTTCGCAAGGCAATGGGCCTTGGCGGAGCGACCTCGCTCGCGGTATCCGCCAACGTCTTCATGGGGATGACAGAAGCCCCGGTCCTGGTGAAGCCGTACATCAAGGGCATGACCCGGTCAGAGATTTTCATCCTTATGACGGCAGGGTTTGCCACCATCGCGGGCTCTGTTCTCGTTATCTATACGACCTTTCTTGATGGCGTGATGGCGAACCCACTCGCGCAGCTCTTGACCGCGTCCATTATCGCGGCGCCGGCAGCTGTAGCGATGGCGCTGGTCATGATTCCGGAGAAGACAGACTCTTCCGAACGCGCGCACGAGCCGGATTTCAAATACAATTCCACGATGGACGCCTTTGCGACGGGCGCGGCGGACGGTCTCCAGATCGTCCTGAATATCGCGACCATGCTGATCGCGGCACTGGCTTTGCTCTGGCTCGCAAATGCGGCACTTGGGGCACTGCCAGAAGTGCTGGGTGCGCCCTTGTCGATCCAGCGCGTGCTTGGCTGGATTTTCTCTCCGCTGATGTACATGATCGGCGTGCCTTGGGGGGAGGCGGCTTTGTCCGGCTCGCTTATGGGCATCAAGACGGTTCTGACGGAATTTGTTGCCTTCATCGAACTTGGCAATGTGCCCGCGGACGCGATGGACCCACGCACGAGGATCATCACCGCGCACGCCATCTGCGGCTTTGCCAATTTCGGCTCCATCGGCATCCTGATCGGCGGCTTGAACATCATCTGCCCGGAGCGCCGCTCGACCTTCCTGGAGCTTGCCTGGAAGACGCTTATTGCCGGGACGCTGGCGACGTGCCTGTCAGGTGCCGTGGTTGGTGCGCTGCCGGTCCAGCTGTTCACAGGCGGGGCAGGCTGACGCAGCGCGGGGACTCGTCAGCGCAGCTGGTGCGCCCTAGAACATGTGGAGCACCCTTCCTCTGATTGTCAGGTCCTTCCATGCCGCTTCGCTCTCTGCTCGCGACATCCGCCAGTATTGCCCTCATCGCTGGAGGCAGTGTGCACGCCCAGGCTGGCGATCCGGGCGAGCGGTTGTCTCCGGTCTTCGTCTATGGCGACCGCACGAGCGACCAGCCCGGCAGCGTGGCCATGGTGGATGCGGAGACCATCGCGACGGTCGACGCAGACCATCCGGCGCAGATCCTGAACGAACTTCCTGGCGTGAACATACAGATGAATTCCGGTCAGGAGCACCTGATCGCGCTGCGGTCACCCGTCCTGACAGGCGGCGCCGGGCAGGGCAGCTTCCTGATCCTGCAGAATGGATTACCGACACGTTCTCCGGCCTTCGGGAACGTGAACTCCCTGTTCGAGATCCATCACGAGGTGGCCGATGCTATCGAGATCGTGCGGGGGCCGGGGTCCGCGAAATATGGGTCGAATGCAGTCCATGGCCTGATCAATGTGATCCTCGCAGAGCCACAGCCGGCCACCTATGCCGATGCGCGGCTCTCAGGCTCGACGATCAATCGCTACAAGGCCGATATTACGGGCAATCTCGATAGCCGGGCACGCCTCTCGCTGTCCTTGCAGGATGATGCGGGCTGGCGCGACAATACAGGCGTCGAGCAACAGAAGCTTTCGGCACAGTACGCCTTCGACCTTGGCGGATGGGAAGGCCTGGCCTTTATCAGTGGCTCCAGCCTCAATCAGGAAACCGGCGGCTTCATCGAAGGATACAAGGCCTATCGTGATGATGACACCGCAACTTCCAACCCGAACCCCGAAGCCTATCGCGATGCGCAGTGGGCGATGGGGGCCGTTCGACTGTCCCGGACGCTCGGGGTGGGTGAGCTGACGCTGACACCTTTCTATCGCTGGCAGGAAATGGAGTTTGCCCAGCACTTCCTGCCAAATGGCGGAATTGAGGAGAATGGGCATGATGCGTTCGGGCTTCAGTCGGAATATGAGTTCTCGGCGAGCGATGATGTCATCCTTCGCCTTGGTGCGGATGCGGATCTCGCGTCTGGCTGGCTGAAGGAAACCCAGCTTGAGCCGTTCGGTTTCTTCCCGGGTGATACGCGCTTTCCGGTTGGTGTGCACTATGACTACACCGTCGATACCACCGTGCTTGCCCTCTGGGGTGAGGCGGAGTGGGCGGTCTCGGATACCATCACTGTTCTGGCAGGTCTGCGCGGCGAAACGCATGATTATGACTATACGACAGATGTCGCGCCTGGACCGAATGGCCGCTTCCTTGTGCCTGATGACCGTAAAGACAGCTTCGACCTGCTGACCCCGAAGCTGGGTGCGATATGGACGCCGGGTAATGGCACCATCAGCTATTACGCCAACTATTCGCGTGGCGAGCGCGCGCCGCAGGCCTCCGATCTCTACCGCCTGCAGAGCCAGCAAGGCATTGCCGAAGCCGATGTCGAGACGATGGACAGTTTCGAGGTTGGCGCGCGCGGTGAGGCCCTGAATGGCGCGATCCTGTTCGATGTCGCGGCGTATTATGCAGAGAAGGAAAACTTCTTCTTCCGCGATTCCGATGGATTGAATGTCACCGACGGCTCGACCCGACACACGGGTGTCGAGGGGCGAGCCAACTGGCTGGTGAACGAGGCGTTCACCATCTCCGGTACCGCAAGTTATGCTGAGCACACTTATACATTCGACCGTGTGGTGGCAGCGGGCTCTGAGATCATTCGCGATGGCAACGAGGTCGATACCGCACCGAACTGGCTGGCGGATCTGAGGCTCACCTGGCATCCGACAGATGCGTTCGAAGCCAGCCTGTCGGCAGAATATATCGGTGAGTACTATACAGACCCCGGCAATACGCAGACCTATCCCGGCCACACGGTCACGCAGGCGCGGGCCTCCTATGAGTTCACAGAAACGCTGGAAGGCTTTGTCATCGTCCGCAATCTGTTCGACCTCAACTATGCCGACAGGGCGGACTTTGCCTTTGGCGGCAATCGCTATTTCCCGGGCGAGCCGCTGAACGCGACTTTTGGTGTCAGGAAACGGTTCAACTAGCGCCAGCCTCATCCTGAGCCCATTGATGGATGAAGCGGCAGGCACCCCGGCGGAAAGTCTTTCAATCAGGATGCCGTCCGCGCTACACCTTCCCGCAAAATGAGGAGGACATGCCATGAAGCTCTATCACAGCCCACAGGCCCCGAATCCGGAGCGCGTCACCAATTTCCTGAAAGCCAAGGGCAAGCTTGGCGAGGTGGAGGTCGAGGAAATCTCGATCATGAAGCAGGAGCACAAGACGGAGGATTACCGGAAGGTCTCACCCTTTGCGCAAGTCCCCTCGCTGGTTCTCGATGACGGTACGACCCTCACCGAGAGCCGCGCCATCTGTACCTATTTCGAAGGGATCTTTCCGGAGCCGAATTTGATGGGCGCCGACCCGAAAGAGAAAGCGCTGATCGAGATGTGGGACCGGCGGGTGGAATTGATGCTGTTCATCCAGTTCGCGACCTGGTTCCGCAACACCCACCCTGCCATGGCGCCGTTGGAAGTTCCGCAATTGCCCGAAGCCGGTGCCAAAGCGGAAAAAGGCGCACGCGCCATGGCGAAACGCATCGACGCGCACCTCGCCGAGAATGACTTCCTTGCTGCCGGCCGCTTCTCCATCGCCGACATCACACTCTACTGCTTCACCGGCTTTGCCGGCGTCATGAAATGGAAGCCGCACGAAGAGTTCGAGAATATCGGCAAGTGGCGGGAGCGCGCGAAGGCAGCGATTGGCTAGGCTTGCCCCGGCCAGATCAGATTCGCACCCTCGACGCTTGGCGAGGGGTAGCCTGCATCATGCGCAAAGGGCAATTCCTCGCCCGATCGTAATGCCGATAGAATAGCGTTGAAGTCTGTCTGGAACCTGAAGCCGAGGTCGCGCTCGAAAGCCGAGGAATCATAGACCCGGCTGATGGAGGTGGGAAGCGTCCAGCCGCGCCTTGCATAGAGGTCGGCGGCGTCCGGGAAATAGCGCATAATCACGCCTGCGGCGTCCTGCTTTAGGGCGACGCAGTCTTCCCGCTTAAACGGCGGCGGCGCCGAGACCAGATAGATGCCAAAGCCGAGCGCGGGTGCCTTGTCCAGCGCAGCGATATGCGCCCGCGCCGCATCCTCGACGGTCAGCCGGCGGTTCAGGAATTCGTTCGCCTTGAGATTCTCAGGCTGTGGATCTGTGAGCGTGTCATCGTCTTCGGGAAAGAAGCGGGAAGTTCGAAGGACAAGGCAGGCGAGGCCGGTTTCCTGATGCACCTCGCGGCAGAGATTTTCAGCGGCAAGTTTCGTGACCCCGTAAATGTTACGCGGCGCAAGCGCAGAATGCTCTTCGTCCAGCCAGACCGCCTGATCGCCTTCCTCTGCCCGGATCGCCTTGGAGATCATCAGTGACGTAGTGGAGGTGAAGATCAACCGGTCGTGACCGGCCGCCACCGCCGCCTCCAGAAGGTTCAGCGTGCCCCTCATGTTTACGTCGATGAAGGCTTGTCTTGGAAAGCGGGCTATGTCCGGCTTGTGTAGGCCGCCGCCATGAATGATCGCCT
Source organism: uncultured Henriciella sp. (assembly GCF_964005855.1). NCBI lineage: Bacteria > Pseudomonadati > Pseudomonadota > Alphaproteobacteria > Hyphomonadales > Hyphomonadaceae > Henriciella > uncultured Henriciella sp. The sequence goes on from NZ_CAXFSW010000003.1 coordinate 141,786, forward strand.
CGATGCCACGGCGGGAAACCACATCATCGACGAAGGCGCGGTCGGCAATTGTGCCAATTTCCTGCGTGTATTGACCCGGCGCGACGTCGAGGCCCGTGACTGCATGTCCCGCTCTTGAGAGCATTGGGGCTAGGTGGCGGCCGAGCCAGCCTGTGGAACCGGTGAGCAGGACACGCATGACCGTCTATTCCGCAGCGACCGCCTCGCGCTGGCCATCGAGCCAGGCATCAATATCGTTCAAAGCGCGCGCGGCCTGTACGCCCTTTTTTGCCCGGCCTTTGGCCTTGCCACGCAGGCGTTTGCCTTCCTCGTCCTTCTTCGGAATCGTCTCCGGGTCGGGATCGGGGAAAAGACCGAAATTGATGTTCATCGGCTGGAAGCTCTGCTTGCCTTCAAGGTGGCCGCCCGTGATGTGTCCGACCAGTGCGCCGAGCGCCGTGGTCGGCGGTGGCGGCGCGAGCTCACGCCCAAGACGTTCCGCAGCCGCGAACCGGCCAGCTAGCAGACCCATCGCAGCGCTTTCCACATAGCCCTCCACGCCTGTCACCTGACCGGCGAAGCGAAGGCGCGGCATGGACTTCATGCGCAGCTGGCTGTCGAGCAGCTTCGGTGAATTCAGGAAGGTATTGCGGTGGATCCCGCCAAGACGGGCGAACTGCGCATTCTCCAGCCCGGGGATCATGCGGAAGATGTCGGCCTGAGCGCCATATTTCAGCTTGGTCTGGAAGCCGACCATGTTCCACAGCGTGCCGAGCGCATTGTCCTGGCGAAGCTGCACAACCGCGTAGGATTTGATGTCGGGGTCGTGCGGATTGGTTAGGCCGACGGGCTTCATGGGGCCGAAGCGCAGGGTTTCTCGGCCACGCTCGGCCATCACCTCTATGGGCAGGCAGCCTTCGAAATAGGGCGTGTCCTTTTCCCAGTCCTTGAATTCTGTCTTTTCACCGGCGATCAGCGCATCGATGAAGGCGTTGTATTGCTCCTCATCCATGGCGCAGTTGATGTAGGCCGCCTTTTCGCCGTGGGGGCCGGGCTTGTCATAGCGGCTTTGGCGCCAGGCCTTGTCCATGTCGATGCTGTCGAAGTAGACGATGGGGGCGATGGCGTCGAAGAAGGCGAGATCCTCTTCCCCCGTATGTCCGCGGATGGCTTCTGCGAGCTTGATCGAGGTCAGCGGGCCGGTTGCGATGATGACGCTGTCCCAGTCTTCTGGCGGGAAGTCGTCAATCGCCTCACGCACGATGGTGATGTTCGGGTGGGCTTCAAGCGTGGCCGTGACGTCTTCGGAGAAACCTTCACGGTCCACAGCCAGCGCGCTGCCTGCCGGCACCGAATGTTGGCCCCCTTTGGTGATGATCAGGCCATTCGCCCGGCGCATTTCCTCATGCAACACCCCGACGGCATTGGAGGTGTGGTCATCCGAACGGAAAGAGTTCGAGCAGACGAGCTCTGCCAACTTGTCGGTCTGGTGGGCTTCGGTGCCACGGACGCCGCGCATTTCGTGCAGGATGACGGGCACGCCCATATTTGCAGCCTGCCAGGCTGCTTCGGAGCCTGCCATGCCGCCGCCAATGATGTGGATCGGTTCGATTGTCATGCCCCGCGATGTGCGGGTTTGCGGCCGTTAGGTCAAGCTGACGCGGGCAGGCTGGCTGGACGTGGGGTCACGCATTCGCGCAATTGCCATGACAGGCAATAGGCGCCAGACGGTCTGGCGAATGCAATAGACAAGGTGGCGACAATTGACTGACAGCGACAAGGCCAAAGGTTATCTGGACCCTGAGGACTGGGCCGCTTTTCGCAGACGGGCGCATGAGACGCTGGACCGCGCGATCGACAAGATGGAGCAGGCCGCGAGTGGACGCGTCTGGACGCCTGTACCTGAAGAGGTCGAGGCAGGTCTGGTAAAGGCACTGGCTATGGCGCCGCTGTCTGCGGAAGGCGTGGATAAGGCGCTGGCGGAGCTATTGCCCTATGGCGTTGGTAATACTCATCCGCGCTTTTTCGGCTGGGTGCATGGTAGCGGCACACCCTTCGGTCTTCTCCCCGCGATGACGGAGGCGGCAATCAACGCCAATTGCGGGGGGCGCAATCATGTCGGGTTGCGGGTAGAGCGCGCGCTTGTCGAATGGATCCGGGAGGTGTTCGCCTTTCCAGAAGGCGCGAGCGGGCTGGTCATGTCGGGCACGTCCATGGCGACCGTCGTTGCCATGAAGGTGGCGCGCGACGCGGCCCTCGATTTTCGCTCAAGAGAGCAGGGCGTCGATCAATCCAGACTCGTCGCCTACACCTCTGCCGAGGCTCATGCCTGTAATGCACGCGCTTTCGATATTCTCGGCCTTGGTTCCGATGCCTTGCGGCGAATCCCTGTCGATGCCGGTTTCAGGATGGACACCGGTGCGCTGGAAGAGGCGATAAAGGCTGATCGTGAGGCCGGTCTGCGCCCATTTGCCATTATTGGAACGGCTGGTACCGTCAATACGGGCGCGATCGATCCGCTTCAGAAGCTGGCTGCCATCGCTTCGGATGAGCGCCTCTGGTTTCATGTGGACGGCGCGTTTGCGGCATCCGGGCAGCTAAGCGAGCGGCTGCGCGATAAGCTCTCCGGTATTGAGCGGGCCAATTCGCTTGCCTTTGATTTCCATAAATGGCTGCACGTCAATTATGATGCGGGCTTTGTCCTGGTGCGCGATGGCGAGCTGCACCGGCGCAGTTTCTCTTCGCGGCCGGATTATCTGAAAGGGACGATCAGAGGGCTCGCCGCGGGGGATCCGTGGCCGGTCGAGTATGGACCGGAACTGTCGCGGGGCTTCAGGGCCCTGAAGGTGTGGGCGCACATCACGGAATTCGGCCCGAGCCGTCTGGGTCAAGCCATCGGCATGAATTGCCAGCTGGCCGATACGCTTGCCGGGCTGGTAGACGGTTCGGAGGATCTGGAGCGGTTGTCTCCGGTTGAGACCTGCATTTGCTGTCTGCGCTATGTTCCTGCGGGTGGGGAGCCGATTAACCTCAATGCACTCAATGAGGAGATCGTCACGCGGCTGCACGAGTCGGGGATTGCCGCCCCTTCCACGACGCGCATCCACGGAAAGCTCGCCATTCGCGTCAACATGACGAACCACCGGACCCGCGAGAGCGATCTTCATGTGCTCCTCGATGCCGTCCGTGCGCTGGCCCCCGGCGCCATCGAGGCCGTTCAGCAGGCCTAGCGTATGCAAAAGCCTCGGCGCGCCCGTTGCCGCTTTCGCAGGAGAGGGTTACCTCCACTTCCATGACTTCCAGTTTCAAGACACCGCCCCAGGACATTCTCGCCAAGCTGATCGACCGTTGCCTCTCTGAAGGGGCGACCGCGGTCGACTGTTCGCTCGCCGTTTCTGACGGGGTCAGCGTGGATGTGCGCGATGGCAAGCTCGAAAATGTCGAGCGCAGTGAGGCGCAAGGTGTGTCCCTGCGCGCCTTGTTCGGTAAGCGTCAGGCCCATGTGTCTGGCTCGGATCTTTCGGACGAGGCGCTGTCTGCCATGGCAGAGCGGTGCGTAGCGATGGCGAAGGCCGTGCCGGAGGACAAGTTCGCCGGCCTGCCGGACGCTGAGTTGCTTGAGACCAACCCACCCGAACTCGACCTCGCCGGCGATGGCGAGATCGAACTTGCCAGGCTTGAAGCAGATGCCATCGAGGCCGAGGCGGCGGCGCTTGCGGTTGAAGGGGTGAAGACGGTTGCCGGTTGCGGCAATGGCTGGAGCCGGATGGAACGATGGGTCGCGGCCAGCAATGGCTTCACCTCCTATCTCTCCGGCGGCTCCACTGGGCTGGGCCTCGCCGCCGTCGCCATGCGCGACGATGCGATGGAGCGCGATTATGACAGCTGGAACGTGCGCAAGATGGCCCACCGGCCATCTCCGGCGGAGATCGGACGTACGGCTGGTGAGCGCGCCGTCGCGCGGCTTGGCCCACGCAAGGTGAAGACGCAGAAGGCCGCCGTCATCTATGACAAGCGGGTCGCATCCAGCCTGATTGGGGCGCTCCTGTCGGCGATATCCGGCCCGTCGGTGGCGCGCGGTGTGAGCTTCCTGAAAGACCGGATGGGCAGTCAGGTCTTCGCAGGTGGTGTGAATATCATAGACGACCCCTTCCTTGAGCGGGCGCTTGGCTGCCGCAATCATGACGGTGAAGGTCTGCCCGTCGCCCGCAAGGCGCTGGTTGAGGACGGTGTGCTGACACGCTGGCTGCTGAACACGTCATCGGCCCGCCAGCTCGGACTGGAGCCGAACGGTTTTGCGAGCGGCGGTTTTGGTCACCCGCCGGGCGTGGGGACCTCGAACACGCATATCGAGGCCGGGGCAAAATCACCGGATGAACTGATGCAGGGCGCGGGGAAAGGACTTCTGGTCACAGATATGTTCGGGCCCTCCATCAATCCTAATACGGGCGACTATTCGGTCGGGGTGGCCGGTTTCTGGTTCGAGAATGGCGAAATCCAGTACCCGGTTTCAGAGGTCACCATTGCCGGTGATCTGCCGTCGATCTTCGGCCGGCTCATTCCAGCGTCCGATCTCGAGTTTCGGGGCCGCATGAATTCGCCGAGTCTCCTGGTGGAGGATATGTCGATTGCAGGAAACTGATGCGGCTTTCAGCGACGATCTGAAGCTTCTGCACGAAGCGGTGGTCGAGGCTGGCCGTATGGCACTGGCAAGATATGAGCGGGGCGATACCCGGTCGTGGGAGAAGTCTCCCGGCCATCCTGTGACGAGCGCCGATCTCGAAGCCAATCGCATCCTTAAAGAACGGCTGACACGGGCGCGCCCGGACTATGGGTGGCTGTCGGAAGAGACCGCGCTCGCACGTGACACGCATCTGAATGAAACCGTCTGGTGCGTGGACCCCATAGACGGCACGCGAGCCTTTATGGGCGGGGAACCATACTGGGCGATTGCCGGCGCACTCGTCACTGGAAACCGTGCAGTTATTGGTGTGGTCCATGCGCCCGCGCTTGACGAGACGTACTGGGCTGAACTTGGCAAGGGGGCTTGGCTTAATGGAAGACGTCTGTTCACCAGCAGCCAGGACGAGGAAACCGGTTGCCGAATGATCGCCTCGGAATCCATGCTTACTCATCCGGCCTGGAGCGTGCCATGGCCGCAGATGGAGCTCGCGCGTCCCAAACCGAATGCGACGCTGCTGCGTATGTGCTGGGTGGCGACCGGGCAGTGGGATGCAACCCTGGCGCTCTGGCGCAAATCGGACTGGGATCTTGCCGCGGGGGCAATCATCGTTGAGGAAGCGGGCGGCTCAGCCTCCACACATCTTGGCGAAAGCTTCGTCTTCAATCGCAGTGAACCTGCCCAGCGCAGTCTCATTGCGGCTGGAAAGCGTCTGCATCCTCTGTTAGTGGAGCGCGTCAAAGACGTCAGGCTGCCCGACCCGAACTGGACAGTCAGGCCATACGAAAAGACGAACGCAACGGAGCAGACCAAGATGGCTGACACGCCGGACACCAAGCAGCTACTTCACCTCGTCATTGGCGGTGAGTTGAAAGATGTGCGCGGCATTGAGTTCGAGGACCTTTCCAAGATCGACTTTGTCGGCGCCTTTCCGAGCTACAAGGCGGCTTATGACGCCTGGAAGAATGCCGCTCAGCGCACAGTAGACAATGCAGAGATGCGCTATTTCATCCTGCATGCGCACCGTCTGCTCGATCCTGAGACCGGGTCGCATCATCACGTCTGATATGGCAGGCGAGCCAGAACGCAGCCGCAGCCTTTTCCGGCTGACAACCGAACGGTTCAAGCCGCACTGGAGATGGTTTGCCATAGGCACGGCCTGCGCTGCTGTGACCTCCGCAGCCGCTGCGTCCTATGGCTACCTCCTCAAGCTCGTTGTCGAGGGCCTGGAGCAGCTTGCCGGACCGGATTCGGTGGCCGTTCCCTCGTCGCTGTGGTGGCTGATCGGGATAATCGGCTTTGCTGCGGCGGTGCGCTCTCTATCACTCTACGGTATGACGCTGGCCAACAACACCGGCGTCCAGCGGGCCATTATCGATATCCAGACCGATCAGTTCGACGCGCTGACGGATGGGGATTTTGCCCGCCTGTCCGGTGACCGATCCGGCGGATTCGTGTCTCGCTTCATCAATGATGTGAACGCGCTTCGCGATGCCGGACTGAGGCTTGCAAACAACCTGACCAAGGGCGTACTGACGGTATTCGGCGTGCTGGTCACCATGTTCATCATGGACTGGAAGCTGACCCTTGTCCTGTTGCTTGTCTATCCGATCGCTTTCGGGCCGGTCATCGGGCTGGGGAACCGGGTACGCCGGCGTTCCAAACAAGCCCAGCGTCAGATTGGGGAAGTGGCCTCGCTCCTCTCGGAGAGTTTCCAGTCTGCACGGGTCGTGAAGGCCTATGGCCTTGAGGACTATCAGAAAGCGCGCGCAAAGCGCGGCTTCGTAGAGCGGTCCCGCCTTTTCCTCAAAGTGCTGACGGATCGGGCTGCGGTAGACCCGATACTGGAGATCACTGGCGGTCTTGCGCTGGTTGGTATTCTCGCGCTTACGGCCTGGCGTATCGCGGACGGCGACACCTCGCTCGGCAACTTTGTAGGCGTTATCGGGGCCGTTGCGGTGGCCGCGCCTGAGGTTAGGGCACTCGGGACTCTGAATGCTGTCGCGCAGGAAGGCGGCGCGGCAGCGGACCGTGTTTTCGAGATCACCGACGCAAAACCACAGATTCAGGACCGGCCGGATGCGCGCGACCTCGAGAGCGCGCGCGGCAGTATTGAGTTTCGCGATGTGCACTTTGCCTATCCCGATGGCTCGCAAGCGTTGAAGGGGCTGTCCTTCTCGGCAAATCCGGGAGAGACGGTCGCTCTCGTTGGGCCGTCCGGGGCCGGAAAGTCTACGATATTCAACATGTTGTTGAGGCTTTATGATCCGGTTTCCGGAACGGTCCTGATCGATGGAAATGATGTGCGCTCCTATACCGAAGCCAGCCTTCGCCGGTCGACTGCGCTAGTGGCGCAGGAAGCCCTGCTCTTCGACGATACGGTGGCGGCCAATATCGCCCTCGGGCGGATCGGGGCGCGTCGTGAGGAGATCAAGGAGGCTGCGCGCGCGGCGAATGCGCATGAATTCATCCTGGGCCTTCCGGGCGGCTATGAAGCCCCCTGCGGAGAGATGGGACGCAATCTGTCCGGTGGCCAGCGCCAACGCATTGCGCTCGCCCGCGCCATCATCCGCCAGGCACCGATCCTCTTGCTCGACGAGGCGACCTCAGCGCTCGATGCCGAGAGCGAAGCCAAGGTACAGTCGGCTCTGAGTGAGTATGCGAAGGATCGCACCACGCTGGTCATCGCCCACCGGCTTTCCACCGTGCGCTCTGCCGACAGAATCATCGTGCTGGATGATGGCCAGGTTGCCGAAGAGGGCACGCATCAGGAACTGATCCGGCTTGGCGGGCTCTACAAACAGCTTGTCGAGCTGCAGCTCAGCTAGCCATAGCTGCGCTGCTGCGGCATCTGTTTGGCGGACGCCACGAGGAATTTGGCGAGCTTTTCGGAACTCTCCGCGCCCTGAACCGCGATGCGGCGCATGGCGATATAGGTCGGTACACCGCCAATCCCCATTTCGCGGAACGTGTTCTCTTCCTCGCGGACGGCCTCTGCGTCGGCGCCGGAATCCAGCAGTTTTTCCACGATGGAGCGGTCCAGACCTATGTCCTCTCCGATATCAGCCAGCACACTATAGTCGCCGATATCGCGGGCATGTTCGAAATATGCCGAGAATAGCGCTTCCTTGGCCTCGGCGCCCTTGCCTTGCCCCTGGGCCCAGCGCACCAGCCTGTGTGCATCGAAACTGTTCGGGCGGTGGCGCAGGTCACCGAAATTGAAGGGAATGTCTTCTTCCTTACCGAACTCAATCAGCGCCTCGCGCATCGTGGCCCAGCGATTTTCTTCGGTTTCGGGGCCAAATTTCTGTGCCATGTAATCGCGGTAATTGACGCCGCCCTGCGGGATGGTGGGATCAAGCTCGAAGGGCCGGAAGAGCAGGTCCACCTCAATGCCTTCGGCAAGGTCAATCGCTTTCTGGATACGCCGGAGCCCAAGCCAGCACCACGGGCAGACAAGATCGGAGACCATTTCGATGGTTAGACGTGTCATGACATTTGCTCCGTCGGGCGGCTTACTGGCGTATCTCTCTACTATGGGCTCTCAATTACTTGATTGGAACCGTCAGATGATCGCCGTCACCGTGAAACCGAGGACGAGGATCAACGCTGCCCAGGCATTGGACTTGAACACCATCAGGGCGTTCTCGTCGTCCTGGTTCATCTTGTAGACCTGCCAGACTGCGTGGCCCATGAAGGCAATCACGGTCAGCGCGCCGAGGCGAGTCGCGCCATTCGCAGCCACGGCGCCGCCAAAAAAGGCGGTGGCAGCAAGATAGAAGCAGAAGGCGCCCAGGATGGTCTGCTCACCGAGCAGGCGCGCGCTCGACTTCACGCCGATCAGTGCATCATCCTCACGGTCCTGCATGGCGTAGATCGTGTCATACCCCACCGTCCAGGCTGCGAAGCCGAGATACAGGATGACCGTGCCGAGCGAGACATGTGTAGCCATCGCGGCGGCGACCAGGACGCCCCAGTTGATTGTGAATCCAAGCCAGACCTGGGGCCACCAGGTCACCCGCTTCATGAAAGGATAAGCGCCGATCAGCGGCAGGGCGAGGAGCGCGACGATCTTGGCGTCCAGCGGGATGCAGAGCCAGGCAATGAACGCAACGAAAATCTGGAGTGCGAGGAAGATATAGGCCTGCCGGACGGTAACATCACCGGCGGGCAGGGGACGCCTGGCAGTCCGTGCGACAGAGGCATCGAAATCGCGGTCCTGGATGTCATTCCATGTGCAGGCAGCCCCGCGCATGGTTATGGCACCGATTGCGATCAGCACATCCCACCAGATGTCGATCCAGAAGAAGCCGGTCTCTATGCGCGTATAGGCCAGCGATGCGAACGCCGGCAGCATGACGAGCCATGTGCCAATGGGCCGGTCAAGCCGGGCAAGCGCGGCGTACGGCCGAAGCGTTTCCGGCAGAGTTGTCAGCCAGACGGGCAGGGCGCTGTCTGCCGGCGCGCGCGAGCTGGGCTCGGCATCCGCTGCGGTATCTGGGTTTGGCGGCTCGGAATCAGGCGTCTTCGTCTCGTTCATGAGGCCGGTATAACCGCAATCGCGCCTCAGGCGATAGACACAGTCTTGCGATTGATGAAGGCGCGGATGCCGTCGCTGGAGAGTTCCCGGCCATAGCCGGAAGCTTTCACACCGCCAAAGGGCAGGCGCGGATCACTGGCGACCTTCGAATTGATGAAGGTCGATCCTGCATCAAGATCGCGAATCGCCTGCTCCATCTCGCCCTTGTCGGTCGTACAGACAGAGGAGCCAAGACCGAAGGGGCTGTCATTTGCCCGCTCGATGGCCTGGGTGAGGCTCGTGACCTTCCAGAGGGAGGCCACAGGGCCGAACATTTCATCCTTGGCTGCGGGGGCGTTTTCAGGCGCTTCTTCCAGTATCTGGGGCGCGTACCACCATCCCTTTTCGGGCAGATCGGGTTGATCCAGAAGCGCTCTCGCACCTGCCGCGACAGATTTGTCCACCTGTTCGGCAAGGTCATCCCGGATCGACTTCATCGCCAGTGGGCCGATATTCGTTCCATCCGCAAGCGGGTCGCCGACTTTCAGCGCCTTCATGCCTTCAACGAATTTATCCCGGAATTCGTCATAGATATCGCCATGGACGAAGAAGCGTTTCGCCGCGATGCAGGATTGTCCGTTGTTTTGCGTCCTCGCATCGATGGCGGTATCGACCGCCGCATCGAGATCGGCAGAGGGCATGACGATGAACGCGTCCGTCCCGCCAAGTTCCAGTACGGTCGGCTTGATCTCGTCGCCTGCAATACTGGCGACCGAGGCGCCAGCCGGCCCAGAGCCGGTAAGCGTTGCGGCGCGCACACGCCGGTCGCGCACCACTTTCTCCACCTTGTCTGAGCCGATAAGCAGAGTCTGGAAACAGCCCTCGGGAAAACCCGCTTCCTTGAAGACGTCTTCGATATTTAGCGCGCTGCGCCAGACATTGGAGGCGTGCTTAAGCAGTCCGACATTCCCAGCCATTAGCGCCGGTGCGGCAAAGCGGAAGACCTGCCAATAAGGGAAGTTCCAGGGCATCACGGCGAGCACCGGCCCAATCGGCAGGTGCCGCACAAATGCCTTGCTTGCATCGGTCTTGATCGGCTCGTCTTTCAGATAGGTTTCGGCATTTTCGGCATAGTGCCGGCAGACCCAGGCGCACTTTTTAAGCTCGCCCTGCGCCTGTGCCAGCGGCTTGCCCATTTCCCGGCTCATGGCTGGCCCCCAGTCATCGACATGGGATTCCAGCACCTCGGCCGCCTTGTTCATGAGCTTTGCGCGCTCATCGAAAGTGGTGAGGCGCCAGTTTGAATAATGCTCCTCCGCTTTGGCAAGGGCGGCATCGACCTCAACCTCTGTGTGTGGGGTGAAGGTCTCGATGACTTCTTCATTGGCGGGATTGATCGAGCTGACACTCATGGGCAGGCCTCGCTGGTTTATGGCTTAACTCTCTGACAACAGAAGCCTATATGGGCGCCATGAGTTCCGTGCCACGCCTTTTCATTGATGCTGACCTTGCCGCAGGCGCTGCAACGCCAGTGAGCGACAATCAGGCCAATTACCTTCTGCGGGTGATGCGCCTGTCGGAAGGCGACGAAGTACGCGTTTTCAATGGGCGCGACGGAGAGTGGCTTTCACGTCTTCGACCCGAGAGCGGGAAACGTGCCTCAATTGTGCCTGAGCGGCAAACGCGCCCCCAAGTGGAGACGCCCGACCTCACGCTTTTCTTTGCGCCCCTGAAAAAGGCACGTACCGACTTCGTCGTGGAAAAGGCATGCGAATTAGGGGTGCGCCGGATCCAGCCCGTCATGACAGAGCGCACCCAGTCGAGCCGCGTGCGCCGTGACCGGCTGCAGTCGGTCGTCATCGAGGCGGCCGAGCAGACCGAGCGTATGGATGTGCCTGAGGTTTTCGATGATATAACCCTTCAGGCCGCACTCGAGGCATGGCCGGATGGCCAGCCTCTCTATTATTGCGATGAGGCGGGCGATGCGCGGCCGATGCGGAACGTTCTAGAGGAGGCGCGGGGCGGGGCAGCAGGCCTCCTCATCGGGCCGGAGGGAGGCTTTTCTCCGAAGGAGCGCGACTGGATCCGGAAACACCCGAATATTCAGCCCGTTACGCTAGGCCCACGTATCCTGCGTGCTGAAACAGCTGTTGTTGCTGCGCTCACACTTTGGCAATCCGGTGTTGGCGACTGGCAGGAACATCCCTATCTGCCTGAGACCGGAAACGGCTAAAGGGGCCTTCCATGACGACACCGACGTCCGACATTGACGAGAGCGCCCCGCGTATCGAGTCCAGAAATGAGCTCGTGGAGTGGATGGAGCAGGGCTGTACGCCGCGTACCGATTGGAAGATCGGCACGGAACATGAAAAATTCGGCTTCATCAGGGACGGATTGCGCCCGCTTCCCTATGACGGAGAGGTGTCCATCCGGGCCATGCTGGAAGGCCTGTCCGAGAAGTTCGGCTGGGAACCGATCGAGGAATCCGGCCTGCTCATCGGTCTGAAGAAGGACGGTGCGAGTGTCAGTCTGGAGCCAGGCGGCCAGTTCGAGCTTTCGGGCGCTCCGCTCGACCATATTCACCAGACCTGTAATGAGGTCGGCGATCACCTCAAAGAGGTGCGCGAGATTGCTGATCCGCTAGGCATAGGCTTTCTGGGCATGGGGTCCTCGCCGCTCTGGTCGATGGACGAGACGCCGATGATGCCCAAGGGCCGCTACGCCATCATGCGTGACTATATGCTGAAGGTTGGCAGGCTGGGCCGGGAAATGATGTTCCGCACCTGTACCGTACAGGTGAACCTCGATTTCTCTTCAGAAGCCGACATGGTGAAGAAATTCAGGGTCTCTCTGGCGCTGCAGCCTCTCGGCACCGCGCTCTTCGCCAATTCGCCCTTCACCGAGGGGCGTACCAATGGCTTCCTCTCCTATCGCTCGCATATCTGGACAGATACCGACCCGGACCGCTCCGGCATGCTGCCCTTCATGTTTGAGGATGGCGCAGGTTTTGAGAGATATCTCGACTATGCGCTTGATGTACCTATGTATTTTGTCCGCCGCGGCGGAAAGTATCTTGATGCGTCCGGCCTGAGTTTCCGCGACTTCATGGATGGAAAGCTGGCGCTTCTGCCTGGTGAAAAGCCGGCCATGGATGATTTCGTCGACCATCTGTCGACAATCTTTCCGGAAGTGCGCCTGAAGCGTTTTCTGGAGATGCGGGGTTCTGATTCAGGCCCGTGGAGCCGTCTTTGTGCTTTCTCGGGTTTCTGGACGGGGCTTCTCTACGATCAGGCCGCGCTCGATGCTGCCTGGGAGCTGGTGAAGGACTGGACCGCGGCCGAACGCGAATCGATCCGCCAGTCTGTCCGCGTCCTTGGTCTCAGAACGCCGATTCCTGGCGGGCGCACCCTGCAGGATCTGGCCAAGGACGTCCTGATGATCAGCCGCAACGGTCTTAAGGCGCGTGCCCGCTACAACAGTGCGGGCGACGATGAGACCGGTTTCATTGGCGAACTGGACGAGATCGCCGAAAGCGGCCTGACACCAGCGGACCGGCTGCTGGAGCTTTATTACGGCAAGTGGAATCGGCGGGTTGAACCCGCCTTTGAGGCATTGGCCTATTAGGCTGCATTTGCGCCAATCCCTGCAGAAATGGCAAATCTTTGCTTGAGCCACGCGAAACTGCGTGGTCAAACTGAGCGCTTAAAAGCGTGGAAGCGCGCGTTCAGAGGTTGAGGGATCCAGCTTATGTTTTCTGTGTTCTTGTCGCTATTGGCAGTCCCGCCGCTTGGATTCACCATGTGGCAGCTCAGGAAACATCCCAAAGGCCTCTACATTCTCTTTTTCGCAGAGATGTGGGAGCGGTTTTCCTATTACGGGATGCGCGCGCTCCTCATCTTTTACCTGACCTGGCATTTCCTGTTCGAGAGCAGCTTCTCGCTCACTCTTTATGGGGCCTATGTGGCGCTTGTGTATCTCGGGCCACTTCTCGGCGGCTGGCTCGCGGATAAATATATCGGCTTCCGCAAGGCGGTGACATTCGGGGCGCTCATGCTTGTTGCCGGCCACGGCCTTATGGGACTTCATGGTCCTTCCGCCGAAGAGACCCTGAATGTCGATGGCACCGTCTATGAGCTTGAGCGGCCTGAATACAGTGAAGCGCGCGAGCGCTTCATCGTGATCGACGGTGAAGAGATAGCGGTCGACGGATTTGTTCAGCCGGAGGAAGGCTCCACCACGCGCGAAGTGACCTTCGTCCAGAATGGTGAAGAAACGACTCTGGTCGGTACGCTTGAGGAAAGCCGCAACCCGTTCTTCACGACGATCCTGTTTGCTGCCCTCGCACTCATCGTGGCCGGCGTCGGGTTCTTGAAACCCAATATCTCCACCTGTGTCGGCGCCCTGTATGAGCAGGGGGACCGGCGCCGAGACTCCGGTTTCACGCTTTATTATATGGGCATCAATCTCGGCTCATTCCTCTCAGGTATTTTCTGTGCGCTTGCAGCGGCGACTCTTGGCTGGTGGGCCGGGTTTGGACTGGCCGCTGTCGGCATGCTGGCCGGTCTCATCGTTTTCGTGTGGGGCCAGAGCTGGCTTGAAGGCCGTGCCGATCCGCCAGCCGGTGTGGACCTGAAGACTCCGGTTTTTGCCGGCCTCAACCGCGAATGGCTGGTCTATGGTGCAGGCCTTGCTTTCGCCGTCGCCGCTTTCTTCCTGCTCCAGATCGCCAGCATCATGACGCTCGCCATGCATGGCGTCTTCGCGGTCGTTACGCTGGGCATCATTGTTTACATGCTGACCAAGCTGGAAGCCGACACACGAAATGCGATGATCGGCCTGCTTATCCTCACCGTTTCTTCGGTTCTGTTCTGGGCGCTGTTCGATCAGGGGCCGACGTCTCTGAACCTCTTCGCAGCCGCCCACGTCGACAATCAGGTCATGGGCTCTCCATTCCCGGCACCTGTGCTTCAGTCGGCCAATCCGCTCTACATCATGTATTTCGCCCCGCTTATCGCCGTCATGTGGACATGGCTTGGCAATAAGGGAATCGAACCCAATAGCTTCATCAAGTTCGGTCTGGCCATGATTCAGATCGGCGCAGGGTTCTTCGTCTTGAACCTCGGTATCCAGACCGCCGTGCCGGATGCGGACGGGGCGCTTCGCATCTCCGTCCTGTTCATCATGCTGATGTATCTGCTGCATACGACCGGGGAGATTTTCCTGTCACCAGTGGGGCTGTCCGCTGTGACCAAACTGTCGGCAAAGCAGATTGTCGGCTTCATGATGGGTTACTGGTTCCTGGCATCTTCTTACGCGAACGTTATTGCCGCCGGGGTTGCACAGGCGACGCAGGTCCCTGAAGGGGCGCCGACTGAGGTCAGTCTTGAAGCCTACAATGCGGTCTATCTCCAGCTTGGCGGCGCCGCGGTCGGTCTGGGTGTTCTGCTACTGGTTCTAAGCCCCTGGCTGCGCAATCTCACCAAGCATGCCGAACGCAGCCTTGGGCCGCATGAAAAGGAACGGCGCAGCGAAGTCGATCCGGCCGGCGTGTCGATGGACCGGACTGAGAGCTAAACCGGTTTCGCTCTCCAGATTTGAAAAACCCCCGCAAGGTGCAAACTTGCGGGGGTTTTTAATTCGAGCTTCGGCGGAGTGTACCCTTCGCTAACCGGCCCCGCCAACAGTCAGCGCGTCGACCTTGAGGGTGGGCTGACCGACGCCGACCGGGATGCTCTGACCGGCCTTGCCGCAGGTGCCGACACCGTCATCCATCCCGAAATCATTGCCGATCATGGAAACCTTGTTGAGCACAGTGGGCCCGTGCCCGATCAGCGTCGCATTCTTGACCGGGGCAATGACCTTGCCGTTTTCCACCAGATAGGCCTCAGTGCACTGGAAGACGAAATTCCCTGACGTGATATCGACCTGGCCACCGCCAAAATCGACCGCCCAGATACCACGTTTGATGGATTTGACGATCTCGTCCGGATCATCCTGTCCGCCGAGCATCATCGTATTGGTCATGCGCGGCATGATGCCCGCATCATAGCTTTCCCGCCGGCCATTGCCGGTTGGCGCCATGCCCATAAGGCGGGCATTCTGGCGATCCTGCATATAGCCTTTCAGGATACCGTCCTCGATCAGCACATTACGCTGCGTCGGTGTGCCTTCATCATCGAAGGAAAGGGAGCCGCGGCGCGCATCAATTGTGCCATCATCGACAATCGTGACGCCCTTTGCGGCGACCTGCTGGCCGATCTTTCCGGCGTAGACGCTGGTCTGCTTGCGGTTGAAATCCCCTTCAAGACCGTGGCCAACCGCTTCGTGCAACAGGACAGCGGGCCAGCCTGGTCCCAGAACGACTTCCATCTCACCAGCCGGGGCAGGGATGGATTCCAGATTGATCTCTGCCTTTCTGAGCGCGCGCTCCGCCATGGCCTGCCAGCGTTCCGGCTTGATCCATTCCTCATACTCGGCGCGGCCACCGGCACCCGAAGAGGCCGATTCGCGCCGGCCATCTTTTTCGAGCGTCACGGAAATGTTGAGGCGCACAAGCGGGCGCACATCATGAAAGGTTTCGCCAGCCGGGCGCAGGATGTCGATTTCCTGATGACTGCCGGCGAGTGAAACAGAGACCTGAACCACACGCGGATCCTTTGCGCGGACCCAGGCGTCGATTTCGGCCAGAAGACCCGTCTTGACCGTAAAGCCGGGGGCTTCGGTCGGATCTATGGGCGCATAGAGCTTGCGATTCGTCGGGATCGGTCCGGCGGCCAGCGAGCCGGAATAGCCACGCTTGGCGGCGGCGGCGGTTGTCGCGGCTCGCCGGATAGCATCGAGTGTCAACTCACCGGCATGCGCATTCCCGCTCGCTTCACCCGCAACAACTCTGAGGCCGAACCCCTGGGAGGTATCGAAAGCCGCCGATTTCAGGCGGCCATCATCATACATGAAGCTTTCAGAGCGGGCGCGCTGGACATAGATGTCGCCATCATCGGCGCCGTCGCAGGCTTCGGCAAGGATACGGGTTGCCTCGGCGCGGTCGAAAGGAAGGTCTGTTTCTAGCATTCAGAGAGAATGGACATTCACGGACTGACCTGCAAGCGGGCAGGGGACGCTTACTGCTGCTGAACCTCGAATCGGCTGAGCTGGCGCTGCGCAAGTTCCCATCCGGGACGCAGTTCGAGCGCCTTCTGGAAATCGAAGTACGCCCCCGGTACATCGCCGGTGTTTTCACGGGCTATGGCGCGGTTGTAATAGGCCGCGAAAATGTCATTCGTTTCCAGTTCGATTGCGCGGTTTAGGGCGACAAGCGCCTCATCGAAATTACGTGTATAAATATGCGCCGCGCCTTCATTGAGGTAGGCAGCCCCCAGCGAGGGCAGGATGTCAGTGGCGCTTGAATAATCGGCGAGCGCCCTGTCATAGTCGCCCTCCCGCATGCGGATGACGCCGCGGTTTACATAAGTGGCTGCGCGGTTTTCCCGCGTCAGCGTTTCTTCGCGCAAAGCCCGCGAACAGGTTTCGTCCGCTGAGCGGAATGAATAATTTCCGGACTTGACCTGGTCGAAGCAGTCACGTGCCAGACCGCTGCCAACGACAAAGACCTGCGCACTGGCTGTGGCGCCGCAGACAAGGCAAGCAAGGCTGCATAGAAGGACACGCGACATTTCTTCCACCTCCTCTTCTGTTGGGCGCAATATAGCGCTAGGGAGAGATAAAGCGAAGCGGCTGCGACAAATTCGAATTCACTGAAGGGCCGGGTGGACGCAGGGAGTCGTCGGAGCTATGGCATCACACAAGTTTTTACCAAGGAGTCGGGCTGTGCGTTTTCTCGTCGCTCTTCTTTCGATCTTGCCGATTGGCGCAGCTGCTCACGCTGCCGTTCCTGAGCAGGGTGGAATAAATCTCCAGGATGCAGCGACACGCATCATGGAGCGTCTACACTGGTTTCATAATTATCTGGTGGTAATTATTACGATCATCACGTTGTTCGTGCTGGCACTGCTGGTGGTGGTCTGCGTGAAATATAACAAGCGCGCCAATCCCGTGGCCCGCAAGTTCAGCCACAATACGCCGATCGAGATCATCTGGACGGTCGTTCCTGTCCTCATCCTCGTTGCGATTGCCGGTCCGTCCTTCTCGAACCTGTTCTATCAGGAGAACGAGCCGGATCTGGAAGCCATCGCCGCAGCCGAGGGTGACAATCCAAACATCTATCCCGATGCAGCCGAGCAGGGCTGGATCGCGGTGAAGGCCCAGGGCAACCAGTGGAACTGGACCTATTCCTTCCCCGATGAGCTCGATGATGGCGGCTATCCGGTGGAGTTTGTGTCCAACCCGCTTCAACGTGGTCTTTCCAGCGACAATCTCGACGCCGCGCGCGGTCCGCGCAATCTTGCCGTCGATTATCCGCTGGTGCTGCCTGTGAACCGCTACATCCGCTATCAGACCGCAGCGTCCGACGTGATTCACTCCTTCGCGATGCCGGCCTTTGGTATCAAGACCGACGCCGTCCCTGGCCGTCTCAATGAGGGCTGGTTCCTCGTCGAGGAAGAAGGCACCTATTACGGTCAGTGCTCAGAGCTTTGCGGCAAGGACCACGCCTTCATGCCGATCGAGATTCGCGTTGTCGATCAGGACACTTATGACGCCTGGATCACGTCGCTTCGCGAAGGTGACTTCGAAGGTGCCTTTGAGGGAATTGATAGCGCCCAAGTTGCAAATAATTCCGACCGGACGAGCGCGGAAACGCGTCTTGCCCAGGCCGAGTAGAACCCGAGAGGATCTCTGACATGGCAATGGATCAAGTTTCGACTGTCCACGACGACCACGCCCACGATCACAAGCCGGGCTTCTTTGTGCGCTGGTTCCTGTCCACGAACCATAAGGACATCGGTACGCTGTACCTCGTCTTCGCGATCTGCGCGGGCATTGTCGGCTACACGCTTTCTGGCCTCATCCGTCTTGAGCTGGCTCAGCCGGGCATCGGCCCGCTTACAGGCCTCATGGAGTGGTTCGGCTATTCCGGCGACCAGGCTATCGAGCATGCCAAGCATTTCTATAATGTCGTGATCACCTATCACGGTCTCATCATGATCTTCTTCATGGTGATGCCGGCCCTGATTGGCGGTTTCGGCAACTGGTTCGTCCCGCTGATGATTGGCGCGCCTGACATGGCGTTCCCGCGCATGAACAATATCTCGTTCTGGCTGACGGTTGCCGCTTTCATCATGGCGTGTATCTCCATGCTGATCCCGGGCACCGGCCAGTTCCTCGGCTTTGGTGGCGGCTGGGTCCTTTATCCGCCGCTCTCCAGCACGACCGGCCACCCCGGCCCGTCCATGGACCTTCTGATCCTGTCCCTTCACACGGCCGGTATTGCGTCGATCCTCGGTGCCATCAACTTCATCGTGACCATCCTGAACATGCGCGCACCGGGCATGACCCTGCACAAGATGCCGCTGTTTGCCTGGTCGGTGCTGGTGACCGCCGTCCTGCTGCTGCTTGCTCTGCCGGTTCTGGCAGGCGCGCTGACCATGCTCCTGACCGACCGGAATTTCGGCTCGCAATTCTTTGACCCCTCCGGGGGCGGCGACCCGATCATGTTCCAGCATCTGTTCTGGTTCTTCGGTCACCCGGAAGTCTACATTATGATCCTTCCGGCCTTCGGTATCATCTCGCACATTGTGTCGACCTTCTCGAACAAGCCGGTCTTTGGCTATCTCGGCATGGCCTATGCAATGGTCTCCATCGGCGCGATCGGCTTCATTGTCTGGGCCCACCACATGTACACCGTCGGTATGCCGGTCGACATGAAGGCCTATTTCGTTGCTGCCACGATGGTCATCGCGGTGCCGACGGGGATCAAGATTTTCTCGTGGATCGCGACAATGTGGGGCGGCTCGATTGATTTCTCCGTGCCCATGGTCTGGGCCATCGGTTTCATCTTCCTGTTCACCGTCGGCGGTGTCACGGGTGTGGTGCTTGCCAATGCGGGTATCGACCACGTCCTGCACGACACTTATTACGTCGTTGCCCACTTCCACTACGTGCTCTCGCTTGGCGCCGTGTTCGGCCTGTTTGCCGGCTGGTACTACTGGTTCGAGAAAATGTTCGGCGTGAAGTACAACAAGTTCATTGGCTATGCGCACTTCTGGACGATGTTCGTGGGCTCGAACCTTCTGTTCTTCCCGCAGCACTTCCTGGGCCTCCAGGGCATGCCGCGCCGCTATATTGACTATGCAGACGCCTTCTCGACCTGGCACTTCTGGTCGTCGATGGGCTATGCGGTGACCCTCGTTGCCACGACGATCTTCTTTATCGGTGTGATCGAGGCCGCTGTGCGCCGCCGCAAGGGTGTCGCCAATCCATGGGGCGAGGGTGCCACCACACTGGAGTGGACGCTCTCATCGCCGCCGCCATTCCACCAGTTCAACGAGCTGCCTGAAGTGAAGCCGCAGAGCCACCACTAACGGGCCGTTGAACGACAGAAACAGGACGGCCCTTCGCGTTCAACGCCGCGAGGGGCCGTTTCCATCTTGATGGAGCACGCAGATCCAATGTCGCATGTCGATACAGCAGATATGACGCCGGAGACGCCGCGATACGCGACGGCCGGTGATTATGTGCAGCTCATGAAGCCGCGCATCATGATGCTTGTCGTCTTCACGGGTCTGGCCGGGCTTGTGAGCGCGCACGGCGTAACGGGAATTGCGATCAATCCGGTGATGGCAGCCATTGCCACGCTGGCCATTGCGCTTGGCTCAGGCGCCGCAGGCGCGATCAATATGTGGTATGATGCGGACATCGATGCGGTGATGAAGCGCACATCCACCCGTCCGATCCCCTCTGGAGCAGTGCCCCGCGAGGAAGCCCTCGCCATGGGCCTCGTCATGAGCGGTGTCTCGGTTCTGCTGATGTGGATGGCGTCCAATGCAGTGGCCGCGGGGCTGCTCGCGCTGTCTATTGCTTATTATGGCTGGTTCTACACCATGCTGCTCAAGCGCCGCACGCCGCAGAACATCGTGATCGGCGGCGCGGCCGGGGCCTTCCCGCCGGTCATTGGCTGGGCCGTTGTCACCGGCAATGCGCCGCTCGACGCATGGCTGCTCTTTGCGATTATCTTCTTCTGGACCCCGCCGCACTTCTGGGCGCTCAGCCTGCTGGCCCATGGCGAATACAAGAAGGCAAACGTGCCGATGCTGCCCGTGACGCACGGGGCAAAGGTCACCCGCAACCAGATTCTCATCTACACGCTGCTTCTGGCGCCGCTGGCCCTTGCGCCGGTCCTTACCGGACTGGGCGGTGTTATCTATGCGGCTACGGCCACGCTTCTCGGCGGTGTTTTCGTGAAGCTTGCCGTGGATGTCTGGCGCAGCGATGCAGGCGCCGTTCCCGTTCGGCCGGAAAGCGCAAAGGCGGCAAAGCGTCTCTTTGCCTTTTCGATCCTGTACCTTTTCCTTCTGTTTGCCGCACTCATGATCGAACACGGGGCGGGGGCCCATTTTGACCTTGCGGGGATCCTATGAACCAGGAGCGTTTCGAACCTGCAAAACTCGATGAGGATGCCCGCCGGGCACAGAAGCGCCGGAATCTCTGGCTCGCTCTGGCGCTCGTGACTTTTGTGGTGCTGGTTGCGGTAACCACAATGCTGCGGCTTGGCGGCGGTGTGCCGGAGCGTATGTAATGAGCAATCTGAAAATCTCGGTCATTCTCTCAGTTGCGGCGCTTTGTATGCTGGGCCTCGCCTTCGCGTCGAAGCCGCTTTACGACACATTTTGCCGGGTGACAGGGTTTGGCGGCACGACGCAGATCGCCGAAGCGGCGCCCAGCGATGTGCTCGACCGGTCGGTTCACATACGGTTTGATGCGAACGTCATAGATGCGCCCATCCGGTTTCGCCCGCTTCAGACGGGTATGGACGTCAAGCTTGGCGAGCACGGCCTTGCCTTCTTTGAAGTCACCAACACCTCTGATCGCGATGTCAGCCTGATGGCCTCCTATAATGTGACGCCGCACAAGGCGGGCATCTATTACAACAAGCTTGAATGCTTCTGTTTTTCCGAGCGGATCGTAAAGGCTGGCGAGACGAAGAAGCTTCCGGTCGTCTATTTTGTCTCACCGGAAATGGACAGCGATTCAAATCTCGCCGACGTACGCACGATCACGCTCTCCTACACGTTTTACGAAACAGGCAATTTTCAGGGTGCGGCTAAATCGGCGGCACTTAACTAGATGGTTGCGACTCCGATAGCCTGCGGGCTAAAAGGCGCAAGAATTACATGGACGATAGGGATTCCGGGCTATGGCACATGATGAAGTGAAACATGACTATCACCTGGTGAACCCGTCACCTTGGCCGCTTCTGGGGTCGATGGCGATGGTTGTTCTGGCAATCGGGGCCGTCACCTATATGAAAGGCCTGTTTGGCATGCCGGAAGGCACGCCGTGGCTGCTGATGATCGGCCTCGCCTTCGTCGCTTACGTGATGTTCGGCTGGTGGCGTGAGGTCATCAAGGAAGGCAATGCAGGCGATCACACGCCGGTTGTCTCGATTGGCCTTAAATACGGCATGGTCCTCTTCATCGCGTCGGAGGTCATGTTCTTCGTCGCGTGGTTCTGGAGCTTCTTCGAGTTTGCCATCTTCCACGGCGCCCGTGTCGGTGACTCCTTCGATGCATCGAACCCGCTTTATGCCGAGGCGCTTCAGGCGGTTGGCGGTCAGTGGCCGCCGGCTGGTGTCGAGCTGTTCGACCCGTTCCACCTGCCGCTCATGAACACGCTGGTCCTTCTGCTTTCAGGGACGACCGTTACGGCCGCGCACCACGCACTGCAGCATGACCACCGCAAGACGGCGATCAATATGCTCGCCCTGACCGTGCTGCTTGGCCTCGCCTTCACCGGGCTCCAGGTGCTGGAATATTCGCATGCCGGCTTCACCTATGACGGTACGCTCTATGGCTCTGCCTTCTTCATGGCGACCGGCTTCCACGGCGCGCATGTGGTCATCGGCACGATCTTCCTGACCGTTTGTCTGATCCGCCTGATGACCGGTGGCATGAGCGCGAAAAAGCATCTCGGCTTCGAATTTGCTGCCTGGTACTGGCACTTCGTTGATGTCGTGTGGCTGTTCCTCTTCGCCTTTGTTTACGTCATCCCCTATCTGGTGCTCGGTCACTAGGAGGCCGGATTGGCAGCTTACGTCTCACCCATAAAGGCTGGGCTCGCCTGTCGATGCCCGGCCTGCGGTGAGGGGCCGGTTTTCAAATCCTTTCTGGAGATGGCACCGCGTTGTCCTGCGTGTGGCGCCGACTTTTCAAAGGCCGACGCCGCAGACGGGCCGGCTTTTTTTGTAATGTTCCTTCTGGCAATCCTGATCATGCCACCTGTGCTGCTGGTACAGATTGTCTTTGCGCCACCAGTCTGGGTCCACGTTATCCTTTGGGGACCCTTGATCGTGCTTCTTGGCGCCTGGCTCCTGCGTCCGTTCAAGTCTTTGATGTTTGCCCTGCAATGGAAGCATAATGCCGAAGAGGTCCGCTGGAACGATAGCGACGGGTCTGCCTCATGACATTCCGGCCCATGCCGCTCCTGACCCTCTTCACGATTGCCAGTCTGGTCATCCTCATACTTCTCGGAAACTGGCAATATGCCCGCTATAGCGAGAAGAAGGCGCAGGGTGCGGTCGCCAATGATCCTTTCGAGACTGTTCGGGTCGAGGTGGCGCAAACGAAGTCCGGTCGTGCTCAGCAGGTTTACGGTATTGTCGACGGTGAAGCCGTCTGGCGCCGCTATGTGCCCGGCCGCATAGATGGCGAAGGTCCTCTGGTGCTTCTCCTCTGGGACGCTGTTGCAGGCACGGATCCGATGCCTCTTGCCATAGATGGGCTTGGCGATTTTGAGGGCCGTGCAAACGTCTTTGAGCGTCCAGCACAGACGGGGGGGCTCGCCGCATCAAGCAAGCCTGAGCGTGACCTCTGGTATGGTTTCAATGGGCCGGCGATGCTGGATAATTTTGGCTATGAGACGAGTGATCCGCGCGTTGTCGAACCGGACAAGATGACGGTGCGCCTTGGCGAGGACATGTCGAGATCGCGACAGACCGAAAACCCCTATGCCACCCTGAAGGGGCGTGATCCGTTGCCGCCAGAACGGCATTTCGGTTACGCGATCACCTGGTGGGGCATGGCAATCGGGCTGATCGGCGTGTATCTCGCCTTTCATCGCTCGCAAGGGCGCCTCAGTTTCAGGAGATCCAAGTGAAATTCATCTCTACGCGCGGCGAGGCACCTCCAGTCGGTTTTGTCGATGCCTGTCTGTCGGGACTTGCACCGGATGGCGGGCTTTATGTGCCCGAACGCTGGCCGACCATTGCGCCGGCGCGCCCGGATGAACCTTATGTCTCGGTCGCAAGCCGTGTGATTTCTGCGTTCGCCGAGGAGGAGCTGCCGGAGTCGACGGTGCAGGGACTCTGCGAGCGGGCCTATGCGAACTTCGCGCATCAGAGCGTCGCCCCTCTGGTCCAGTGGGGCCCCAACCGTTTCATCATGGAGCTTCATCACGGACCGACGCTGGCCTTCAAGGATGTTGCGATGCAGCTGATCGCCCAGCTGTTCGATGAAGTGCTGACGGCGCGCGGCCAGCGTATGAGCGTGACCTGTGCAACATCGGGGGATACCGGCGGCGCAGCGGCAGCGGCCTTTGCGGGGGCCTCACAGGTCGACCTCTTCATCCTGCATCCCTTTGAGCGCGTCTCTCCGGTCCAGCGTCTCTTCATGACGACCACGGGCGCGAGCAATGTGCACAATATTGCAATTGATGACGATTTCGATGTCTGTCAGGCCATCGTGAAATCACTGTTTGCCGACCGCGACTTTGTGAAATCGTCCAATCTGTCGGGCGTGAATTCGATCAACTGGGCGCGCATTGCGGCGCAGGCTGTCTATTATGCGACCGCGCAGGCGGCGATGGGCGCGGACAGACCGCTCAGATTTATCGTTCCGAGCGGTAATATGGGCGACGCGCTCGCCGGCTATGTCGCGGCGCGCTGTGGCCTGATGGCCGGCTTCGAAGCGGTCTGTGCCGTCAATGAGAATGACACGCTGAATGTCCTGTTCGGCGAGGGCCGGATGCTGCGCCGTCCGGCGCGGGCCACGCCGAGCCCGGCCATGGATATTTCGGTGCCAAGCAATTTTGAGCGTCTTGCGTTCGAAGTCTCCGGACGCGACGCCGAGATGCTCCGGCGGGTCTACGAGCAGTTCGCCCAGTCCGGCGATGTCGAATTGCCCGACCGGATCAAGGGGCCGCTGGGATGTAGCGGACTTTCGGCGGCATCTGTTTCAAATGCCCAGACACTTGCAGAGATGCGGCAGGTGTTGGGCGAGACGGGCTGGCTGATCTGTCCGCACACGGCCGTGGGTACGCACGCGGCCCGAAACCTCAACTCCGATGGAGAGACAGTGGACATTGTGCTTGCGACCGCGCATGCAGCCAAGTTTCCTGAGACGGTTGAAGAAGCGACAGGCCGCAACTGTCCGCTGCCTGAAAGAGTGGCTGGCCTGACCGGGCGCACTGAAGTCTTCGAGAAGCTGTCCTCCGAGGCGTCTGTCGTTCGCGACTTTATCGAAAAAAATCGCCGCCGGTGATGCTCGCCACACCGCGCGGCGCAGGCTAATCTCCGGCATGGCTTCTGCAGACCCGCTTACTCTTGGGGAATGGTCCTGGGACACGACGTCCGACCGGCTCAGCGTGCGCGCGGATCCGGGGAAGGGGCTGGATGAGATCGACGGTATCTGGACGCTCCGGTCGGTGACGAAAGTCCTGGATGGTCTGAGCCAGCAGAGACTGGAAAACCTCTTCCATGCGTCGCATCAGGAAGGCGAGACGGTGTCCTGCCCCCTCGAGCTCTCAACGGGGCGGTCGCTGACACTCGCGGGCACTTTTGATGCCACCGGCTCCGCGCGGGGTGTTCTCATGCGAAGCGTGGATGTGGGCGAGCTTCAAGCCTTGGCCCTCTCGGGACTGGAAGCCGTCTTTCAGCCGATTGTTTCGCTCAAGACGGGCCAGATCGCCGGCTTTGAAGCCTTGGCACGCTGGCCAGGGGGTGCAGGAGGTAACCGGCAGGCGCCCGAAGTGCGGGGGCTCGCACCGACCATGTTGCAGCGTGCCAGCGATGCCCTTTCCGGCTGGATGAAGACGAGCGGCCGGCGAGACCTTTTCGTGAACGTCAATGTGACGGCCCCTGATCTTGCCAGCGAAATGCTTACCGACATCGTAAGGGAGATCATGTCGAACCATGGCTACTCAACGGGCCAACTCCGTATCGAGCTGACCGAGCAGGCGGCGCTCAGGGACCCCGGCCAGGTCCTTCGGACGGTCGAGTCGCTGAAGGCGGCGCGGGCAGGGCTCATACTCGACGATTTCGGTACAGGCCATTCCTCCTTTGAATGGCTCGAGGCGCTTCCGGCGGACGGGCTCAAGGTGGACTCCGATCTTGTGGCAAAAGCGGAGCGCTCTCGCATGCAGACAATCTTGAGGTCTGTTACCTCGCTCGCGCACGATCTGGGAATGAGCACAACCGCTGAAGGGGTGGAACGCCTTGAAAGCCTGAGCCTGTTGAAGTCGCTTGGCTTTGACTTCGTTCAGGGTTTTGCGTTCTCTGTTCCGCTGCCTGCAGAAGAGGCTGGCGAATTATTGCTGAGCTGAGCCGTCAGGCCGTTCCGCCGGCAGAATGGAGGCGCGCCGCATCGATGCCGATCAGCTCAAGCGCTTTGGTCCACTTTGCATCATGACGGTCGCCATAGACGAGATCAGGAACCGGATCGCTGATGATCCAGGAATTCTCCGCAATCTCATTCTCGAGCTGCCCTGCGCCCCAGCCGGAATAACCGAGCGCCATGATCGATTCACGCGGAGGCTCGTCCGATGCGATCGCCACGAGGACATCGCGCGTCGCGGTCAGGCAGAAGTCGTGACTGATATCCAGCGTGGCGCCCTCGCAGTGGAAATCGCCGGTGTGGACAACGAACCCCCGATCTGTGCCGACCGGCCCGCCGCTCAGCACGGCATCGTCCGGGAGCTTGATATCCTGTTCGATGCCAAGCTGGGACAGAAGCTGAGGGAGCGTCAGATCGTCCATCGGCTTGTTCAGCACGATGCCCATCGCATATTCCGGCTCGTGGGCGCAAATCAGGACAAGGGAACGGGAAAACCTGGAATCTCCGATCCCTGGCATGGCGATGAGAAGTTTACCTGTCAGGTCGCTCAGCATGCACCAGTCACCTTTCGTACGGGAAAGCTGACTCACGGCTTGGGAATTATCAAGGCTTGATTGAAACTCTCCTGACAGTTGCATAAGTACCGAGCAGATTCACAGGAGATTCCAATGACAATCAAGCCAGGCGATAAGCTGCCAGATGCCGTTCTTATGGAGATGACCGGCAATGGTCCGGAACCGCGCAAGACCGATGACATCTTCAAGGGCAAGACAGTTGCCCTTTTCGCCGTGCCGGGGGCCTTTACGCCGACCTGCTCGGCCAAACATCTGCCGGGCTTTATCGACAAGGCGGAGGAGCTTCACGGCAAGGGCGTAGACGATATCGTCTGCACCTCGGTCAACGACGTGTTCGTCATGAATGCGTGGGGCGAGCAGGCCGGTACTGGTAACAAGGTCCGTATGCTGGCTGACGGCAATGGCGCTTTCGCAAAGGCGATGGGGCTGGATATGGACGCTAGCGGCTTCGGCATGGGCGAGCGGTCCAAGCGCTATTCGATGCTGGTAAAAGACGGTGTCGTGGAAGAGCTGAATGTCGAGGATGGCGGCGAGTTCAAGGTTTCTTCCGCCGATTACCTCCTCGGCCAGATTTAGGTCACCCGAAGTCCTGACTCATTCTATAAGCGGCGCATGTCCAAGCGGATGTGCGCCGTTTTTCGTTCGGTTTTTATTGAATAACGATGTGCGCTCTCCGATATAGGTTTGAGGTCAAGGAGGAAACCTGATGGAGCCGTCATTTATCGTTGTCATTGTGATCGCCATTGTGGCGCTCGTCCTTCTTGTTTCTGCCGTTAAAGTTGTCCCGCAGGGATACAATTTCACGGTCGAGAATTTTGGCCGCTATACGACAACGCTTTCACCGGGCCTGCATTTCATCATTCCGTTCTATCAGCGCATTGGCCGCCGGATGAACATGATGGAAAGTGTTCTGGATATCCCAACGCAGGAGGTGATCACCAAGGACAATGCAATGGTGTCCTGCGACGCAGTCGTCTTTATCCAGGTGATCGACCCGGTCTCAGCCGCCTATGAGGTCAATAACCTCCAGAATGCGATCCAGAACCTCTCCCTCACGAACATCCGGACTGTCGTTGGCTCGATGGATCTCGATGAGGTGCTGTCCAACCGCGATGAAATCAATGCCCGGCTCCTGTCTGTTGTCGATGCCGCGACAAACCCCTGGGGGGTAAAGGTGACACGGATCGAGATCGCAGATCTGACGCCGCCTGCAGACATTACGGAAGCCATGGCGCGGCAGATGAAGGCAGAACGCCTGAAACGCGCCGAGATACTCACGGCCGAAGGCGACAAGCAATCGGCCATCCTGAAAGCTGAAGGCCAGAAACAGTCGCAAATCCTTGAAGCGGAAGGCCGCCGCGAGGCAGCTTTTCGGGACGCTGAAGCACGCGAACGCGAAGCCGAAGCTGAAGCCAAGGCCACTGCCATGGTCTCTGAAGCCATTGCCAAGGGCGATGTGAACGCCATCAATTACTTCCTTGGACAGCAATATGTGATGGCGTTTGAGAAGCTCGCGACGTCTCAAAGCAACAAGACGGTCATCATTCCTGCCGAGTTCAGTTCCATTCTGGGCACGATTGAGGGGATACGCGGCCTGACGGAAAGCGCGGGTAAAGCGCGGTCTGATTTGGGCGGGGCTGTGCCCGCAACATCCAGACGGGAGGAAAGGTGATGGACGGTGTCCTGGGTCTTTTATGGCCGCTCGGTGCTTGGCACTGGCTGGTTCTGGCGCTGGTCCTCATAGCTATCGAGATGATGCTCGGTACGTTTGACCTGCTCTGGGTATCAATCGCAGCAGGGGCAACGTCGCTCTTTTCCGTCTTTGCGATTGTCGGCAGCCATAGCTGGCAGGGCCAGCTTCTCTTCTTCGCGGTCGCTGCCGTTGGCCTCGTGATTCTTGGCCGGACGGTGTTCGCCGATATGCGCGCCGCAGCAGGCGATCATCCAACGCTTAACCGTCTGATGGCCCGAACCGTCGGAAAACGGGCCACTGTCATTTCGAGTTTTGCTGCTGGGCGCGGCCGGGTGCGTCTGGGCGACACCGAATGGCCGGCCGAGACCGTCGATGGCAGCAATCCGGAAAGTGGCAGCCATGTCATTGTCGATGGCACAGAAGGAAACGGCCTGAAGGTTAAACCCAGCTAGAGCTAGAAGAGGTCGCCTTGAGGAGGCTCGTCCTTTTTCTCTGAGTTTGCTGCCCGCTGCGGCTTAGCCGGCGTGGGCTTTACCGGTTGTGCCGTGGCTGATTTTCCCGCGACATCGGCTCCGATTTCGCCATCGCCCAACATGATCTGAAGCTTGTCGCCCGGGCTTGCCGCTGCCGCTGAGCGCAAGACCTTGCCCTTATCGTCTCGCACGACGGCAAAGCCGCGCTCCAGGGTCGCCTGATAGGAGAGCGTGCGCAGCAAATTCCCTTGTGCGGTGAGTTGTTGCCTTTGCGTATCGATCAGGCGTTGCAGGGCGGGACGGGCGCGCTTGGTCGTATCTATCAGCCTGCGGCGCGCTTCGCGCGCATCCTTGTTGAGCGGATCGGGGCGCAGGCGACTTCCGCTGCGCGCAAGGTGGATGTGCTTCGACTTGATCGCGCTCGAAAGTCCGCCGCGAAGACCTGCATCGAGGTAGTCGAGGCTCTGGCGCTTCTGTGCGATCAGCGTTTCAAGCCGGGGCAGGCGGGACGCGCGCAGCCGTTCCTTGTCATGGCGGATGACCCTGGTAAGGGCGCGGGTCATGCTTTGAGCCCGGTCTTCGATGGCGACAAGCAGCTCTGAACGAACAGGCACGGCAATTTCGGCCGCCCCGGTAGGGGTGGGCGCGCGTGCGTCGGAGACAAAGTCGATCAACGTCGTATCAGTTTCGTGCCCAACGGCTGAAATGATCGGGATATCGCTTTCAAACGCGGCGCGGACGACGTTTTCCTCATTGAACGGCCAGAGATCCTCAATGGAGCCGCCACCGCGCCCTACAATGAGGACGTCGGGCCGGTCCTCACCGGTCATTGCGTTGAAGCCCCTGATGCCTGCCTCGATCTGGGTAGCTGCCAGATCGCCCTGAACGAGCGCCGGCCAGAGAATGACGCGGACCGGGAAACGCTCCCGTATACGGTGTAGGATATCCCGTATCACCGCGCCGGTCGGGCTTGTGACGACGCCAACCGTCCTGGGGAGGTAAGGCAGGCGTTTCTTGTGGTGCTCGTCGAAAAGACCTTCGGCCGAGAGCTTCTTCTTGCGCTCCTCCAGCAGGGCCATGAGCGCACCAGCCCCTGCCGGGCGCATGAAGTCGGCGATGAGCTGATAGTTGGAGCGGCCCTGATAGATGGACAGCCGGCCTTCGGCGACGACTTCAAGGCCTTCCTCTGGCTTGAAGGGCAGACGCTGCACCGATCCCTTCCACATCACCGTGTTCAGGACCGCCTTGTCGTCCTTGATGTCAGCATACATGTGGCCCGACCTCGCAATGGTGACGCGGCCAAGCTCGCCTCGCACCCTGACATGGTCAAAGGAGGTCTCGATGGTCCGCTTGAGCTCGCCGGCGAGTTCGGAGACCGAGAACTCAGTGATATTGGACGAAGACGCCTCACTCACTGTTCTCAGTCCTCATTGCTGCGGCCGGCCAATCCCTGACGCGCGGCAGCCGGCTGCACGAGCGCTTTCAGCTCTCCGGAAATACGGGTCATCATGAATGTGCCGGAGCTTTCGGCTGGGTCGTCGAAGAACCATACGCCGCTGATAACGCAGCATTCAGGGTCTGTGTCCCCCTGATAACGAAGGAGACGCAGGGACCCGTCCGGGCCGGCGGTTTCAATCTTTGTGAAGCGGACATCAAGGCCGTGCCGCTCACCGATAATTTCGGAGGTGCACTCGCCGTCCGGCTCCGGTGAGGTGATGTCCTCCTCGAGAACGGACCCCGTAATGGTGCCCTCATCCTCTGACAGCCAGGCGGTGAAAGGAACCGCGTCATCGGTCAGGTCATAGGCATAGAAACCTGTCCACAATCCGCTGAGGTCGTGCAGGGGCGTACGGGATGAGTAAGGCTTGGTCATCTGGAGCGAAGCTTGCCTTGCCAAGGCTGCGGACATCAAGGGCCGATGTCCAGTCAGCCCACAATTTATTCGGGCGCAGGGCAGATGCTTCATGCAGGCGACGAAGCCTTGATTGGCGCCGGATTCGCGTCCATCACCCCACTCATGAAAATTCTCATCCTTGGCTCCGGCGGGCGTGAACACGCTCTGGCCTGGAAAATCGCTCAGTCGCCGCTTGTCGACGAAGTCTTCAGCGCGCCGGGAAACCCCGGCATGGACAAGATCGGCCCGTGCTTTGATCTCGACCCGACCGACCTGAAGGCGGTGCAGGAACTCGCGCTGCAGATCACACCTGACCTTATTATTATCGGTCCGGAAGCTCCGCTGGCTGCGGGGGCATCCGATGCGCTGCGCGCGCGGGGCTTCGATGTCTTCGGCCCGAGCCAGCAGGCCGCCCAGCTTGAAAGCTCGAAGGGGTTCGCAAAGGACCTGATGACCAAATACGGTGTGCCCACCGCCGCCTATGGCCGCTTCAGCGATCTCTCCGAGGCGCTCGACTATCTGGAGACGATTGACGGGCCCTATGTGATCAAGGCCGACGGCCTTGCGGCGGGCAAGGGTGTCGTCATCGTAGAGACCCTGGAAGAGGCGGAGAATACGGTCGAGGAATTCATGACCGGCAAGTTCGGGGACGCCTCTTCTGAGATCGTCATCGAGGAATTCATGACAGGCGAGGAAGCCTCGATCTTTGTCATGACCGATGGGGAAGGCGCAATCTACCTTCCGGCCGCGCAGGACCATAAGCGCGTGGGTGATGGGGATGTTGGCCCAAATACCGGCGGCATGGGCGCCTATGCGCCCGCCCCGGTCGTCGATACACGCGTCATGGAGCTGGTGCAGACGCTTATCGTGGAGCCGATGCTCTCGGGCATGGCCGAAGACGGAATGCCCTATCAGGGCGTCCTTTATGTCGGTATCATGGTGACCGAAAGCGGCCCGAAGGTCGTCGAGTTCAATGCCCGGTTTGGCGACCCTGAATGTCAGGCGCTGATGGCCGGCCTTCCCGGCGACATCGTCCCGGCGCTTCTTGTCTGCGCGACAGGTGGGCTGGTCAGCAGCCATGCCTCGCTTTGCGACATGATGGGGCTGTCGGAGTTTCGCCCCAGTGCGGTCGTGGTCATGGCCGCAGAAGGCTATCCCGGACAGGCCACGAAGGGTACTATTATAGATGGGGTCGACAGGGCCGACGCCCTTGATGGCGTCCAGGTCTTCCATGCCGGGACGGATGTAAACGACCAGAACCAGCTCATTGCTGCAGGCGGAAGGGTGCTTGGCGTAACGGCGACGGGCGATGACCTGAAGTCGGCCGTCGGCCGGGCGTATGAAGGCGTCGCGGCGATTGACTGGCCGGGCGGCTTCTGCCGGAAAGACATCGGCCACCGCATCCTAAAATAAGCGTTATAAATGCATGTGGCGGGAAACCGCATGCCCGTTCAGGTTGTTTCTTAGGCATCCAACTCGCCAAGGAGATGACAGAATGTCCAATCCCAATATTGATGCCCTGAACGACGTGACGAAGACACTGATCGATAGCCAGAAAGGCTATGAGAAGGTGGCGGAAGTCGCAGATGACAATCACGCTCTGAGAAACCAGTTCCAGACGCTCGCACATGAGCGCAGCGAGCTTGTGACGGCATTCCAGGCCCGCGTCCGCGACCTTGGTGGTGAGCCTGTGACCGACGGCGGCGCGGCGGGTGCGATGCACCGCGCCTGGGCCGATTTCACCTCCCTTTTTACCAAGGATGAGAAAGCGGCCCTTGAAGCGGTTGATGATGGTGAGGAGTACCTTGCCGAACGCGCTGAGTCGCGGCTGAAGGAAAAGGAGCTCGACACCGAAACGGTCGAATTGCTGAGACGGGCCCATGGCTCCGCACGCCATGGCGAGAAATTCGCCGACGCGAACACGTAATAGGGCTAGCCCAATATCATTGCTTCCTGAAGGGACCGGCCAAGCCGGTCCCTTCTTTTTTGGCTCTGTCGCTCTGTGTGACAGATATTCCCCTGCGAGACGCTTGTCCGCTGCGGGCATTTGGCTAGGTTGCCGCCAGACAAGATGATCAGGGAGCAGAGCCATGTCCGAAGCCGACAATGCGCAGGAAATGTTCAGCGGCACAAAAGAAGTGGTCGAATCTCACAGGTTCGACGAGTCCAGGCTCGCCGCCTGGATGGAGGCGAATGTTGAAGGATATGAAGGCCCTCTGACGGTAAAACAGTTCAAGGGCGGGCAGTCGAACCCGACCTATAAACTGTTCACCCCCAACAAGATCTACGTCATGCGCCGAAAGCCGCCGGGCAAGCTGCTTCCCTCGGCGCATGCCGTCGACCGCGAATTCAAGGTCATCAACGCGCTCTATCCGACAGGTTTTCCGGTGGCGCGGCCATATGGGCTCTGCATGGATGAGGACGTGATCGGCACCATTTTCTACGTCATGGACAATGTCGATGGCCGCATCCTGTGGGACCAGACGCTGCCTGATTATGAACCTGCC
Organism: uncultured Henriciella sp.; assembly: GCF_964005855.1. Lineage (NCBI taxonomy): Bacteria > Pseudomonadati > Pseudomonadota > Alphaproteobacteria > Hyphomonadales > Hyphomonadaceae > Henriciella > uncultured Henriciella sp. Next base: position 174,825 of record NZ_CAXFSW010000003.1, read on the forward strand.
CAGCGCCGCGCGATCTATGAAGCCAAGGTCAAGACCTTCGCCGACCTTCATAATACCGACTACAAGAAAGTCGGCCTGCAGGATTTCGGCAAGGAGGGCGACTATTGCGCCCGCCAGATTCATCGGTGGACGAAGCAGTACAAGGCTTCCGAGACCATGCACATTCCTGAGATGGAGCAGCTTATCGACTGGCTGCCAAAGAACCTGCCCGCCAAGGAAGACGTGACCATCGTCCACGGCGACTACCGCCTGGACAATATGGTTCTGCATCCGACCGAGCCGAAGGTGATTGCCGTTCTGGACTGGGAGCTTTCCACGCTCGGCGATCCGCTGGCTGACTTTTCGTATCACCTCATGAACTGGGTCATGCCCAGCAATGACGAATCGCGTGGCTCGATTGCGAAGATCGACGACCTGAAGGCGTGGGGCATCCCGACGCTGGAAGAATATGTCGATCTTTACTGTCAGCATACAGGCCGCGACGGCATGCCGGATCTGAACTATTACTTCGCGTATAATGCGTTCCGTCTGGCTGGCATTCTGCAGGGTATTGTCGGGCGGGTGCGCGATGGAACGGCCTCGAATGCAAATGCCGCCGCAAATGCAGAGCGCGTCGTCCCGCTTGCCAAATTCGCGGCCGAGCGGGCGCGCATGGCCGGCATGGAAGGGTAAGTCTAATGTCAGATGTGATTGAAGGGCCGCTCAGAAAGCCTGCCCAGATGCTGGCCGACCAATCCTATGATGGTCACAGCTCCATCCATGACGATGCAGAGGCCGAGAAGCTGGGTATCAAGGCCGGGCCAATCGAGGGGCCGACGCATTTCAGCCAGTTCACGCCATACCTCGTCGATCTGTTCGGGAAGGCCTGGTTTGAGCGCGGCTGTTTATCGGCGCACTTCCAGAACATGGTGGTTGAGGGCGAAGAGGTCCGTGTCCTTATCGAGCCGAAGTCGGAAACCTACGCCTATTGCCGGGCGGAGAAAGCTGACGGCACGCCCGTCCTCGAGGCGAGCGCCACTCTTGGCCCGGACCATGACGAGACCCTTCTTGCAGAACGCATGGGCAAGCTTCGCCCGGCGGGCGATCTGGTCATCCTTGAAGATATGAAGGTCGGCATGACCGGGCCTGACAATGAGCTCGTTCGCATGGACCCCGACCAGCATATGGGCGAGCTTTACCCCTTTTCGCTTAATCAGAAGCTCGAAAAGATTACCGAACCCAATGACTGGTACCGCGACGCAGACGCCTCGCCTTGGGGCAGGGCGATCGTGCCGACAGAGATGGTTTCGGTGCTGGGTAATTATACGGGCGGGATGGTGAAGTGGCCGGTGAAACGGCCCTCTATCGGTCTGTTCGCTGACCTCGAGATCAAGATGGTGAACGGGCCGCTTCTGGTGGGCGAAACCTACCTGCTCCGGCGCGAGGTGGTTGCACTGTCCCAGAGCCGCCGGGTCGAGAATTATTGGGTGCGTACTTCATTCTTCGATGAGGCGGGGGCTGACCTCAAAGCTGAAATGCTCCTCAATCATGGGGTCATGAAAGCGAGCTATCCAGACTATCCAAAGGATCTGCTTCCCTAGCAAGTCGACGGTTTTATCCGCACTTCGCGGCAGCGTAGTCTGAATCGAATATGTAGGTCTGCGCCCCGATGGGCGTGGTAATATCCTTGTAGATGTTATTTGCCGGGTCATCCCAGGACTGGATGAAGCGCTCCATATGGGTGATGCGCTCGCCCAGATAGGCGTCCAGGTGAGCGGCGTCGATCATGCCCCAGTAATTATCGGGTGCAACGCGGCAGTCGTGGGCGTCTGCGTCCGTCCGCATACGGTCGTTGAGAAGCTCGATATAGTCCTGGTCGACGTGTTGGCCCTTGAGGTGGTCGACCATATGATCCTGTCCGCTTCGATACATCGTGTACGGAAAGTTATAGCCCATCGCTGCCGTCATGAGATCGGCGGTACCCGGCTCTTCACCGTCACGAAGCCAGCCATACCAGTCCGCGAAACTCAGCATGATGATGCCGTGCACCGCGATATGCGCCGTATTATCTATGACAAGCTCGTCAGCGCCGGGCAGGAGGACCATGGCGCAGGCAGACATGCACTGACCGGCAATCACAAGAGGCTCACCGCGTTCATCCAGGATCCGGCTCATGATCCGGGCGGTGGCAACATTTCCGCCGGGACTGGAAATGATGATCTGGTCGGCCGGGCGAAGCTCTGCCAGGGCCAGGAACTGCTCTGGGAAGATAGGCGCATTGTAGCAGATCGTATCAGTCTCACCGATGAAGCCCACGCCCTCCATACCGAGACATGCTTCCACCAGCACATCCAGTTCAGGATCATTCTTGTCGAAGACTGGAGCGTCGGATGTGGTTTGTGCGTTTGCGCCAGAAGCGATCACAAGCGCGGCCATGGGCAACAGCGCAAAACGGGGTAGCTTGATTGCCATGATGATGGGCTTGTTCCTATAAGCAGCGGGCCATGATCGAGGAGAGTAAAAACGAATGGGTTTGGCAACAAGCAGGATGAGCATGATCGGCGCGGTCCTTGCGGCTGGCCTGGCAGGCTGTGACGGCGCCGTAATGGCCACAGAGCCAGACTTGGGGGCGACGAGCAGCTGCGTCGACCTGCCAGAGGGCACCTATCAGTTTGCGGACGGCATGTTCATTCCTGCGTCCGGCATTCCAGAAGACTGGGACGAGCAGGAGGAGCCTGAGACTGCCCCGCCTTCACGCCAATGGTCGGTATCGGTCGAGGAGCGTTTGCAGCAGGACGGTTATGACTGGCTGACTGTCAGGGCACGCGGATCGATTGCCTTTGTTGAGGGTACTTCGCCGGACCAGGACACAAAAGTGGCGGCTCTCGACGCTGCAAGATCAGCGATAGAGGAAGAGCGGCAGGCAAGCGATACCGGCATAATTGTTCTCGACAATATCGATGTCGACGAGGCGCCCGCACCTATGGGGGCGCCTGTCGCCAGCCTTCCGCCTGCACCCTCGCTTGCGGCTTGCGACGCAGCATTCAGCGGTGTGCTGGACGGGCGCACTCTCGAATTCTCCGCCAATAATGAGGCAATCGGGGACGACTCGCTTCCGATTGCGGATGCGCTCACTGGCGTGGCGCTCATCTGCGACCGCTATCGAATTGAAGTGGGCGGCCATACGGACGCACGCGGGGCAGAGTCGTTCAATGAACGCCTCTCCCAGACGCGTGCGAACACGCTCCGCGACTATCTTGTCGAGCGTGGGGTGCGCGCAGACGCGCTTAGTGCTGTCGGTTATGGCGAAAGCCAGCCGATCGACACCTCGCAGACAACAGAGGCCTATGCGCGCAATCGCCGCGTCGAATTCACATTGAGCAACAATGAATCCAGCCGCGGCGACTAGCAATCAGAACTTGTAGCGCACCGGAATGCTCTTCGGGCCACCGACGAAGTTTGCCCGGATGAAGGTCGGATCGCCGGCCAGCTCAATAGATTTGACCCTGGAAAACAGCTCTTCATAGATCGCCTGCATTTCCAGGCGGGCGAGGTGCATTCCGAGACACATATGTCCGCCATGACCGAATGAGATGATCTTGTTCGGGCTACGGTCGACGCGGAATTCGAACGGGTCGTCAAAGACCTCTTCGTCCCGATTGCCGGACGGATAGCAGAGAAGAAGGCTCTCCCCTTTCAGTATCTTGCGGCCCCGTAGTTCATAGTCGTCCTGGGCGGTGCGCATGAAGTGTTTGACCGGTGTCGTCCAGCGGATCGCTTCATCGACGGCCGTGCGGGACATGCCTTTCGGATCGTCCATCATCTTCTTGAGCTGGGCCGGATTGTTGAGCATGCCGAGCACACCGCCGCCGGTCGAGGCGCTGGTCGTGTCATGGCCGGCTGCGGCGACGATGATGTAATAGCTCATCGCTTCGAGCTGGCCGATCGGCTCGCCGTCGACGGTGCCGTTGGCGATCACTGTCGACACGTCGTCTTTCGGGTTCTCCCGCCGGTCCTGCGTGATGTTGGTGAAGTACATGAAGAACTGGGCGAGGGTTTCCTGGATGGAGGACAGGCCCTTGTCCGCATCGCCGCCTCCGGCCAGCTCCTTGTCGCGCATCAGGTCCGGATCCTGCGCGCCGAAGATTTCCTGGGTCAGTTTCAGCATCATCGGCTCATCATCGACGGGCACGCCCAGGATCTGCATGATAATGCGCAACGGATAGTAGAGTGCAATGTCCTGCTGGAAGTCGCACTCTCCGCCCATATCCTCCATACGGTCCACGAATTCCTTCGCAATCGTGCGGATGGCGTCTTCGCGCGTTTTCACCTTGTGCGGCATGAACCAGTCCTGCGTCAGGTGACGCAGCTTGTAGTGCATTGGATCATCGAGCTGGACGAGCGTCTTGAGAAGGTGCGGCCCGCCCGTCTGGGCGTAGACGCGTTCTTCGGCGCTCTCATAGCTCAGCATTTCGCGCTCGCCATTGGTGAACAGCTTGTTCTGGCGGCTGACTTCCATGATGTCGGCGTGTTTGGTAACCGCCCAGAAGGGCCGGAAGGCTTCAGGTTCGCACCAGGCGACCGGGTCTTCGGCGCGAAGCCGCGCGAACGCGGCATCCAGTTGGTCCATGTGCGCATAGACTTCCGGATTGACGATGAGATCGCTTGTTGCGCGAGCGGCCTCGCTCATCTGGCGAGATGGATCTTTCTTGGTCTCCGGCGGCTGGGCAATGGCTGCGTCTGACATAGGAGGCCTCCCGACTTGTGGTTATGATCTGGGAAGCAGCATTATCGGACAATCAACGTCTGTTAAGGCCTTTCTTAGCGTCAGGTCTGCGCTTTTTCGGGTCGGTCTTGCGCCTGGCAGGCTGGCTCGGAAGCATTGACCCCAGCGTTTCCGCCAACGTCTGATAGGGGACTTCTTCCACGGCGCCGGGGGCAAGGTCACCGAGCTCGAACGGCCCGTATTCGGTCCGGATAAGCCGGTTCACCTCCAGGCCGACTGACTCCAGGGCGCGGCGCACCTCGCGTTTCTTTCCTTCTGTCAGTTCCACCTTGATCCAGTTATTGGCGCCCGTTTCCCGTTCCAGCTCAGCGATAATGGGCGCATAGGTAACGCCATCGACCGTTACCCCGTCGCGAAGCGCAGCAATCTTCTCCGGTGTGACCCGCCCGTGTGCACGTGCCCGGTAGCGGCGCCGGAATTCGTTTATCGGCAGCTCCAGCGTGCGGGCGAGCTCTCCATCATTTGTCAGCAGGAGCAGGCCTTCGGTTGTCAGGTCGAGCCGGCCGACTGTCACAGTGCGTGGAAGGTGTTTGGGCAGTTCATCGAAAATGGTGCGTCGGCCCGCGGGGTCCTGCGTCGTGGTGATAAGGCCTGACGGCTTGTGATAACGCCAGAGCCGTGTGGCCTCCGGGGCCTTCACCGGTTTTCCATTGACCTTGATGGTTTCCTTGCCGGTCACCTTGAAGGCTGGCGAGGTGAGCTTTCTGCCATTGACGGTGACTTTGCCCGCCTCGATCAGCGTCTCGCTCTCGCGGCGGGAGGCGACGCCCGCGCGTGCGAGCCATTTCGCGATTCGCTCGCCCTCCGACCAGTCGGGATCGGTATGGGATGAAGATTGGGGTCTGGTCCGTCTGCCGGGCCGGGGCGTCTCTCGACGATCCGTCATGTGCTGTTCCTCTAAGAAGGCATCAGCCTAGGTGAAGAACCGGGGCGGCAATTGCAAGGGCTAGTGCGAACTCCACGGCAATCCAGATAGGGATCATGCCCGGCGCGCGATTGTCCGGACCGTCTGCCAGATAGGACACTGTCCGGCCAAGTCCCGCGCCAAACCATCCAGCGGATATCGGCATGATAGCGAGCAGAACGACCGGGTTATTGACCCGCAAAAGAATGATCAGGGCCGTAATATGCAGCATGAAGAGGAGGCCGCCATAGGTGGCGCGAAACTCTGAAAATCCGCCAGGGCGCTCGGGAGCTGGGTCTGGAACGAGGCGGACCACGCCCTGTGCCCATTTTGGCGCAAACAGCGCGCCGAGACCGATCAAGGCGCAAAAGGTAAGTGCGGCAGCGGAAATGAGGACATAGGCGGACATGAGGTCTCTCCATAATGGCCGGGCCCGGCCTTGTGATACCCTTGAACTAGCTAGACGCCTGCGTCCTTCCAGGCAGATTTCGGCCAGCGTCTATGCTGCCAGAACCATTGCTCCGGATGCGCGCGGATCTGGTCTTCAATGAAGCGGGTGATCTGCTCGACGCAATCTCGAACGGCATCCTCGCCGCTGAGGCCCTCGCGCGGGCGGATCGGATCGTGGATCGTGGTCCGAAAACGCGCGGGGCCGGTTCGGACAGTTGAGACCGGAATGATCGGAACATTGTATTTCAGCGCCAGCCGTGCAGGGCCGGGTGCGGTCATTGCCTCATGCCCGAAAAAAGGAACGGCGAGGCCCTTGTTGAACTTCTGATCGTTCATGAGCGCGACTGACCGACCCGCAGAGAGTGCGCGCATGAGCTCTCGCGTGCCAAGGCCCTTTGGTGTCAGCACGCCGATCCCATAGTCGTGGCGAACCTTGTTGATGCGCCGGTCGATATGCGGATTGTTGAGGGCGCGGTAGGTGACGAGGCAATCGACAGGCCGCCGGCAGATGACCGCGGCCATGATCTCCCAATTTGCAAGATGGCCCGAGACGAAGACCGCACCTTTTTGGCTCTTCTCCACGGCGTCGAGACGTTCCGGATGGACGACTTCAACGCGGTCTCCCTGATAGGGATGTATCTTCGGAAGGTGGGGCAGTTCGCCAGCTGTGCGCCCGACACTCTCCCAGCTTTCTTTTGCAACGCGGTCAACCGTCTCCTCATCCCAGTCAGGGAAGGCCATGCGCAGGTTTCGCTTCACCGTCTTGTTCTGGCTAAAAAGCGGCGCGAGGCTTTTGACAAGCCAGCCGGCAAAGTTCGAGGCCGTCTCTGGCCCAAGCGCCTTCATCGGCCACCAGTAGAGCACGTCCCACGCAACGGCTTCCAGCCGCCAGGCTAGGCGCTGGCGCCAGGTCGACCGGTCATCGATGTCCCGCGGTCTCACATACTGGGTCGGTTCACTGCTACTCATGAGGCTAGGTGTTCCGTAACGGAGGAGAGCAAGCTGTCCAGCTCTGCTTCATTGGCGAAATGCGCCCCAACTGGAAGCGTGACGATGCCTTCGCGCTGTTCGGGGGAGAGGCGCACGAAATCCTTCTCGGTAGTGATGAGCTGCGCTTGGTGATCGGCTGCCAGCGTGTGCAGGTAGCGTATATCGCGGGCGCTATATCTATGGTGATCGGCAAATGGCACAGCGTCCACTGGCGGTGTCCCGCAGGTGTTCAACGTATCGAAGAATTTTTCCGGCCGTCCGATACCGGCAAAGGCAAGATATGTCTTCGGCGGCGGAGACGAGAGGGGCTGGATGGCCGCGCGAAGAATCGGCCCGCCAAAATCAGCCAGCGCAAGCGGCGGCTCCCCGTCTCCCATCAGAATAATCGCATCGGCGCGAGAGAGCCCAGCCTCGACAGGTTCTCGCAAGGGACCTTTCGGGATCACATATCCATTGCCGAAACCAGCCTGGGCATCGACGACCAGGATTGAAAGCGTCTTGTCGAGGGAGGGGTTCTGAAAGCCGTCATCCATGATGATGAGGTCAACACCGTCCGCCTCCATGGCGAGGCCCGCTTCTGCGCGGTCAGCGCCAATCCATGCTTCACCGCTCTGTGACAGCATAAGCGCTTCATCACCGACTTCGGCGGCCGAGTGTTTTGCCGGATCGACTTTCAACGGCCCTTTCAGCGACCCGCCATAGCCCCGGGAGAGCGAGGCGAAGCGGCGGCCGGGTTGGCCGTTTGAAAGCCTGGATCGAATGGCGGCAACGACGGGGCTCTTGCCGCTGCCGCCCGCGGTGAGGTTGCCGATACAGATGACCGGAATGGAAAGCTTGAGTGGTTCCGCTTTCGCGATCCGTCGTGCTGTGGCCATCGCATAGAGGGCTGACAAAGGCGTCAGCACCAGCCGTGTGACGGGCGCCCCCTCACGCGAACTGGGATCGACGTCCCGGTCCCAGAAGCGCGGGGCACGCATCATGCCGTGGGCTCCAGAAGTGAGGTCAGCGCAGAGAGTGTCTGTGCCATCGGCGCATGGGCCTGCGCCTCAAGATTGGCACGCAGCGCCTGAGAGGGGTCTGGCAGCGGGAAACTGGATCTCAGTTCTTCCTGCGTCCTTACGATCCGGAAAGCAGGATCGCCGCGAAGCTCTTCCACCAGATCCTCGAAGTTAAAGACATCGGGGCCGCTGAAGACAGGCTTGCCAAGCCTCAATATTTCCACCGGGTTATGACCACCGACCCCCTCCGCGTGCCCCCCGCCGAGATAGACGCTGTCGGCCACGCTAGCAAACAGGCTGACTTCGCCGAGCGTGTCGCAGAGAAGGACCTCGTCACTAACCGAAGGCACCTCGCCGCGCGACCGCACCGAGTAGCTGAGCGAGCGCTGATCCAGGATCTCGATGATCTCGCTTCGACGTTCCGGATGGCGTGGGATGAGGATCAGGCAGGGGCGCGGCTCGATTCCTTCAATCGCATCGAGGACCCACGCTTCTTCACCTTCATGGGTGGAGACGGCAACCAGGCAGGCGCGGCCGCCGGTAAAGGCTGAGCGCACAGCCTGGACGTCTTCAGGCGAGGGCGGGCTGACGGAAAGGGAGAGTTTGAGGTTTCCGGCCGAGACCACGGGCCGCTGTGCAAGATCGGAGAGGCCGGCAGCTGTCTGACTGTCCGCTGCGAGCAGGATATCGAATTTGGAGAACACTTCGGCTGCGAAGCTGCGCCATCTGCGCCAGCCATTGATGCTGCGGGACGTCATCCGCGCATTGATCAGAGCTGTCGGAATGCTCCGGCTGTGGGCCTCAGACACGAGGTTTGGCCAGACATCGCCTTCGGCAAAAACGCAAAGCCTTGGCTGCCAGTTGTCGATAAAACGGGCAGCGACAGCGGGTGTGTCTATGGGGGCCAGCTGGTAGCGGCTTCGCGTGGTCAGCTCAGGCGTGTTTTCGATGGCCCGGCTGATCAGCTCGCCTGCCGTACGTGTCTGGCTGGTGAAAAGGAAGTGGAGTTCCGGGCGCTCCTGGCTGAGCTGGCGCGCTACTTCGATCAGAAGGCGCGTTTCGCCAATGCTTGCCCCATGCATCCAGACCAGGCGAGAGGGCGTCAGATCGACCTTGCTTCGCGCGAACCGCTCGGGCAGGCGGTCACCGTCTTCCTTGCCGGTCCGGGCCCTGTGGCGCAGCCATATCCCCAGAAAGGGTTCAGCGGCCCGTGTGGCAGTCCTGTAGAGGGTTTGGCCCATACTCATGTGACGAAAGATAATCTGCTCTCTGGCAATCGCTAGAGCGATTGACTGTCACCGCTTCGCGAGGATGGCCGCAGCACGCGCATAAGCAGCGCTCATGGCCTCTTCGGTGTCGCTTATCCGCTGCTCCTTGGATGCGCTCTCATCGCTGCTCACGGGGGCGCCGATCACCATTGCGCCTCTGGAGAAGGGCAGGGGGATCATGAATCTGTCCCAGGTGTCCAGCCGGAAGACGGGTTTGCAGTCGAGGGCGTAGGGGATGATCCGCGCGCCGGTGCGGGCCGCCATGATGAGGGTGCCCGGTTGAACGGTTTCGGCGGGGCCTCTGGGGCCATCGGGCGTGATGCAGACGACGCTGCCCGCACGCAGTCTCCGGCTTACCTCTGCAATTGCCGCGGTGCCCCCCTTGTCCTTGCGTTTGCGCTTGTGGGCGGATGAGCCCCGAACGGCGTCCAGACCAAGATGTTCTATGGCCTTTGCCACCGGCTCCCCGTCGCGAGAGAGCGAAATCAGCATGGAAGTGGGATATGTCTTGCCGGGAAGCTTGCGTGCAATCCGGCTCCAGATCGTCGGCAGCAAGAGCACACGCGAATGCCAGGCGGCGACAATCAGGCCTTCGTCATCGGCCCAGGCTTCTCTGAAGCCTTCCTCGCCTTCGACAGTCCAGCGAATGGTGCGGGCGCAGAGGACCATATAGGCCCAGATCAGATAGCCGAGAAATGAAGAGCCGATAGCGGACCGCAGGACCGATTTCATCGAAATTGCGCCCCTTGTTTTCCGGTGGTGGGCGATACTGGGATCGAACCAGTGACCCCTGCCGTGTGAAGGCAGTGCTCTACCGCTGAGCTAATCGCCCGGAAAGCCAGAGCGCGGTCTTATATTGGCCGCCTCGAAGGGTCAACGCGTGAACACATCAAGGGGTGTACAAGCTCTTTCCCCACATCGATAGCGCAGTGCAGGCATGCATATATGCGGACCAATAGATTGAAATTTATCCAGGTGCGACACTTTATGGCAGGCCAGTTTTCGCCATTGACGTTTGGCCAAATCGCCGGTGACAGGCAGAATTTGCCCTCTAAAGAGCGCAATAGTTGTATTTGAAACGGTATGCGCACATCCAGTTTACCTAGGGGTGAGAAATATGAACAGATGTTCAAACTGAACAGTTGTTCATATTCAAACCTAAATCGAATTTCATATTCGATGAGGGTTGTGAATCGGCGCTGAAGTTGTCATTTAAGCGTCACGAGCGGGGTATGACACACAGATGTCCTCCGTTGGAATAAAACGAGCAAACAGAAGGACAGACTGGCTGGAGGTCACCCTCTCAGCCTTCAAAGATAGTCTGGAGAGATTGAAATGAAAGATTGGTGCAACAATGAAGGTGCAAAGCGCCTTCGCGAGAAGATTCGTGAGTACTGGGCAGAGCGCGGCTATGAAGTCGACGTCGACCTGGTCGATGCTGGCTTCGTGCCGGCCATGCGCAGTGCCCGCACGGATCTTCGCAGCAATATGGTGAACGGCATGCCGCGTCGCCGTATCGCGAAGACCCAGGAAGAAGTTCGCACGACCTATCGTCCGAACGAAGCTGTCGTCGAAGCGGCCTAGGCTGTCACGATAGACAGGACGGCTTGTTCAAGCTGCCCATAGGATGAAATGCGATAGATGCTTTCATCCCGAGGGTCTGGCTGAGGGCCGTATCCAAACGTCACGAATACGAAAGGCAGTCCGGCGTTCCGGGCTGCCTTTTCGTCTGTCTGGCTGTCGCCCACCATGATCGCTCTGTGTGGATCGCCGCCTGCTCGCTTCACAGCCTGAACGATATGGTCGCCAGACGGCTTCTTGTGCGGAACCGCGTCGGCGCCGCAGATCGAGCCGAAGCGGTCGGTCAGCTGAAGTGCGGCAATCAGGGTTTCAGCCAGTGCCTGCGTCTTGTTCGTACATACCGCAAGGCGACCACCGGCCTGTTCAAGTGCGTCGAGCGTCTCGTTCATGCCGCTGAAAGGTGTGCTCTGCTCACAGATATTCGCTTCATAGTAAGTCAGAAATGACCGCCACAGCGCGTCAATCTGATCTGCCTCCAGCTCTACGTTCTGAAAGGCGAGCCCTTTTTCGATCATCGCCTTCGCACCTTGACCGATCATGTGCCGGACGCTGTCGAAGGGGACTTCGCCATGTCCTGCCTCGCGCAGACAATGGTTCAGGGCCAGATGCAGATCGGGCGCTGTGTCAACAAGTGTTCCGTCCAGATCGAAGACGATTGTCCAGCCGGATAGGGTGTTAGAAGTCATAAGAGCTTAGGCTAACCTCTCGCATCGAGTCGTTGAATGGTTTAGGCGACTCGCCAATGCAGAACGAGGCTTTTAGAACATGAAAGATCGTGCAGCCCTCATACTGGCGGCAGGCCAGGGCACGCGAATGAAGTCGCAGCTTCCCAAAGTGCTTCACAAGGTTGGCGGGCGCGCCATGCTCGACTGGTCAATCGATCTTGCCCGGAAAGCCGGCTGCGAGCGCATAATAACTGTGGTGAGCGCGGGCTCTGACCGGTTGCAGGCCCACGTGACGGATGTGCTTGGCGAGGACGCTTTCGTTATTCAGGACCCGCCGCTGGGGACAGGGCACGCGGTCATGGCGGCTGAAGACGCGCTGCAGGGCTTTGAGGGTGATCTGATCGTCCTTTATGGCGATTGCCCACTCATTCCGGAGGAGGCCGTCAGCGCGCTTTTTGAGGAACTGGACCGTGGCGCCGATCTTGGGGTCCTCGGTTTCGAAGCGGCGGACCCCGGCGCATATGGGCGGCTTGTCGAAGACGGCGCAGGAAACCTGCAACGGATCGTTGAGGCAAAGGAGGCCAGCCCTGAAGAACTTGCGATAACGCTCTGTAATTCCGGAGTTATGGCGGGTAGTTCCAAGAAGATGTTCGCCCTTCTCTCAAAGGTCACCAACGACAATGCCAAGGGTGAATACTATCTCACCGACCTCGTCTCTATCGCGCGTGATGAGGGCTCCAGCTGCCGGGCGGTACGGTGCGATGAGGAAGATGTCCTCGGCGTTAATTCCAGAGTGGAACTTGCTGAAGCCGAAGCCGTCTTCCAGCGCAAGCGCCGCCAGGCGCTCATGCATTCGGGCGTCACGCTCATAGCACCGGAAACGGTCTTCTTCACCTTCGATACGGAGATTGAAGAGGATGTCCTGATTGAACCGAACGTCGTCTTCGGCCCGGGTGTGAAGGTCCATTCTGGCGCGACGATCCGGGCCTTCTCACATCTTGAGGGTGCCGTGGTACATTCGGGTGCCGAAATCGGTCCCTATGCGCGGCTGAGACCAGGCGCCGAGATTGGCGAACAGGCCAGAATTGGCAATTTTGTGGAAGTGAAAAACACTGCAGTCGGGCAGGGCGCGAAGGCCAACCATCTTGCCTATCTCGGCGACGGCGCCATAGGTGCTGGCGCAAATATCGGTGCAGGAACGATCTTCTGCAATTATGATGGGTTCCTGAAGTACAAGACGGTGGTCGGGGCGAACGCATTCGTCGGCTCCAATAGCGCACTTGTCGCACCTGTATCGATAGGAGAGGGCGCCTATGTGGGATCGGGATCTGTCATCACGCAGGATGTTTCGCCTGATGCCCTTGCAATCGGACGCGGTCGGCAGACCGAAAAAGCCGGATGGGCAGATGACTTCCGGACGAAAAAACAGGCTGAAAAGTCTTCAGGAAAATAAGGAGAGCCCCAGTGGCATTTGAACGCGAGAAAGAGAACGCGGCCACAGCGGCCCTGGAGTTCGTCGAAGATGGCATGACCATCGGTCTCGGCACCGGGTCGACGGCGAAGTTTTTTGTCGAAGCCCTGGCCGATGAAGTTGCCGATGGCCTCGTGGTGCGCGGGGTGCCGACGAGTGAGGACACCCGCCGCCTCGCAGAATCCCTTGGCGTACCGCTGATCCCCGTCGAGCAGGTCGACCGTATTCACCTCACCGTCGATGGCGCGGACGAGGTCGATGAGAACGCCCAGCTGATCAAGGGGGGCGGCGCGGCGCTTCTCAGAGAGAAGATTATCGCGAATGCCAGTGATCTCATGGTTGTGATCGCGGATCCGTCCAAACAGGTCGACGTGCTTGGCGCGTTTCCTCTCCCTGTCGAGGTGACGCCATTCGGGTTCACGATCACGGCGAAAAAAGTCTATGACGCGCTCCGCGAAGCCGGTGTAAACCGTCCAAAGATCGATGTTAGAAAAGGTCGTGACGGCCAACCGCTGGTCACCGATGGCGGCAATTATATTCTGGATTGCGCCTGCTCGGTCATTCCCGACGCGCCCTACACCGCCCAGCTTCTCGCCGCGATTCCCGGCGTTGTGGAGCATGGTCTGTTCATCGGCATCGCCCGGACTGTGATCATCGGCGGCGATGATGGTGCATCCATATTTGAATATTGAGGCCGCCGGCGCCACCTAGGCCCGCAGACTTGCCGCGACCAAAAGGATTTCGAAATGGCCGATGCCGCTTATGACTATGATCTGTTCGTGATTGGAGCCGGGTCCGGCGGTGTGCGTGCCGCGCGGATCGCCGCCCAGTCCGGCGCGCGTGTCGCGATTGCAGAGGAATACCGCATCGGCGGGACCTGCGTCATTCGTGGCTGCGTGCCCAAGAAGTTCATGGTCTATGCCAGCGATTATGGCCGCAAGCTCAAGGAAGCGCGCGATTATGGCTGGCAGATTGAGGAGAAGGGCTTCGACTTTGAGACCTTCATGTCTGCCATGCACGCAGAGGTCGACCGCCTTTCGGGTATATATCTGAAGAACCTCGCCAATGCCGGTGTGGATGTCTTTGAGGAGCGGGCGGAGCTCTCCGATGCGCACACCGTGGTTCTGAAGGAAAGCGGCAAGACTTTCACCGTCGACAAGGTGCTGATTGCAACCGGCGGTACGCCGTGGCGGCCCGCACCGGAAGACCTGCCCGGCGTGGAGCATACCATCACCTCGAATGAGGTCTTCCAGCTGGAGAGCTTGCCCAAGCACATTGTGATCGCGGGAGGCGGCTATATCGCTTGCGAGTTCGCCCACATATTTGCCGGTCTCGGCGTGGAGACCTGCCTGGTCTATCGCGGCGATACTGTGCTGAATGGCTTCGACTGGGACGTGCGGACAGCCGTGCATGAAGGTCTTAAGGAGGCCGGCGTGCGCGTCGTGACCTCTGCCGTCTTTGAGGAGATCCGCGAAGTCGAGGGCGAGGAATGTCCCTATTGCGTCAAGCTTAGCAATGGGATGGAAATCAACGCCGATACAATCCTGATGGCCGTGGGCCGCCGGGCAGCCACGGAAGGTCTTGGTTGCGATGCGGCCGGTGTGAACCTGTCAGACCTCGGCGCCATAATCGTAGATGACGAGTCGCGCACCAGTGTACCGAATATCTTTGCCGTGGGCGATGTAACCGACCGCATCCAGCTGACGCCGGTTGCCATCCGCGAAGGTCACGCCTTTGCCGACACGATCTTTGGCGACAAGCCGTGGAGCTTCGAACACGACAATGTCGCGTCGGCTGTGTTCACGCAGCCGGAAGTGGGCACCGTTGGCATGACGGAAGCGGAGGCGCGCAAGGCCTTCAAGAAGGTCGATATCTACAAGACCCGTTTCCGGCCGATGAAGACCATGCTCCTCAACGACCCCGAACGCGTGATGATAAAGCTCGTCGTGAATGCTGAGGATGACCGGGTGGTCGGCGTTCATATTGTCAGTCCCGACGCCGGCGAGATGATTCAGATGATCGGTGTTGCCGTGAAGATGGGCGCGACCAAGGCCCAGTTCGACGCGACCTGTGCGGTCCACCCGACCATTGCCGAGGAGATCGTGACCCTCAGGCAAAAATGGGTGCCAGACACTGAACCCGCCTGACCGGCGACCGCGGCCTTTTGGCAGAATTTGCCTGTAGAGCGCCGCTGAACGCCGGCAAGCTGCAGTGATTGCGACACCTGCCCTTTATGTGTGGTAAAACTTGCCCATTCGATGGGAGGCGGCTAAGACGCCCCGCTCTGGAGATGAGATTATGACCTGGACGCCAAACAGCTGGAGGGCAAAGCCCGCCAAACATATTCCGGAAGACTATCCGGATGCCGCCGCGCTCACTGATGTCGAGTCGCGCCTGAAGGCGTTTCCACCGCTTGTCTTTGCCGGTGAAGTGCGGCGCCTGAAGAAGCAGCTTGCCAGTGTTTCTGCTGGAGAAGCCTTTCTGCTGCAGGGCGGCGATTGCGCCGAAAGCTTCAAGGAATTCAGTGCCGATAATATCCGCGACACTCTTCGTGTCATGCTGCAGATGGCCGTGGTCCTGACGTTTGCGGCCTCGAAGCCTGTCGTGAAAGTCGGGCGTCTTGCGGGGCAGTTCGGCAAGCCGCGCTCCTCTCCGACGGAGACGATTGATGGGGTGACTCTGCCATCCTATCGCGGCGATAATATCAACGGGATGGATTTCACCGAGGAGTCCCGGATGCCCAATCCGGAGCGTCTCATCCAGGGCTATTCGCAGGCCGCGTCCACACTGAACCTTGTTCGTGCCTTTTCCCATGGCGGCTATGCCGACCTGGCAAATGTCCATCGCTGGATGCTCGGTTTCGTGGATCGCTCGCCTCAGGGCGAACGCTACAAGGCGCTGGCCGAACGGATCACGGATGCGCTCTCCTTCATGGAGGCGTGTGGCGTAAGTTCCCAGACCGTGCCGCAGATGGCGCAGGTCGATGTCTATACCTCACACGAGGCTCTGCTTCTTGGCTTCGAAGAAGCGATGACACGCGTCGATTCCACGTCGGGCGACTGGTACGACACCTCGGCCCATATGCTCTGGATCGGCCACCGTACGCGCCAGATCGATCATGGCCATGTTGAGTTCTGCAAGGGCATTCATAATCCGCTCGGCATCAAATGCGGACCGGGCCTTGAGACCGATGAGCTTCTTCGCCTTATCGAGACGCTCAACCCGAAGGATGAGCCGGGCCGCATCACGCTGATCACCCGCTTTGGGTCCGAGGGTGTCAAGGAAGGTCTGCCTCCGCTGGTGCGCGCGGTGAAGAAGAGCGGGCGCAATGTCATCTGGTCCTGCGACCCGATGCATGGCAACACGCTGAAGACCAATAGTGGCTTCAAGACGCGTCCGGTCGATCGCATTCTGTCCGAGGTGGGCCAGTTCATCGACGTCGTCTCGAGTGAGGGCTGCTATCCGGGCGGGGTTCACTTCGAGATGACCGGCCAGGACGTCACGGAGTGCATTGGGGGGGCTCAGGCCATCTCCGAAGCCGACCTGTCATCACGATACCACACACATTGCGATCCTCGCCTGAATGGCGAACAAGCGCTTGAACTGGCGTTTCTGATCGCAGAAAAGCTCCAGCTCATGAAACAGGCGGTCAACGCCGGGGCTCGTCAGGCGAGCTAGTTCGAGGGAGATCGCCATGCACCGCAGGCGGGTCTGGCCCGCCTGGGCGCGGCCATCCGACATCACGGACCTGTTGAGGCTGTCTGGCCCAATCGCCGTCTCGCGCGCCGCGACGATGCTGATGGGGCTGACGGATGTGATCGTGCTTGGCCAGAATGCGCCGAGTGAGCTTCCCTATGTGCTGAATTCCTGGCTGCCTATCGGGGTGTCGCTGGGGCTGACCATGGGTCTGCTCCTTGGTGTGTCTGTTCTTACTGCAGAGCTTGCGGGGGTTGGAAAAGCGTCTGAAACCGGCCGGATTTTCCGGCGCGGCATCTGGTTCTCGCTCTGGTTCGGTGCCTTGCTCACAGCGGCCATCGTCTTGTTTGTCGGTCCCATGTTCCGCGCGCTCGGCTTTGACGATGCAGTGGCATCCGGCACCACCTCGGTCTCGAAGATCCTGGCGCTTGGCCTTATCGGCCACATGCTGACCCATGTTGCCGGCTCCTATCTGGAAGCCCTGCGCCGGCCGCTCGTCGTGACCTGCATGATGTATTTCGGCGTGCTGGTGAACCTCATTATCGACCTTGCGGTCGTTGCCGGATGGTGGGGGATGCCCCAGCTTGGCGCCGACGGTGTCGCTATCGCCACCACCGGAACGCGCTGGTTCCTTGTCCTTCTCTTCCTCTTGGCGGTCTGGCGTTTTACGCCGGCCTTCAGGCCCTCGCCGCAGGCCCCGCCAGATGAGTACGGGCGCCAGTTCTCGGTCGGCTATGGCATGGCCGTATCGAATGTCGCCGAATGGGGCGGTTTCAATTTCACCTTTGTCGTTGCGACCTGGATCAGCACGGCAGCGACGACGATCTATGGCATGGCCGTCCACGTCATCGGCTTCTGCTTCATGGCCTTTCTCGGGCTTGGAACCGCCACGAGTGTGCGGGTGGCGGAAGCGTACGGACGCAAGAATTCCGAGCAGGTGAAGGAAGCCTCCCGCCTGGGCGTGGTCGCCTGCGGTCTGCTCGGGCTCATCCTGGGCGCGTTGGTCTGGTTTTTCCAGGCGCCTCTGGCGACGCTACTGGTCAGGTCGGATGCGGAAGTGGCCGACGTTGCGATACGCCCTGAGCTTATTCCGGTGATCGGCTTTACCGCTTTCGTCATCGTGTTCGACGGTCTCCAGAACGTCGCTTCAATGGCGCTTCGGGCCCAGAACGTCATCTGGCCGCCCACCTTCATTCACATGGGCTCCTACTTCCTGATCATGATCCCGGGGACCTGGTATTTCGGCCTGGTGCAGGGGCAGGGCGCCATGGGGATGATGTTTGGGGTGCTTGTCGCGTCTGTGGTTGCTGGCGTGCTGCAGACCTTGCTGCTTGAAAGAAAAGCGGCGCGCCGGTTGAAACCAGCGCGCCGCCCTCGGCATTCTGCTGTGTAGCAGGACCTAGATGTCTTTCAGAGCCGACGCAGGCTTGAAAGCGCCCGACGTCTTTTCCGGAATCTGGATCGTTTCACCCGTTGCCGGGTTACGGCCTTCGCGAGCGCCGCGGGTCTTGGCGTGGAAGGTACCAAAGCCAGCGATCGCGACCTGCTTGCGGTCCTTCACTGCGCCGGAAATGGTGTCGAAGACTGCGTCCACCGCCTTGCCGGCGTCTGCTTGTGACATGCCAGCAGATTCTGCGACGGCTTTTGTAAGTTCACCCTTATTCATTGGGCACTCCTCTTTGTTAACGGCGATCATGTGCCGTGAATGTTTTCTACACGATTCGAATGGGGTGAATATGCCGAATTCCCAATAACGGCGGGCTATTTCAGCAGAATCCACCCCTCTTCCCCCTCAATTTGCGCAATTTCATCACCCGACAGGCCCTCTGGCAGCCCAAACAGGGCGCCGAGGCGTCCTGCCTCGTCCAGACTGTAATAGTGGCGGGCCATCGCCTCGACCTGAGCCTGATCCAGGACTTCGCCGGTGCGCGGTTTCGCTTCGATGAGAGAGGGGTAGACCTCGGCGAAGACGACGTCGGTACCTTCCAGACTTTCGGCATCCATCGGCCCGAAACCTGTCTCAAATGGCCAGATCTTGCTGTTCGGCAGTGACTGGCCGAGCGCATGAACGGTGGGAATGCCAAGCAGCGACTGGCTGCCGACCGATCCGGCGCCATAGAGCTGCCAGCCCGATTTTGGTTTCGCCTTGTAGGCCTCTCGTACCCAGCGTTCGACGCGCCTGTATTCGTTGAGACCGACTTCATCGAAATTGCCTCTGGTGGAGGCAAGTGTCGTCAGCCTGTCTTTTGCCGGGGCGCCCCAGAAGGGGACTGGGCCTTTGCTCATCGCATAGTTCAGGCTGGCAGCGACGGCGAAGCGGGTATTGCTGTTGTCCTCGGTCTCCTTGACCTTCGTTGCGAGATATTCGTGCATGGCCTGCCAGGCAGGACGATCACTCGCCAGACCGGCAAGCGCGGCTGTGCCAGCGGGATAACCCAGGCTGAAGTCGAAGCCGATCAAGACCTTGTCGCCGCGCTTCACGAAGCGTTCCGTGAGGCCCTGGATGAGCTCGCGTGCCTTCTTTCGGGTGGACGGGTTTGCAGACTGGAACTGGAATTTCAGGCGGGCATCCCGCGCGAGGGCGCCAACCC
Organism: uncultured Henriciella sp.; assembly: GCF_964005855.1. Taxonomy (NCBI): domain Bacteria; kingdom Pseudomonadati; phylum Pseudomonadota; class Alphaproteobacteria; order Hyphomonadales; family Hyphomonadaceae; genus Henriciella; species uncultured Henriciella sp. The sequence goes on from NZ_CAXFSW010000003.1 coordinate 194,204, forward strand.
AGATGGAATTGGCCCCGAGCGCAGGTTTGCTCGCCGCGCTCCAGTCAACAATGATATAAGCGTCGAACAGACGCGCCATGACTTACCTCCATACGGGGCATGCTCAGGCGAGTTTGACGAGCATCTTCCCGGTATTGCGACCCTGGAAAAGTCCGAGAAACGCTTCGGGCGCGGTCTCGATACCTTCCATGACTGTTTCCTCGAACTTCATGTCGCCATTCTTGATCCAGGCGGCCATGTCTTTCAGGAATTGCGGCTGCATATCGGCGTAGGTCGAGACAATAAAGCCCTTCAGTGAAAGCTGTTTGCCTACGACCTGTATAATGTTGCGGGGGCCGGGCTGGGGCTCGGTCGCATTGTACTGGCTGATCATGCCGCACTCGGCAAAACGCGCCATCGGGCGTGCGCACTCAATGGCCGCTTCGAGATGGTCTCCGCCGACATTATCGAAATAGACATCGATCCCCTTGGGGGCTGCTTTCTTCAGCGCGCCGAGAAGGCTTTCATAGTCCGTATGAGCCTTGTAATCGATCACATGATCAGCGCCTATCTCCTTGAGAAGTTTGCATTTTTCTTCGCCGCCCGCAGACCCGATGACCGTGCAGTTCTTTATCTTGGCAATCTGCACGACAGTTGAGCCCACAGCGCCTGCGGCGCCAGACACAAAGACGGTATCGCCTTCCTTGAGCTCTGCGACTTTCAGGAGCCCGGCATAGGCCGTCAGACCTGGCATGCCTGCAACGCCGAGAAGGGCTGAGTCGGGAAGACCGGTGTCCGGTATCTTGTTGACCATCAGCTCTTCAGGCTTGCCGGTCCAGACATCGCGCCAGCCCGCCATGGAGGTCACAAGATCGCCTTCAGAATAGTCGGGATGACCAGAGGCCGTCACGCGCCCGACCGCCGTCCCGGTCAGCACCTCGCCGATCTGGAAGGGGGGCACATAGCTTTCACGGTCATACATCCGGCCGCGCATATAGGGATCGACCGACATCCAGCTGTTACGGACCTGGATTTCGCCCTCCTTCGGGGCAGGCGCGGTGATGTCCACCTTCTTGAAATCGTCCATCTTCGGCATGCCGACCGGGCGTTTTGCAAGGGCCCAGCCCGTTCCGTTCAGATCTGCCATGTCGCGCTTCCTCATGTTTCTGATAGGTTTGTGACTGCAACATGGGTCGCTCAAAGTGTCCTGTGAAGGCAGCTGCGAAAGAATTCGCAAGACTCTTTGACCGCTCCTTATGTGGCGCCAGCTTGCCATCGGATGCACCTGAGTGCGATGGGGCAGCCAGATTGGAGCGTTTAATATGGCCCTCAAAACAGGCTTGATCGGAGCGGGTGTCTTCGGCGGCTATCATGCCGGGAAAATTGCTGAGTCGGAGATCGCTGAATTTACCGGCGTGTTCGATCCAGACCCTGCTCGCGCGAAGGAGCTTGCCAGCAAGTATGGCGTTGAGGCGTTCGGCACACAGGCTTCCTTACTTGCCGAAGCAGACGCCGTGATCATCGCCTGCCCAGCCACATATCACGCTGAAACCGTTCGCGAGGCAATCGCGGCGGGGTGTCATGTTCTGGTCGAGAAGCCTCTGGCGCTGACCGGTGATGAAGCGAGCAGCCTTGCGCGCGCTGCTGACGCGGCCAAGCGCGTGTTGCAGGTCGGGCACCAGGAACGGCTTGTCCTGAAAGCCATGGGCCTGTTTGATCTGCCCGAAACGCCGGTCAAAATTGAAGCCTGGCGCGAAAGCCCCCCAGCACCGACCGGGCGGGCCGGCGACGTGTCCGTCATATTTGACCTCATGATCCACGATCTGGACATGGTGGCGTGCCTTATGGGCAAGGCTGCCACCGTGGATGGAGAGGGCGCCATCGTCCATTCCGGCCATATCGATGAGGCGAAGGCCTTGCTCGGTTTCCCGGATGGCGCCCGCGCCACCGTCTCCGCGAGCCGCGCCGCGGACGAACGCCGCCGCTCCATGCGGCTAGTCTTTGAAAACGGCGAAATAGACATCGACTTCCTCACGCGTCACGTGAAAAACTCCACGCCTTTTGAGGTGCGTGCCGACGTCTCGCAGGCATTGCCCGATCCACTCGGCGCCGCCGATCATGCCTTCTTTGCCGCTTGTGCGGGCGAGGGCCCTGTACTTGTACCAGGCCACGAAGCAGCCGAAGCTGTTCGCGTCGCAGAAGCCCTTGAAACCACAATAAAGAAAACGAACGGAGCCTGACCATGGCCGCTGCAGAAACCCTGACGCATCTGGCAGAAGACGCCCCGATCCAGTTCTTTGACCTGAAATCCCAGCAGGCTTCCCTTCGCAGCGCGCTTGAGGCCCGCTGGTCAACCATTCTCGATCATGGCCGCTATATCGGCGGACCGGAGGTCGATGAGTGCGAACATAAGCTCTGTGAGTTCACAGGCGCCGCCGATGCTGTCGTTGTGGGGTCGGGCACGCAGGCTCTGGTCATGCCGCTCATCGCGCTTGGCTATGGCCATGGCGATGCGGTTTTCATCCCTGGGTTCACCTATAATGCGACGGCGAACGCAGTTCTTCTGGCGGGTGCAACGCCTGTATTTGTCGACATCGACCCGAAGACCTTCAACATGGATCCCGCAGATCTTGAGCGGAAAATCCAGCGGGTCAAAGGCAATCGCAATCTTCGTGCTCGCGCCGTCATTCCTGTAGACCTTTATGGCCTGCCAGCCGACTATGCCGGTATTCAGGATGTCGCCGACGCTCACGGGCTTCGCATCGTCTCCGATGCGGCCCAGTCCTTTGGTGGACGCCAGGACGGCAAGTGGGTCGGAACGCTCGCCGAGATCACCGCCACCAGCTTCTATCCGACCAAGACGCTGGGCGGTTATGGCGATGGCGGGGCAATTCTCGTGCGGGACAAGGAAGTCGGAGACCTGCTGCGTTCCATCCGGTGGCATGGGACGGGCGACAATCGCAAGGAATCCATTCGCGTTGGTATCAATGGACGTTGCGATTCCATTCAGTGCGCGGTCGTTTCTGAAAAACTCGGTATATTCGAGGAAGAGCGCAAACGCCGCATCGCTGCCGCAGAGGTCTATAATGAACGTCTGTCTGGAAAGGTGGAATGCCAGCAGGGCAGGTCAGACGAGGAATCTGCTTTTGGCCTCTACACCGTGCGGGTGCCGGACCGGGACGCGGTGCGCGCCAGCCTTCAGGAGAGCGCCATCCCGACCTCCATCTATTACGACACCCCCCTCCACCAGATGCCGGCCTTCGACCAGTTCGCGCCTCCCGGCGGTTTGCCGGAATGTGAAAAGGCTTCGCGCGAAGTCCTCAGCCTGCCCATGCACCCCTATCTGTCGGAAAATCAGATCCATCGGGTCTGCGATGCGCTTCTGAAGGCTTTGCAGCGCTGACAACTCGTCTTAAGTCAGCGCCATGTCAGACGTCCTGAAAATACTGGCTGCCCAGCTCAACCCCGTCGTTGGTGACATCGACGGGAATGCAGCCCTTGCCCGCGACACCTTGAAGACCGGCGCCGATGAAGGCGCAGATCTTGTCGTGTTCGCGGAAATGTTCATTCTCGGCTATCCGCCCGAAGACCTCGTGCTCAAGCCAAGTGCGGTCGAGCTCTGCATGAAGGCGGTCGAGACGCTTGCCCGGGATGCGGCGGATGGTCCCTCCTTTGTCATCGGCGCGCCCTGGCGCGAAGACGGCAAGCTCTTCAATTCCATCCTGTTCTGCCGCAACGGCGCCATTGAAGCGCGTTATGACAAGCAGGAACTGCCCAATTACGGTGTGTTCGATGAACAGCGACTGTTCGACCGGGGCGAGTCCCCCGCCTGCATCATCGAGGTAAAGGGCGCCAAGCTCGCGCTCGCCATATGCGAAGATGTCTGGTTTGACCGGGTGCCGAATGCCGCGAAGGCAGCCGGCGCCGAGCTTCTGGTGATCCCGAACGGCTCACCCTGGCGCCGCAGCATTCATGCCGAACGCGCTGGTGCATTCGACCGGTGGAGCCGGCTTGGCCTGCCTTATATCTTTATCAATCAGGTTGGCGGTCAGGACGAGCTCGTCTTCGATGGCGGGTCGTATGCGACAAATTCCATCCATGCCGAACGTTGCGGACTTGTCGGTCAGTTTGAGACCGGGACGGCCGTGGTAGAGTTCGATCTCGAAAGCCGGAAGCTGCGTCTGCCTGATGCCGGGTGCGAGCTGGATCCCGACGGCTGGCATATGGAATACCGCGCTGCGACCTTGGCGCTTGGCGACTATGTGAACAAGAACAGGTTCCCGGGCGTGGTCCTTGGCATGTCCGGAGGTATCGACAGCGCACTGACTGCGGCGATTGCCGTGGATGCCCTTGGACCTGACCGCGTCTGGTGTGTGATGATGCCGTCCAGATACACCTCCTCGGAAAGCCTTGAGGACGCGAAGAAATGCGCTGAGGCCCTCGGTGTACGCTATGACATCATCAATATCGCACCTGGCGTGGGCGCCATGGATGAGATGCTGGCAGACCTCTTTGCAGGCCGTGAGAGCGATACAACTGAAGAGAACATCCAGTCCCGCCTGCGCGGGCTGACCCTTATGGCTCTGTCCAACAAGTTCGGTCATATGGTCGTAACCACGGGCAACAAGTCCGAGATGGCTGTGGGCTACGCAACGCTCTATGGCGATATGTGCGGGGGCTACAATGCCCTCAAGGACTTCTACAAGACCGAAGTCTTTGAGCTTTCGCGCTGGCGCAACGCCAATTTGCCAAAGGGCGCCCTTGGTCCGTCAGGTGAGGTGATCCCGGAACGCATCATCACCAAGCCGCCCTCGGCTGAATTGCGTGAAGACCAGAAGGATGAGGACTCCCTGCCGTCCTATGATGATCTTGACGATATCCTGCGCGGACTGGTCGATGCGGAGGAAGACATCGATGACATCGTGGGGCGCGGTCATGACGAAGCAACTGTAAGACGTATCGAGCATCTCTTGTACATTGCCGAGTACAAGCGTAGGCAGGCGCCGCCCGGCGTCAAAGTCGGCGGCAAGAATTTCGGCCGCGACCGTCGCTATCCGATTACCAACCGTTTCAGGGATGATTGATGACCTCACCTGTCGTCCGTTTCGCGCCTTCGCCAACTGGCAAGCTTCATGTCGGCAATGTCCGCACAGCTCTTATCAACTGGTTGTTCGCCAAAGGGCAGGGCGGCCGTTTCATCCTGCGCGTCGATGACACCGACACTGAGCGTTCGACGCAGGAATATGAAGACCAGATCCGGGCCGACCTAAAATGGCTGGGCCTCGTCTGGGACGACTCCTTCAACCAGTCTCACCGCTTCGAGAAATATGATGCAGCCGCGGCGAAGCTGCGCGAGATGGGGCTTCTCTATGCCTGTTACGAGACGGCCGATGAACTTGACCGCAAGCGCAAGATCGCACTCTCGCGCGGGCGTCCGCCTGTCTATGACAGATCGGCCCTGAACCTCACCGATGAGGAAAAGGCAAAGCTCGAAGCCGAGGGCCGCAAGCCGCACTGGCGTTTCAAGCTGTCGGGCGACCGCGTCGAGTGGACTGACCTCGTTCGCGGACCGCAAAGTATCGACACGTCGAGCGTCTCCGATCCGGTGCTGATCCGTGAGGACGGGTCCTATCTCTACACGTTGCCGTCTGTGGTCGACGATGTCGAGGCCGGTATCACCCATGTTGTGCGCGGTGAGGATCACGTCACCAATTCCGGCGCCCAGATCGAGATTTTCAAGGCGCTAGGCGGTTCTGCCCCTGACATGGCGCACACGCCGCTTCTGGTCGATGCAGAAGGCGGCGCCTTCTCAAAACGGCTCGGTTCGCTCAGCATGGACACCCTGGAAGCGCGGGGCATTTTGCCCATGGCGATCCTGTCGCTTCTCGCCAAGCTCGGCACCAGCGACAATATTGAGGTCCGTGAGGATCTGGGAATGCTGGCAAAGGAATTCGATTTCTCCAAGATCGGCCGTGCGCCGGCCAAGTTCGATGAGAAGGACCTGCTCAGCCTCAACGCCGTGCTTGTCCACGATCTTTCCTTCAGTGCCGTGCGCGACGACCTTGAGCGTATCGCTCCCGATGCGGCCAATGAGGCGTTCTGGCTGGCGGTTCGTGAGAATTGCGAAACCGTTCACGACGCCAAGCCCTTTGCCGACATTGCCTATGGCTCGATAAAATCAGTCATTGATGACGAAGATGCCGATTTCATTGCGGAGGCTCAAAAGCGCCTGCCGGAAGGCGAGCTGACGAGCGAAAGCTGGAAGGCCTGGACGTCCGAGCTGAAAGAGGCGACGGGCCGCAAGGGCAAGGGTCTCTTCATGCCGCTGAGAAAGGCCCTGACCGGTCAGGAGCACGGGCCCGACATGGCGGTGCTCTTCCCGCTGATTGGCCGCGAGGTAGCAGCGCGTCGGCTGTCGCGCGCCTAGTCGCTTTCTGAAATCGAGACGATTCGGTCACGCAGCTCGGCGATGGCGAGTTCCGGCGTGTTCTGATGCACAAGGCTGGCGCGGAAGCTCTGCGGTGTGAACTTGCCCTCGATGATGTGCTCCATGAGTTCGAAGAAGGGCGCCCAGAAGCCATCTTCGTCCAGAAACGCCATCGGCTTGGCATGGAGGCCGAGGCGTGCCCAGCTCAGCATTTCCACAGCTTCTTCGAGCGTGCCAATGCCGCCCGGCAGGACGATAAAGGCATCGCTCTCATCGAACATCATCTGCTTCCGCGTATGCATGTCGTCGACCAGGCGGTGTTCGACATCCTGAAAGACGCGTTCTTTCTGAAGCAGAAATCTCGGCATGATGCCCAGGACTTCACCACCGGCTTCATGAGCCGCGCGGGCGCAGGCCCCCATCAGGCCCACGCCGCCGCCGCCATAGACCAGCTTAAGGTCCTGCTCGGCGAGCGTGCGGCCGAGATTGCGCGCCAGCGTCAGATAGCCCGGGCGTACATCATCAGATGATCCGCAATAGACACAGATAGATTTCAGCTTCGCCATAGGGGTCTCGTTCTCGACTTTGGGACGGCGTTTAGAGCAGTGAGAGGATTCGTTCCAGCCTTGCCCTGTTGCCCGCACAGATTTTGCCCCATATGGCGTGCATGAAGGGTGCAACCACAGCAAAACCAGACCGCGATACGATCGAAAGCGCCGATGGCGGGCTCGGCGGCGCGATCATCAAGATCCTCAAACTGCTGGCGAGAGATGAAATGAAGAAGTGGCGGCCCGTCATGGCGGTCGCCATCGTGCTGACCCTCGGTGCGGCGGTCCTGGAAGTGCTCTCGCCCATTATCCTCGGCAATGCGATCAACCGGGTTGCCGGACAGGAGGGCTTTGAGGCGGCCCCCATCGGTGTGGCCATCCTCTGGATTGCTTTTGCAATCGGGTTGAGGTTCCTCGCGGCCGCGCTGCCACAGGGGCGGGACGCCCTGTTCAGCCCCGTCAGCCAGGATGCCCAGCGCATCGCCTGTGTCGATGCGTTCGGTCATGCCCAGTCGCTCTCGCTCGGCTTTCATCAGACGCGTCGCTCGGGTGCGCTCAACCGCGTGATCGAGCGCGGTGCCAGTGCCATCGACTATCTCATCCGGTTTCTCGCCTTCAATATAGGTCCCACGTTTGTGCGCCTTGCGCTGGCCTCCATCGCGCTTGGTACGGCGTATGACTATCGCCTCGCGCTTATCGCGATCGCCACCATCATTCTCTATGTCATTGCGACGGTGATCATCACCGAATGGCGCGTGCGCCAGCGCCGCCGGATGAACAAGGCGGACACTGAATTGCGGGCGGTCAGTATCGATACGCTTACCAACTTCGAAACGGTGAAGGCCTTTGCCGCAGAAGAGCGCGAGACGGGCCGCTACAACACGGCCATGCGCCGCTATAACAAGCGGTACGTGCAGGCGGTGCGCAGTATGTACCTCCTGAACGGTGTTCAGGCGCTCATCATGAATGGCGGCCTTCTCGCTGTGCTTGCCCTTTCAGCCTGGAATTACAGCCAGGGCACGATGGAGATCGGTGACCTCACCGCCGTCATGCTCGTCCTGCTGAGCCTTTACGCGCCGCTCAATATTCTTGGCTGGGCCTGGCGGGAGATCAAACAGGGCGCCGTCGATCTGGAGAAGCTCCATGGGCTTCTGTCCATGTCTCCGGAAGTCGCTGACAAGCCGGATGCCATCTTGCTTGAGGGGACGCAGGGCGCGGTCGCCTTTGAGAAGGTGAGCTTCACCCATGATGCGCGAACTGTCGGCGTGGCGGATATCGACTTCGAGGTAGAGCCCGGCCGCAAGGTGGCCTTCGTGGGCACTTCAGGGGCCGGCAAATCGACCCTCCTGAAACTTCTTTTCCGTTTCTATGATGTCGATTCCGGACGGGTGCTTGTCGACGGCCATGATGTGCGTGACCTGACGCAGGCCTCTCTCCGGAAATCGCTCGGCCTCGTCCCCCAGGATGTGGTCCTGTTCAATGACACGATCGCTGCGAACATTGCCTATGCGAATCCCGAGGCCCCGTTTGAGGCGCTGGAGGATGCGGCCCGCCGGGCCCAGCTTCTGCCGTTCATCGAAGCGCTTCCGGATGGCTGGGATACACCCGTCGGCGAACGCGGCCTGAAACTCTCGGGCGGTGAGAAACAGCGTGTGGGGATCGCGCGCGTCATCCTCGCAAATCCGGCTATTCTGGTTCTCGATGAGGCAACTTCCGCCCTCGACAGTGCCACTGAGGCGGCTGTGCAGGACGCCCTCGATGAAGCTTCGAAAGGGCGCACGACACTTATGGTCGCCCACCGCCTCTCGACTGTGCAGAACGCCGATGAAATCATCGTGCTTGAGCATGGGCGGATCGTGGAACGCGGAACGCACGGAGACCTTTTGCGCTCTGATGGCAAGTATGCACAGATGTGGGCGCGTCAGGTTGCGCGAGACCGGCTCGCAGCAGCGGCTGAATAGGAAGGTATGAACATGGCTGACCGGGATACTTCGCTTTCGCACAAGACATTCCCATGGTTCCGCAGCGGTTTCGATCTCGAGGGCGTGGTCGGGTTCCTCGCAGCCTGGCTGCTCGGCATCCTGCTCGCCATGGTGTGGGAGCCGCTATTCTGGCTGGCCTTCATTCCGGGCATCCTGATTCTGTTTGCCACGCGCACGGTGGAGCGCGTTACGCCGCAGACCGAAGAACACGTGGTGACGCCCTGTGATGGCGTCGTGGTGTCCATGGTGGAGACCGAAGCGCCTGCGGCCCTGCGCATGGCCGGCCCAGCGATCCGGATCAGGATTTCGTCCTCTCCCTTTGTGGCAAACAATATCCACGCGCCAATTGCCGGCGCCATTGACCGGATCGAGCGCGAAGAAGGCGATCCCAAGTCCTTTGCCGCCATGAAGGCTGAGACCGAAGGGCTGGAGCGTCTCTCCATGGTCTTTAGCAGTGATGTGCTTCGTACCGGCTTCGTGCTGGCGACCGGCGCCCTCGGCCCTCGTCTCGATGTGAAAGCCGACGCTGGCGATCGGATTCTGAAAGGCAAGACCGTGGCGACCCGGCGTCTGGGCGGCTGGTGCGACGTCTATGTGCCTGCACGATCGCCGGGGGCCGCCGTCGTTGAGCCAGGCCGGACCCTTGTGGGCGGCGAGACGATCCTCTGGGATCTTCACATGAATGCGGCCGAGGCACCGTTTGAACCTTCCAGGGATGACTTACGTGAGCCTGAACCTACCGCGCCGCAATACTCAGATCTGGAACCTGCCGCGCCCGCTGTCGCAGCAACAGCGGTTACGCCCGATCCGATGCCGCCGGAGGTCGCGAGCGGCGAGACAACCGGCGCAGCGGAGACAACTGATTTCTCTGGTATCGACCCGGTCGAGCCGCAGCCGACACCTGAAGTCGTGCCGCCCTCAGTCGAAGAGGAAGTCGAAACTGAAATTGGTGGGCTGGCGCCGGAAAGTGAGCAGCCGCCAATTACAGACAATCTCCCGCCAGAAGTGGCTGAAGAGACGGCTCATCCGGGCCCCGAGAGCACGCCATCTTCCGCCTCACCGGAAGAGGATAGTGACCCCGCTTCCATGTTTGAGCGTCTGCGTCAGCAGGCCCGCCGGCTGGCCGGTGATGAGGATGACGATAGCGAGAACCGCTAAGGGCGCTCCGGCTGACGGTTCATCCAGCGCAGGACAGGCCGAAGCGGCAGGATCCATGCGATACCGGCGAAGATGTAGAAGGGCAGCTGGATCCAGATCGGCTGATCGGTGATGTAGCTGCCAATCGTGCCGATGAGGAAGATCCAGATCGCTATGAAAGCGAGAATGGCGATGGCTGCGAGCCCCTTGCGCATATCCTTGTCCTCAATTCCTCAGCTGTGCCTGCGACCGCATGGCGACTTGCGGTTTTGGCGTGCCGCTTCAGATAGGGCGCCATGAGACAGATGGCAAAGTCAGATAGCGCTAACACCTGGATCCGGCGCTGGCTCGTCGTGATCGGGCTTATGGTCTATGCGATGATCCTGATCGGCGGGATGACCCGTCTGACCGATTCCGGCCTGTCGATCACGGAATGGAATGTCATCAGCGGGGCCCTGCCGCCGCTGGGTGCAGACGCCTGGGCTGAAGAGTTCCGCAAATACCAGCAGACAGCCGAGTTCCAGCAGCAGAACTACAATATGACGATGGGGGAGTTCCAGTACATCTACTGGTGGGAATGGGGCCATCGCCTGTTTGGCCGACTGATAGGCCTCGTTGCGATGGGCGGGCTTGCTGTCTTTCTGATACGCAGATGGGTGGGCCGCACCCTTGCGCTCAGACTTGTAGTCCTCATCCTCCTCGGTGGACTCCAGGGCGCAATCGGCTGGTGGATGGTCGCCAGCGGCATCGGTGAGACCGACCGGATCGACGTCGCGCCTTACCGGCTCATGACGCACTTCATGCTGGCGCTTGTCATTATTGGCTACACGGTGTGGCTCTGGCTGGATCTCGGGCGCGGCCGGAGGGTCGATACGCCCGCACTCTTGCGCATGGCCGCGGTCCTCATCTTCGCCCTGGTCTTTGTCCAGATGGCATCAGGTGCGCTTGTGGCGGGGCTTGATGCCGGGCGCAGCTATACCGACTGGCCCCTCATGGCGGGTGAAGCCTTCCCGTCAGACTATGTCGAACCGGGCCTTGGCCTGCGCAGTCTTTTTGAGGGCAGGGCAGCCACCCAGTTCAACCACCGCTCTCTGGCCTATATCCTCTGGGCTGTCTCACTGGGCGCACTTTTCCTTGCACGCGGCAAACCCGCAGCGCGAGACTTTGCCATCCTGGCAACACTCGTCACGCTGCAGGCCGCCTGGGGCATCATGACCCTGATGAACACTGCGCCGCTGGAGCTGGCCATCATCCATCAGGCCCTCGGCGTCGTCGTCTTCATTGCCGCGGTGCGTCTGGTCTGGATTACTCGGTCGCCGCGGGCACCGGGATTGGCGTCATCGTAACGATGCTCGGGTCGATCAGAACGGCGCGGTGATCGTCTGCGCCAATCGTGCCGCCGACAATGATGACACCACCTGGATAGCCGCCGCCGCGGGCGTCGCCAGTTGCTGCCAGTGATGTGAACGAGGTCGGCACTTCGACGGTGATACCCCGACGGATCTCATAGCCCGCCGCCTCATCATCACCCATCTGAAGGCTGAGCCGTCCGTCGCCTTCGGAGAGAATCAGCGTTTCGCGGCCAAGCCGCCGCAGGCTCGCGGCCCCATCGACGGGATCGGTGAAGGCGATCGCGTCTTCTCCACTGATCACGCAGGCATGGATCGGCTCACCAGTATCCTCGCGGACCCTGGAGACAAATTCTAGCTCGCCGCCGCTCTCCTCTATAATGCCACTATAGAGCACGGACGGTTCGGTCTCGGTCCAGTAGGCGATCCGGTGCAGGCCGTCTTCGTCGCTCAGGGGTGGACCTGCGCACAGGCCAGCTGCTGCTCCGGCCTGCTCACCCTGCAGGTCATACTGGAGCGGCTCGGCGACGCCGCCGCCATAGATCCAGAGCTTCAGGCTGCCATTCATGTCGAGGCCGGGAAAGAAGGTGACAGGCGTGCCTGACAGCATCGCATAGCGGCCCTCGGCGAGGGCCATGGCCTCGTCATCCGATTCGGCCGTGATGCGTTCGCCGTCGAAGTCGAAGATCTGGACGCCGCCGCCTTCATAGGCCACGGCAAAGGTGGAGCCTGCGCCGCCTGCGATGCCGATACTGGTCACCGCCGAATCGAGCTGGCGTGTCGACCAGACCGCTGGCAGAACGTTCGCTGGCAGGGGATCGGCGCGCTCTGCTTCCTCTACGGCTTCTTCAGGGGCGGGTTCACCTTCTTCTGCGGGCTCTTGCGGACCAGAACAGGATGCAGCATAGAATAGCAGGAAACCGGCGATCCCTGCGTTGACAGGGAAGGTCTGCGCGCTTAAACGCGGGCGCTTGAACATATTCCAACACTCCGATTGAGAGGCTCCAGGGGAGCAAATGAAGACTTATAACGCACCTGCTGACGTGGAGAACAAATGGATCGTTATCGACGCAACAGATGTTGTGGTCGGTCGCCTTGCTTCATATGTCGCCAAACGCCTGCGCGGCAAGCACCGCGCTGATTACACTCCGCACATCGATACGGGCGACCATATCGTTGTGATTAATGCGGAAAAGGCTCGATTCACCGGCAACAAGCTGCGTGACAAGACCTATTACCGTCACACCGGATACCCAGGCGGCATCAAGCACACCACCGCTGAGAAAATTCTCGGCGGACGCTTTCCAGAGCGTGCCATTGAACTCGCCGTCAAGCGGATGATGCCGGGCGAAAGCCCGCTCGCCCGCCAGCAATTCTCCAAGCTTCGCGTCTATGCCGGGTCCGAGCACCCGCATGAGGCACAGAAGCCGGAAACCGTCGATTTCGCGTCGATGAACGTCAAGAATCTGAGAGACGACTGATCATATGTCCGATACCGCCAATTCCCTCGAAGACCTGAAGACCGTCACCAGTGGTGAAACCGCTGCTGAAGAGGTCATCACCGTAGAGCCGAAGATCGACGAGCTTGGCCGCGCCTATGGCACCGGCCGCCGTAAGTCGGCCACGGCCCGCGTCTGGGTCAAGCCGGGCACCGGCAAGATCACCGTCAACGGCAAGGATCAGGAGCAGTACTTTGCTCGCCCGGTTCTTCGCATGGTGATCGAGCAGCCGCTCATCGAGGCTGACCGCCGCACCGAATTCGACGTGATCTGCACCGTAAAGGGCTCTGGCCTCTCCGGTCAGGCCGGTGCTGTGCGTCACGGCATTGCGCGCGCACTCGTCAACTATGAGCCGGGCCTTCGCTCTGTTCTGAAGCCGTTCGGCTACCTGACCCGCGACCCGCGTACGGTTGAGCGTAAGAAGTATGGCCGTGCAAAAGCACGCCGCAGCTTCCAGTTCTCGAAGCGCTAGGTTCGCGATCAGAATCTATTTTCGAAAGGGCGCTTCGGGTTCGAGGCGCCCTTTTTCTTTGCCTGCCGCCATGAAAGAATAGGCGTTATGACAGACCATATCCTCAAAGCCGCCGTCCTCGGTGCCTCCGGCTATACGGGCGCAGAGACCGTCCGACTTCTTCGCAATCATCCGCGGGTGACCCCCGTCGCGGCGACCGGTAACTCGCTCGCCGGAAAGACGCTGTCTGACATCTTTCCCCATCTTCGCGGCAAGTATGATCTCGACGTGATCAAGGCGGAAGACGTGAATTGGGACGACGTCGATGTCGCCTTTGGCTGCCTGCCGCACGGCACCAGCCAGGATCTGATCGAGACGCTGCCCTCTCATGTAAAGGTCGTGGACCTGTCGGCCGATTATCGCTTCCGCGATGCGAAAACCTATGCTGGCGCCTATGGCCGCGACCATCTCTCGCCGGAGCGAACGGCAAATGCCGTCTACGGGCTCAGCGAAATCTATGCAGACCAGATGAAAGGCGCAGATCTCGTGGCCTGTCCCGGCTGCTATCCGACAGCCGTGCTCCTTGTCTTGCTGCCGTTGATGAACCCGCAGCTTCTCGACCCGGATGCCATCATTATTGATGCCAAGACTGGCGTGTCCGGGGCAGGGCGCGGCCTCAAGGAAGGCAATCTCTTCTGCGAGGCGGCCGAAGGGGTGCACGCCTATGGAATCGGGACCCACCGGCACACGCCGGAGATCGAACAGGAGCTGCGTCTCAAGTCAGGCAACGACTCAATCGAGGTGACCTTCACCCCGCACCTCCTGCCGATGACGCGCGGTGAGCTCGTTACCTGTCATGTGCGCGGCGATGTCGATGCTATCCACGGCGCCCTTGAAGCCGCTTATGCGGACCAGCCCTTCGTGCATGTTCTGCCCCTGGGCTCTCCGCCGCCCGATACGCGGCATGTGCGCGGGACCAATGATTGCCGGATCGCCGTCTATCCGGACCGCGCTTCGGGCCGGGTGGTTATTCTCGGTGTCATCGACAATCTGGTCAAAGGCTCCAGCGGACAGGCCATCCAGAACCTCAACCTGATGATGGGCTGGGATCAGGCCTTGGGACTGGATGTGCTCTTGCCGGCTTTCCCCTGAGGCTTTGAGGACTTCGCCGAAGCCTTTTTCGCCGCAGAAGCGGCAGGTTTCTTCGGCGTCGTTTTCTTCCCTGGGGCCGGGGTTTTTGCGACCGGCTTACCTTCCGCGGTGGCTTTTGCCGGTTTCGAGGGGGTGGAATAGGTGTCGGCCGGCTTGGCGCCCTTGGCGATGTCCGACAGCCGCATCTTCACATATGTTCCCGGCGCATCGCCCAGGCCCTTATCCGGCACAGGCGCCGCGTCCTTGAGGTCGCCCGCCTTCGGCTCAAGCCATCCCCACCAGCTTGGCCACCAGGACCCCTTTGTCTCCTTGGCGCCCGAGAGCCATTTCTCGGGCGTCTCGGCCAGGCCGTCCTTCGTCCAGTGCTGGTATTTCTCCGCGCGCGGGTGATTGATCACGCCTGCGATATGTCCGGATCCCGCAAGGATGAAATTGACCTCGCCGCCATATTTCTTGGCGCCGCGATAGATGGAATGCCACGGGCAGATATGGTCTTCCCGGCTGGCCTGAATGGTGACGGGAATCTTGATATCGCCCATTGAGACCGGCGCGCCGAAAATCTCGAACCGGCCTTCGGAAAGCTCGTTCCTGCCATAGAGGTTTTTCAGATAGGTGAGATGAGTCCTGCCGGGGATATTTGTCTGGTCGGCATTCCAGAACAGAAGATCGAACGGGCGCGGCTTCTTGCCCAGCATGTAATTGTCGACCACATAGCGCCAGACCAGATCGACCGGGCGAAGCCAGTTGAAAGTCTGTCCCATCATCTCGCCCGGCATGATGCCGTCATTCTGCTCGATGATCTCGTCGATACTGTCCAGCGACTCCGGGTCGGTGAACACCATGAGGTCACCGGCGTCAGAGAAATCGGACTGGGAGGCAAAGAACGTCGAGGAGGCGATACGGTCATCGCCTGTCTTCGCCATATGGGCGAGCGCTCCGGTCAGCAGCGTGCCGCCGATACAATAGCCGATCGTATTGGCCTTGTCGGCGCCAGTCTGGGCGAGGACTTCGTTGAGGGCGGCGAAGATACCCTGCTCGACATAATCGTCCCAGGTAAAGTTCCGGGTGACCTCGTCGGCCGACCGCCAGGACACGACGAAGACCGTAAGTCCCTTATCCACGAGCCAGCGGATCAGCGAGTTCTCCTCGCGAAGATCCATGATGTAATATTTATTGATCCATGGCGGGAAGATGAGCAGCGGCCGCTCATGGACCTTTTCCGTGGACGGTTCGAACTGAAGGAGCTCGATGAGCTTGTTGCGGAAAACCACCTTGCCGGGTGCCGTGGCGATATTCTTGCCGATCTCGAAAGGCGACTCGTCGGACTGGCTGATCGACAGTCTGCCACCGCCCCTGGCGATATCGGCTCTGGCATTACGAAGGCCGTCTACCAGGCTCTGGCCACCCGTCTTCAGCATGGCGCGCAGCGCAGCAGGGTTGGTCGCGAAGAAATTCGTCGGAGACAGCGCATCGATGGTCTGGCGGGTATAGAACTGGGCCTTGCGCTTGTCCGAGGGACTGAGATCGGGGGCTGCCTCCAGCAGCGACATCATCCAGGTGGAATTAAGCTCATAAGCCTTGCGCATGAACTCAAACGCCGGGTTGGACGACCATTCCGGGTCTGAGAACCGCTTGTCCTTGGCCTCGCTGATATTGCCGAGCGTGAAATCCTTCCAGAGGCTGATCCAGCCGCTCCAAAGTTCCAGATTGGCATTCAGAAGGGCCTGTGGGTTCGTGGCAAGCGACTGGCCGACCCGTCCATAGACACCGGTCACGTTGAACGGGTCGGGATTGCCGGCCAGCTCTTCGCCCGGCTGGCTGGTCGAGATCACCTCACTCAGCAGCGCCTGCGACTCCGCGGCAGCTTCGGCCAGCGCCTTGCCAATGGCATGCAGCTGCTCGGGCGATTGCTCGGCGAGGATCGCGTTCAAGGTGCGGTGTTCGGGTTCATTCATGACTGTCGCTTTTCATCACCCTCTATCGCCATTCTACACAAACCTAGTTAGGGAAGAAATGTTTCTGGAAGAATGATGAGTTCTGATGTGTTGGCAAAAGCCTGGTCATTTGCGTTTGCGGTCCTCACGCTGGCTGGATGTATGTCCGGCGGGGCGGGCAAGGGTGCCGACGCGCCGCCTGAATGGTTCAAGGAAAGACGCGCAGAGCTGCGCCGTCAGGGCTTTCCTGAACTCGGCGAAGTGCGCAGTCAGATAGATCCGGCACGCAATCGCGCGGCGCTTGCGACGACCGCCAAGCAGAATGTGGGTCTGAAAAAGGCCCTCCTCAACGATCCGCGCGCGGAGCCGACTTATCTTACGCCGCAGGAGATCGCGGCATGGGGCGAGAAGATGCGAGCGGGAATCGAGGCGCGCAATGTCGAGGCGGATTTCCTGACCGATCAGGAAGTCGCCTCCCTGCGCGCCAGGTTTGACAGACCGCGCGCGCGTCGTTGAGCCTAGAATAAGAGTTCAGTCCAGTGTCAATTTTCCCGTGTGGAGTTCGGTTATGGCCGGAGAGTTTTACAAGATCAGGCGTTTGCCCCCCTATGTTTTTGAGCAGGTGAACCGGCGCAAGGCCGCGCTGCGGGCGGACGGCGCGGACATTATCGATCTCGGCATGGGCAATCCGGACCTGCCGACGCCCAAGCACATTGTGGACAAGCTTTGCGAAACGGCCCGCAAGCCGGACGTGAACGGCTATTCGGCCTCGCGCGGGATTGCCGGTCTGCGCCGGTCGCTGGTCAATTATTACAAGCGCCGATTTGACGTGACGCTCGACAAGGACCGGGAAGTCATCGTCACGCTGGGCTCAAAGGAAGGCTTTGCGAATCTGGCTCAGGCCATTTCAGCGCCGGGCGATGTCATCCTCGCGCCTGACCCGTCCTATCCGCTTCATTCCTTCGGGTTTATCATTGCAGGCGCCTCCATCCGGGGTGTGCCGGCGCAGACGCCCGAACAGTACCTTGCCAATATCGATCATGCGATCCGTTACAGCGTGCCGCCACCGACCGCGATGGTGCTTTGCTATCCATCAAACCCGACGGCGGCGACGGCTGATCTCGACTTCTATAAGGAAGCCGTCCGCATCGCGAAGAAGCACGATATCTGGATCCTGTCGGATCTTGCCTACAATGAGATCTATTTCGATGCCCCGCCGCCCTCCATCCTGCAGGTCGAGGGGGCACGCGATATCGCCATCGAGACGACGACGATGTCCAAGACCTATTCGATGGCTGGCTGGCGCATTGGTTTTGCCGCAGGCAATGAGCGTCTGATTGCCGCGCTCGGCCGGGTGAAATCCTATCTCGACTATGGCGCCTATACCCCGATCCAGGTGGCTGCGACGGCTGCGCTGGACGGGCCGCAGGACTGTGTTGAAGACACCCGGCGTATCTATCGGGCAAGGCGCGATACGCTGATCGAGAGCTTTGGGCGTGCTGGATGGGATATGCCGGTTCCGTCTGCTTCCATGTTCTGCTGGGCACCCGTCCCGCCGCAGTGCAATGGCATGAGCAGTCTCGATTTCTCGTTGGCGCTCATCAATCAGGCTGGCGTCGCCGTTGCGCCGGGATCCGGCTTTGGCGAGCGCGGCGAAGGCTATGTGCGTATCGCGCTTGTGGAAAACGAGCAGCGCATTCGCCAGGCCGCGCGCAATATCAAGAGGTTTCTTCAAAACCGCGAAGCTGATAGCAGGAGCGCTGGTGACGCCATGCAGGCAGGAGGAGCGGCAAATTGAATACGTTGAAACTCGGGATCGCAGGGCTCGGCAATGTCGGGTGCGGGCTGGTTGATCTGGTCCAGCGCCAGGAAAATCTTCGTCTGCCTGGCAAGGTTGAGATTGCCGGGGTGACAGCTCGTAACAAGAGCCAGAACCGCCCGGTCGATACCTCCTCCTATCGCTGGTTCGACGATGCCGCGCGTCTTGCTGAAGATGAGTCGGTCGATGTCTTTGTCGAGCTGATCGGTGGCTCCGATGGCCCCGCCAAGGTGGCTGTCGAAACGGCCATCAAGGCAGGCAAGTCCGTCGTGACCGCCAACAAGGCCCTGATCGCCATGCATGGTCAGGCGCTGGCAAAGCTTGCGCGCGACCACGGTGTTGACCTTCTGTTCGAAGCGGCTGTGGCGGGCGGTGTGCCGATCGTGCGTGTCCTTCGCGATTCGCTGGCCGGCGTGGAAATCCAGCGCGTGACAGGTATTCTTAACGGCACCTGCAATTTCCTGCTGAGCGAGATGCTCGATACCGGCAAGCCGTATGAGACCGTTCTGGCCGAAGCCCAGCGCCTCGGCTTCGCCGAAGCCGACCCGACGCTCGACGTGTCGGGCATGGATGCCGCCCACAAGGCGGCCATCCTCGCGGCGATTGCCTTCTCGGCGGATCTCGACTTTTCCAAAGTATCGGTCTCCGGTGTTGATGGGGTCGAACTCCTCGATCTCGACCTTGCCGACCGCCTGGGGCTTCGCATCAAGCTGATCGCGGAAGGCAAGTTGACGCCCGACGGCGTTGTGTGCCGCGTCGAGCCCTATGCACTGCCAAAGCACCACCCGCTGGCCCGCATCAATGGCAGCCTGAACACCGTCCGCGTGGAAGGCGAGCCGCTGGGCGCTGTGACCCTGACTGGGCCCGGCGCAGGGGCCGGACCGACCGCTAGTGCGGTGATGGGCGATGTCGCCAAGCTCTTCAATCCGATTGCGCGGCCGGCGTTCGGCCATGCCGATCACCATGAAATCCGCAAATTCGTTGTCGCCGAGCCTGAAGAGACCTCCGCCTATTTTCTGCGAATCAAGCTCATGGATAAGGCAGGCTCCCTTGCCGAACTGACCGAAGCGCTCGCTGACGCTGACGTTTCGATCGACAAGCTGCTACAGGATTCGGCAGATGAGGAAGGGGCTGCGCCTATTGCGATCGTCACGCATATCTGTTCGCGCCGGGAAATCGGACGTGCACGAGAGCGCTTGCAGTCGCTGGAGTCCAATGTAGGAACACCGCAAATCATGGCGATTGAAGCGTCATCGGAGTAGGGGGAGGCCCTCTGCGGCCGTGAGGAGTTAGAATGAGCAACAGTATTCTCGTACCGCATCTGGCCGATGCGATGGTTCGCGTCACCGAAGTCGCTGCTATCGCGGCACAGAAACTTGCTGGTCTCGGCGATGAGAAGGCCGCCGACCAGGCGGCCGTTGATGCCATGCGAACCGCGTTCAACTCGGTCGACTTCCAGGGCCGCATCGTGATCGGTGAGGGCGAGCGCGACGAAGCGCCCATGCTCTATATCGGTGAGGAGGTCGGCACGGGCCAGGGGCCTGAAATCGATATTGCGCTGGACCCGCTGGAAGGCACCACGCTCACGGCGAAAGCCATGGCGAACGCGCTGGCGGTTCTCGCCATCGCGCCGCGCGGGGGTCTGCTTCATGCGCCTGACACCTATATGGACAAGATCGCCATTGGCCCGGGCTATGAAAAAGGCGTCATCGATCTCGATGAGAGTCCGGCCGACAATATCAAGGCGATGGCCAAGGCTTCGGGCCGCCCAGTCGAGTCGATGACGGTCTGCGTGCTTGATCGTCCGCGCCATGCCGACATCATTGAGAGCATCCGCAGCGCCGGTGCGCGGGTCAGCCTCATTTCCGACGGCGACGTGGCCGGTGTCATCAACACGACCAATCCGGACACCGGTATTGACCTTTATATCGGCCAGGGCGGTGCCCCGGAGGGCGTGCTTGCTGCCGCGGCGCTCAAATGTGTGGGCGGACAGATGCAGGGCCGTCTTTTCTTCCGCAATGATGATGAGCGTGCCCGCGCCAAACGTGTCGGCGTGACGGAACTCGACCGCAAATATGATCTCGATGAGCTTGCCAGCGGAGAGACGGTCTTCTGTGCGACCGGTGTCACCAAGGGCGGCCTCGTTGATGGTGTTGTGGTCCGCCCCGGTGTCACAATAACCGACACCCTCGTCATGAGTTCGGCAGACGGCATGGTGCGGAAAATCCAGTCGCGCTACCGCACAGCCTAGGGCAATGCCGGGCAGATATCTGTTTGATGTCAGTGAGTCTCTTGGTGGCCGGTTCTGGTCGCTGGCGGACACGGATGAAAACAGCGTCCGCCAGCTCAGCCTGTCGCTCGGCACGCCTGACTTCATCTCACGGCTTCTGTCCCTTCGCGGCGTGAACGCTGAAGCGGCGCCGGGTTTTCTGTCGCCCAAACTGCGTGACTCCTTTCCCGATCCTTCGGCCTTTCAGGATATGGAGAAGGCCGCAGGGCTTGTTCTCGACGCGATTGCCGAGGGGCGGAAAGTTACGGTTTTCGCGGACTATGATGTTGACGGTGGAACCTCCTCTGCCTTGCTGGCCAGGTATTTCCGGGCCTGGGGCCGGGACCTCGGCCTTTATGTTCCCGACCGCCTGACCGAAGGTTATGGCCCCTCGCCGGCCGCCTTCCGTTATCTGAAAGAGCAGGGCGCTGACCTCGTTGTGACAGTGGACTGCGGCGCAGCGGCGACCGAGGCGCTGGAAGAAGCCGGCCGGATCGGCCTGCCGGTCATCGTGATCGATCACCACCTCATGGGACATGAGTGGCCGGAGGTCGCGGCCCTCGTTAATCCGAACCGTCCCGATGACACGTCAGGCCATGGCCATCTGGCCGCCGCCGGTGTCGTCTATGTGATGCTGGCTGCCCTGAATGCAGAGGCGCGCCGGCGCGGTATCGCGCCCGCTAGCGGCTTGCCGAACATTCTTGACTGGCTCGATCTTTGTGCGCTGGGCACGCTTTGCGATATGTCGCCTCTGCGCGATGCGAACCGGGCCTTTGTCCACCAAGGGCTCAAGATCATGGCGCGGGACGGCAATCCGGGGCTTCGGGCGCTGGCGGATGTGGCCGGGATCGGCCGGGTCGAAAGCGTTTATCACGCCACTTTTGTGCTGGGTCCGCGGCTAAATGCGGGCGGCCGCGTTGGAGATCCCTGGCTTGCGGCAAAGCTGCTGGCGACCGATGACCGGGCTGAAGCCATAGAACTCGCTGAGCGGCTGCATGGCCTCAATGATGAGCGCAAGGCCGTCGAGGCGCACATACTGGAAATCGCAACGGCGCAGGCAGAGCGCCAGCTGGAAGCCGATCCGAATCGGCATGTGCTCGTCGTCTCGGGTGAGGGCTGGCACCCCGGCGTGATCGGGATCGTGGCGGGGCGCATCAAAGACCGATTTCACAGGCCGAGCATCGTCATCGGGTGGGGCGATGAGCTGGGTCCTGTCGCCAAGGGGTCGGCGCGTTCGGTTCATGGCGTCAATATAGGGGACGCCATTGCGGCGGCGGCGCGCGAAGGACATATCCTCTCCGGAGGTGGCCACGCGATGGCGGGCGGGCTTAGCCTCAAGCCGGAACAGATCGCTGCTTTTTCAGCCTGGCTGAACGCCCATCTCAGCGAATTCGTGAACGAGCGCGATGCTGCGCGCGAGCTTCGTGTGGACGCGCTTCTCGATGCTGGGGCGGTGACGCCGGAAACATTTGATGAGATCGCCAAGATCGGACCCTTCGGCCAGGGCGCCCCAGAGCCTTATTTCGCGCTGACCGACATGCATGTCACCTATACCCGCCCGATCGGGGCCAATCACCTGCGGGTGACGGCAGAAAGTTCGGGCGGCAGGGTCGAGGCGCTGAGCTGGCGCAGTGTCGGGACCCCTCTGGGCGACGCGCTGCAGGCACATGGGCGATTCCATCTGGTGGGCCGGCTTAAATGCGATGTCTGGAATGGGCGCCGCCGCGCGCAGTTTGAACTGGTCGATGCTGCCCCTGTCGCCGAGTAGGACAGGCGTCGCTGCAATTGCGAGCGCCTGCAAGCCCAATATCTATCGGGGTTTTTTCGAGCCAACTGCAAAAAACCAGCTTGTGTTCACACACCCGCTTGCAAGCGGCGCGACTGGCAGCTATATCGCGCGTTCCAAACCGAGCGCTCCCTTCGTCTATCGGTTAGGACGCCAGGTTTTCAACCTGGAAAGAGGGGTTCGATTCCCCTAGGGAGTGCCAGTTTTTTCACAATTTCGCGTAAAACACGATTTGTTGTCCCCTTGAGGGATGACATTGCGAATCACCGCTCGTACTATTCCCGAAGGGAATGGTGGGTATATGAGCGCTTTGACTTCCAAGATAGAACAGGCCGGACCGTCTGCGTCGGCAAGGGTAATCGGCGTCATCAAATGGTTCGATCCGGCCAAGGGCTATGGCTTCGTCGTTCCGGATTCGGTGACGTCCGCTGAGCTGTCGGGCGACATCATGATCCATATCTCTGCGTTGCGGGCCTATGGCGAATCCGATGCCGATGAAGGCGCGCGCATTGTCTGTGACGCGGTCGAGAGCGAGCGCGGCTGGCAGGTCGAGCACATCATCGAGATGGACCGCCCGCGTGAAGTCGTGGCGCGCGAGAAGGGCACCCTGCCGGAGCCTGAAGACGTCGTGGTCAAATGGTTCAGCGCAGATCGCGGCTTTGGCTTCGTCAACCGGCTGGAGGATGACGCCGATGTCTTCATCCATATCTCGGTTCTGCGAAAGAGCGGGCTGTCGGTCGTGGAGCCCGGAGAGACCTTGTGCGCGAAAATATCAAATGGCACACGCGGCGAATATGTCAGCGCGGTCGTGGAGGGGGATCGCCCAGCGCGATGATGCATGACCTGTTGTCTGCGCCGGGTGCGCGGGCTAGAGGACTTTGCATGAAAAAACTTCTCGCCATTGTCGCCTTCAGCACGGTTTCGCTCATTTCGGCGCCTGTGCCCGTTTTCGCGCAGTCCGCGCCCAGTGACGCGCTGGAAACCTCCAGCCTGACCATCCAGTCGGCAAATGGAAGTCATGCCTTCGATATCGAGATCGCCGATGAGGCCGATGAGATCTCCTACGGCCTGATGAACCGGGACTCGCTGGGGGAGAATGCCGGCATGCTGTTCGATTTCGGCAATCCGCGCGAACCTGGCATGTATATGAAGAATACGCTCATCCCGCTGGACATGTTGTTCATCACCAGTGACGGGACCGTTCTCATGATTGCCCGCAACACCGTGCCGGGCTCGCTTCGCACCATTTCTCCGGGCACAGCCGTCAAGGGCGTGCTCGAGATCAATGGCGGCCGGGCCGCCGAGCTCGGCATTGAGCCGGGCGATACGGTGCAGCATGAGATCTTCGGGAATGATGACGCAGAGTAGCGACGTCCACCGCGACCCACCGCCAGGCTTTGAGGTTTCCAGTTCCAGAGGTCCGTTCACGACACGCAACGGCCCTGTCTGCCGCGCCACCGCCAAGGGGGACCTTCGCAGCGGCATCTGGGTCCTGGAGCGGCACTGCAACAGTATGGGCTTCATGCATGGCGGCATGGTGAGCTCCTTTGCCGATGGCGCGCTGGCCTGGGCTGTCTGGTATGAAACCCGCAAGATGTCCGTGACGCTGAAGCTGACGACCAGCTTCTATGGGACGATCCGGCCCGGCAACTGGCTGGAGGCCCATCCGCGCGTTATTTCTGCCGATAATGGTGTTGTTCATGTCTCTGCCGACATGACAGTTGATACCACGCTGGCCGCCAGGGCGGACGCAACTTTTCGCGTGCTGCGTCGAACCGCGAAATAGGGCTTGCGGGGAAAAGCAGCTCTGCATAGAAGGGCACTCCGATGTCGGAGCGTGGCGCAGCCTGGTAGCGCATCTGGTTTGGGACCAGAGGGTCGGAGGTTCGAATCCTCTCGCTCCGACCATCGGATAATACGGAGGCGAACATGGACGCGCGTATCTACAAGCCAAGAAAGACTGCGATGCAGTCGGGCCGTGGCAAGACGCGTGAATGGGTTCTGGAGTTTCGCTCTGAAAATGCCCGCTTTGCCGATCCGCTGATGGGCTGGACAAGTATCAATGATACGACGGGCCAGGTCCGGATGCATTTCGAGACCCGCGAGCAGGCCATCGATTTTGCAAAGCGCGAGAAGCTGACGTTTACGGTCGATGAGCCGCGCGAACCCAAGCGTCTGGTGAAATCCTACGCGCAGAATTTCTCACCGGACCGCAAACAACCCTGGACGCATTAGTCCCGCTTGCTTCGGCCCCTTAGCTCAACTGGATAGAGCACCGGACTTCTAATCCGACGGTTACAGGTTCAAGTCCTGTAGGGGTCGCCATAGCCGGTGAACCGATTATGCTGCCTGTCAGGGAGACAGGCATGAAACTACCGGAAAATGGAACGCCGTGGCCGCAGCTGAAAGCCGAGATGTCCGAGCGCGGGGCAGGGGACGCAAAATGGCGTGACGGCAAGACGGCCGTCTATGTCTTCAATGCTGGTCCCGAGGTTGAGCAGGTCCAGAAGGAAGCCTTTACCGCCTTCATGTCGGAGAATGGGCTCGGCCCGCTTGCCTTTCCCTCTCTGGCCCAGATGGAGAAGGACGTCATCTCCATGGCGCTGGATATCCTTCACGGGCCTGAAGGCGCGACCGGTGCCATGACCTCGGGCGGAACCGATTCGATCACGATGGCGCTGAAGACCGCACGCGATCATGCGCGCTCCAAAGGCCAGTCGGGACAAGCCAATATCGTCCTTCCGCAATCGGCCCATCTGGCGTTCGACAAGGCTGCGCATCTGATGGACATCGAGGTGCGCCGTGTGCCGCTGAAAACGGATGGTAGTTTTGAGGCCGATCCGGACGCCATGGCGGGCCGGCTCGATTCGAATACGGTCATGATGGTCGGCTCAGCCCCGAATTTCCCACATGGCATTATAGACCCGATCGCGGCGCTGTCGGATGTGGCCCTGGAAAAAGGTGTCTGGCTGCATGTCGATGCCTGTGTCGGCGGTTTTCTTGCGCCGTTTGCCCGCATGAATGGCGTGCCGGTGCCGGCTTTCGATTTCGAGCTGCCGGGCGTGCAGTCGATGAGCGCGGACCTTCACAAATATGGCTATGCTGCAAAGGGCGCCTCGACGGTGCTGTTTCGTTCAGACGATCTCTATCGGCATATGCCGTTTGAATTTGCCGGCTGGTCGGGCGCGCCGATGAAGACGCCGACGCTGGCGGGGACGCGGCCTGGCGGGGCAATCTCTGCGGCCTGGGCGGTGATGAATCACCTTGGCATCGAGGGATACCGGCGGCTGCAGGGCAAGGTCTGCGCGGCGCGGGAGGAGGTCGAGGCAGGCCTTCGCGCACGCGGGTTCGAGATTCTGGGCCAGCCGCTTCTGGGGCTCATCGCCTTTCGCCATCCCGAGCTTCATTCCTTCGCCGTCTATGGCGAACTCTACAAGCGCGGCTGGTTCACGTCGGTCACCAAGGAACCGCGCAGCCTTCACCTTATGCTTTCGCCCAAACATGCCGAGATGATCGACGCCTATCTGCGCGATCTCGATGCCGCCTGCGAGGCGGTCCGCGCATCCGCCGGCGAGGCGAAAGAGAGCGTCCAGCCGCGCTATAACTGAGGCGCGCGCATCCCTGCTGCAAAAAGATCAAACAGGGGATTGGACAATAAAGGGACTGGGCGTTATGACGCCGTTTCCCCAGTGACCCGCCCGGGTAGCTCAGGGGTAGAGCAGCGGATTGAAAATCCGCGTGTCGGTGGTTCAAATCCGCCCCCGGGCACCATTTTCCTTGCTTCCGTATCGTCGCTGCGCGCCTCACATGAAGCGTGCTCAGGGCTTTTCGTTTTGATCCCCGCTTCGCTTTGCTGCGCGATGGATCGGGCTCAGGGCTGCGCCGGACGTATCGCGCTTGTGGGGGGGGCTTGGGCGCTGGGGCTTCATCCTTCGACAGGCTCAGGATGAGGCCGGGACTCTCGAGAAGACTAAAGCCAGCAGGTGCGGCCGCAGGCCCGGTGGGGCTGCGGTCATGATCCCGGTTTATTGAAGACCAGCTTTTTCAGGCGTTTTCGGAGAAGGGCCTCTTGTGTGCCCGCGCTCGTCCTTCGACTTCGCTCAGGATGAGCGCTTTGAGCTGTGCGGTTCAGAGCTTCAGGGTGGATGAAGGGCAGCGTGCGAGGCAAGGGCAGTGTCGCCCCATACGAAGCGAGTGGAGACGGAAGGCTCTTCATCCCGATGTGAAGGGCCCTCAGAAGCGAGCATGTTCATCGCGCGTCCGGGCGCGAGCTTTTCCCAGGGCGTTCGCGGCGCGAACCTTGTCCAGTCATTGGGGTCCGGTTTGTCGCCGAAGGCCTGGAGGGTGATGTAGATGCGGCCTCTTGCGCAGACGCTGTAGCCGATGAGGCCGGAGCTATGCTCTGCGCGCCGGGCCTTCATATAGCGGTCCAGCCACCAGAGCTGCCACAGGAAGACCGGCCAGTAGCGAAGCTCCAGCTTTGCGAGCACATCGAGGATCCAGTCGCGGGCGATCATGGGCCAAGACTAGGCCGGGCGCGAGCGGGGGCGGAAACTATTGGTGCAAAGCCAGTGCAGGCACGGTGTTCCGGCGGTGCATCCGGGGTGCATGGGCGGTGTTTTTAAGGCCTGCCTCGGGTGGCGAATGCTGCACCTGCGAATTGCTCGCATTTTCAACTGGAAGCGCTTTGCAGCCGGCGCGTCGCCTCGCCGCAGACGAGGGGGCAGAAATTTCCGCAATCCGGGTTAGTTATGATGGGCATGGCATGTTGCCATCGCGCTGAAAGCGTCCTAACCCGACGCTTTCGACGCCCCGTCCTTCGAGGAGCATGACTTCCATGACCGAGATTGAACAGTTTGCTCTCGACTATCTGCCAGTGATCCTTTTCCTGGGCCTTGGCGTGATCCTGTCGCTCTTGTTCATCATTGGCGCGGCCATCCTGGCGCCGTCCAATCCGGACCCGGAAAAGAACTCGGCCTATGAGTGTGGTTTCAACGCGTTTGACGACGCGCGGATGAAGTTCGATGTGCGCTTCTATCTTGTCGCCATCCTCTTCATCATCTTCGACCTTGAAGTCGCCTTCCTGTTTCCATGGGCTGTCAGCCTCGGCGCCATCGGCGTTTTTGGCTTCTGGTCCATGGTGGTGTTCCTCGGCGTGCTGACGGTGGGTTTCATATACGAATGGCGCCGTGGGGCGCTGGAGTGGGAATAGAATGGCCGACGATTACAAGCCATATGCACTGGGCGCCGGACGCGCCGGTGTCGAAGGCGGACATGATGTGCGCCCTGACGACCCGTTCTTTGCGGGCCTCTCCGATCATCTTGCCGACAAGGGCTATTTCACCGCGCGGGCCGATGACCTGATCGGCTGGGCGCGCTCGGGCTCGCTCATGTGGATGACGTTCGGTCTGGCCTGTTGCGCGGTCGAGATGATGCAGGCGGGCAACCCCCGCTATGACCTTGAGCGCTTTGGCATGGCGCCGCGCGGCTCCCCGCGCCAGTCCGACGTGATGATCGTGGCCGGGACGCTCACCAACAAGATGGCGCCCGCGCTCCGCAAGGTCTATGACCAGATGCCGGAGCCGCGCTATGTCGTGTCCATGGGCTCCTGCGCCAATGGCGGCGGCTATTATCACTATTCCTATTCCGTGGTGCGTGGCTGTGACCGGATCGTGCCGGTCGATATCTATGTGCCAGGCTGTCCGCCGACCGCCGAGGCGCTGGTCTATGGCATGCTGCAACTTCAGAAGAAAATCCGCCGCGAAGGCTCGATCGAGCGCTAGGCGAGAAGGATTGACTGGTCATGATTGAAGCCCTGAAAGAACTTGGCGAACATATCAGCGACTCGTGCGCCGACATGGTGAAAAGCTTCCATGTCAGCCATGGTGAGCTGACGCTGGTTGCCGAGCGCGATTCGATCCTGCGGCTGTCGAAATTCCTCAAGGATGACAATCAGTGCGTTTTCGAGACGCTGATCGATATCTGCGGGGTCGACTATCCGGAGCGCAGCCAGCGCTTTGAGGTCGTCTATCACTTCCTGTCGATGCGGCTGAACCAGCGCATCCGCATCAAGGTCTTTACCGATGAGGCTGCGGCTGTACCGAGCCTGACCGGCCTTCACCCCAGCGCCGACTGGTTCGAGCGCGAAGCCTTCGACATGTATGGCATCCGCTTTGCCGGCCATCCGGACATGCGCCGCCTGCTGACGGATTATGGCTTCGAAGGCTATCCGCTGCGCAAGGACTTCCCGCTGACCGGTTACACTGAAGTGCGCTATGATGACCTTGAAAAGCGCGTCGTGAACGAGCCGGTGACCCTCGTGCAGGAATACCGGAATTTCGATTTCCTCTCGCCATGGGAAGGCATGACCAAAGAGCTGCCGGGCGACGAGAAGGCTGAGAGCGAGGCTGATAATGGCTGATAGCGCTTATATTTCCGCGAGCGACGACGACCGCAAGTTCACGCTGAACTTCGGCCCGCAGCACCCGGCCGCGCACGGCGTGCTTCGCATGATCATGGACCTCGATGGCGAAGTCGTCGAGCGGATCGACAGCCATGTCGGCCTGCTGCATCGCGGCACCGAGAAGCTGCTCGAGTACAAGACCTATCTACAGGGCCTGCCTTATTTCGACCGGCTGGATTATGTCGCACCGATGAACCAGGAACATGCCTGGTGTCTGGCGATCGAGCGTCTGCTGGGCATCGAGGTGCCGCGCCGCGCGAAGTTCATCCGGGTGCTCTATTCGGAAATCGGCCGCATCCTGTCGCACATGCTGAATATCACGACGCAGGCGATGGACTGCGGCGCGCTGGCGCCTATTACTTGGGGCTTTGAAGAGCGCGAAGTCCTGATGGGCTTTTATGAGCGCGCCTCCGGCTCGCGCATGCACTCTGCCTATTTCCGTCCGGGCGGGGTCCACCAGGATCTTCCGCCAGACCTGCTGGACGATATTTCCTATTTCTGCAGCCGCTTCCCGGACGCGATTGCGCATATTGAGGGTCTCATTACCGAGAACCGTATCTTCAAGCAGCGCAATGTCGATATCGGCGTTGTCGATGAGAAGATGATCATGGAGTGGGGCTTTTCCGGCGTGATGGTGCGCGGGTCCGGCCTTGCCTGGGACCTTCGCCGCTCGCAGCCTTACGAAATCTATGACGAGATTCCGGGCGAGGTCTTCAAGGTCGTCGTCGGCAATAATGGCGACAATTACGACCGCTATGTCTGCCGCATGGAAGAGATGCTGGTGTCGAATGACATCATGAAATGGTGCATCGAGAACATGCCGGAAGGCGAGGTTCTGCTGGCGGGCTCCAAGGTCTCGCCGCCGCGCCGTGGCGACATGAAGCGCTCCATGGAAGCGCTCATCCACCACTTCAAGCTCTACACCGAAGGCTTCCACGTGCCTGAGGGCGAGGTCTATGCCTGCGTCGAGGCGCCGAAGGGCGAGTTCGGTGTCTATCTGGTTTCTGACGGGACGAACCGGCCTTACCGCGCAAAGATCCGGGCACCGGGCTATCCGCACCTCGCGGCCATGGACCATCTTTGCAAGGGCCACATGCTGGCAGACGTGTCTGCCATTCTGGGTTCGCTCGATATCGTGTTTGGGGAGATCGACCGCTAATGGCCCTACGCCGTTTTGATCTTGAGGCGGGCGGCGAAACATTCGCCTTCAACGCCGAAACAGAGCCGACGATTGAGTTCTGGCTGGGCAAGTATCCGGCTGACAAGAAGCGTTCGGCGGTGATCCCGCTGCTCTGGCTGGCGCAGAAGGATAATGGCGGCTGGCTGTCCGAGCCGGCCATGCGCACCGTCGCTGACCGTCTGGAGATGCCGTATATCCGCGTCTATGAGGTCGCGACCTTCTATACGATGTTCCGCCTCCAGCCGGTCGGCAAGAACCACGTCCAGCTGTGCGGCACGACGCCCTGCATGCTGCGCGGGGCCAATGACCTCAAAAAGGTCTGCGAGAAGCGCATCGGCAAGAAGATGGCTGTGACCGATGACGGCCGGCTTTCCTGGGAAGAGGTCGAGTGCCTTGGTGCCTGCGTGAATGCGCCCATGGTGCAGATCAATGACTATTATTATGAGGATCTGACGCCGGAGACGCTGGACGAGATCCTGTCGAAACTGGCGGGCGGTGTGGCCGTTGAGCCCGGCAATTTCGTTGACCGGCTGAACAGCGCGCCGGAAGGCGGAGCCACGACGCTGAAGGAAGGCGGGCTCTATGATGGCTCGCGCAATGGCGTCGCCGGTCTGCCGAATCTTCCCGAAGCAACCAATGGCGACAAGCCGGAAGCCGAAGCCAAGGGCGAGCCCGCCCGGTCCAAGCCGACCAATGTCGACCGCGAGGAAACCTCCAAGGCTGCGGTCGAGAAAGCCGACGATGAGCTTGAGCTGGAGGGTGAGCGCCCGGAAGCTGCGGACATCGACGCCGAAGAGTCCGATGACCTGAAGAAAATCAAGGGGATCGGGCCGAAAATTGAGACGCAGCTCAATGAGCTGGGCGTCCATCGCTTTGCGCAGATCGCTGCCTGGAGCGACGACAATGTGAAATGGGTCGACGGGTATCTGTCCTTCCGGGGGCGTATCCAGCGCGAGGAATGGATTTCGCAGGCCAAGACACTTGCATCTGAGGACAAGAGCTAATGCTGCAGGACAAGGATCGCATCTTCACCAATCTCTATGGCGCGCATTCGCCGGGCCTCGAGGAAGCAAAGAAGCGCGGTGCCTGGCACCTGACGCGCGAAATGCTGCAGCAGACACCGGAATGGATCTGCGACCAGATCAAGGCTTCAGGTCTTCGCGGCCGGGGCGGGGCAGGCTTTCCGACCGGCCTCAAATGGACCTTCATGCCGAAAGAGGTTCGTGACCGTCCGCACTATCTTGTCGTCAATGCAGACGAGTCCGAGCCGGGCACCTGCAAGGACCGCGAGATCATGCGTCACGATCCGCACCTTCTGATCGAAGGCTGCATGGTGGCCTCCTATGCGATGCGCGCGCATGCCTGCTACGTCTATCTGCGCGGTGAGTATATCGCCGAGCGCGAGGCGCTGGAGGCGGCCGTCAAGGAAGCCTATGAGGCCGGCCTGATCGGCAAGAACAACAAGAATGGCTGGGATTTCGATCTCTATGTCCACCATGGCGCAGGGGCCTATATCTGCGGCGAGGAAACGGCCCTTCTGGAAAGCCTCGAAGGCAAGAAAGGCCAGCCGCGCCTGAAGCCGCCATTCCCGGCCAATGCCGGCCTCTATGGCTGCCCGACCACGGTGAACAATGTCGAATCGATTGCTGTCGCGCCAACGATCCTGCGCCGCGGGGCCGAGTGGTTTGCGGGCTTTGGCCGTCCGAACAATACGGGCACCAAGCTCTTCTGCGTGTCCGGCCATGTGAACAAGCCGTGCAATGTCGAGGAAGAGATGTCGATCACCTTCCGTGATCTCATCGAGACCCATTGCGGTGGCATCCGTGGCGGCTGGGACAATCTGAAGGCGGTCATCCCGGGTGGCTCATCGGTGCCGATGGTGCCAGCCGAGCAGATCATGGACGCCTATATGGATTTCGACACGCTGCGCGACCTGCGCTCGGGTCTCGGCACGGCGGCCGTTATCGTGATGGACAAGTCGACCGACCTCATCCAAGCGATTGCGCGGATTTCCTACTTCTACAAGCATGAAAGCTGCGGCCAGTGTACGCCGTGCCGTGAAGGTACGGGCTGGATGTGGCGCGTGCTGGAGCGCATGGCCAAGGGGCAGGCCGAAATGGCCGATATCGACATGCTGCTGGATGTGGCCGGACAGGTCGAAGGTCACACGATCTGCGCCCTCGGCGATGCAGCGGCCTGGCCGGTTCAGGGCCTCATCCGTCACTTCCGCCATGAGATCGAAGACCGCATCAATGAGTACCGGGCGCCCAAGACGGTCGTGCGCGGTGCAACGGTCGCAGCAGAGTAGGGGAGCCGGCGAGACGTCATGACCATGTTCCGCAATATCCTGACAGCCGTCTGGTGCGCCATCATCATCGGGACGAACACGTTCGCCCTGATCGTGACGGTGCAGCATTTCGGCCTGGATATGCTGTCCTTTGGATCGCTGTCGCTGCCGATTTTCCAGATGGTGGCCCTGGCGGTTCTGGGGGTCATGTCGCTGGTGTCGACCAAATATCTCTGGGCGATCCTTGCGGTTGCCGTCATCTCACTCCTGATGAGCGTGGGCTATGACCTGTTCGGTCAGGGTGCACGGGTCGCACGCCCGTCTTCCTTGCTGGGCAGCCTTGCCCTGATCATTCCAACCTATCTGCTGGCGCGCTGGAATACGCTGTCGCGCGAGCCTGATTTCAATCCCGTACAAGAGTTCTAAAGCCATGGCTGACGACCTTTTCAAACTGAATATCGACGGCAAGGACATTGAGGTCCCCAGGCACTACACGCTGATGCAGGCGTGTGAGGAGGCTGGCGCCGAGATCCCGCGCTTCTGCTATCATGAGCGCCTGTCGGTAGCCGGTAATTGCCGCATGTGCCTGGTTCAGTGGAAGGGCGCGCCAAAGCCGATCGCGTCCTGTGCGCAGACCGTTGGCGACATGCGGATGAACCCTGACGGCACGCCGCCGAACATTCTGACCTCCGGCGACTATGTCGAGAAGGCGCGCAATGGCGTCATGGAATTCCTGCTGATCAATCACCCGCTGGATTGCCCGATCTGCGACCAGGGCGGTGAGTGCGACCTTCAGGACCAGGCCATGGCCTATGGCCGGTCGGGCTCACGCTATTCGCTGAACAAGCGCGCGGTCGAGAACAAGAATATGGGCCCGCTGGTCAAGACGATCATGACCCGCTGCATCCAGTGCACACGCTGCGTGCGCTTTGCGGCCGAGGTTGCGGGCGTTGAAGAACTCGGCATGATCTCGCGCGGCGAGGATGCGGAGATCACGACCTATCTGGAAGAGTCGCTGTCCTCAGAGCTTTCCGGCAATGTCATCGATCTCTGCCCGGTCGGCGCGCTGACCTCCAAGCCCTATGCCTACAATGCGCGCCCGTGGGAGCTGCGCAAGACCGAATCCATCGACATCATGGACGCGATGGGCGCAGCCATCCGGGTGGATGCGAAGGGCGCGGGCGTCATGCGGATCATGCCTGTCGTGAATGAAGAGGTGAATGAGGAGTGGCTGTCGGACAAGTCGCGCTTCATCTGGGACGGCCTTGCCCGTCAGCGCCTTGATCGTCCTTATGTACGAGAGGGCGGCAAGCTGAAGCCGGCTAGCTGGCCGGAAGCGCTGAAGAAGACGGCCGAAGCCCTGAAGGCCTCCGGCGCCAAGACGGGCTTTATTGCGGGTGACCTGATCGAAGTCGAACAGGCCCGCGCCGCGCTGGATCTGGCGCGCAGCCTGGACATGGTCTCGACCGATTGCCGGCCTGAAGGGGCAGGCTATGGCGCCGATGGCGTCCGTGAGAAATATATCCTGAACCCGACGCTGATGGGCGCCGAGGAAGCCGATGCGCTTCTACTGATCGGCACCAATCCGCGTGTCGAGGCGGCTGTCTGGAATGCGCGTATCCGCAAGGCCTGGCTGTGGAATGACCTTCAGGTGGGCCTCGTCGGCGAACCCGTCGACCTCACCTATGGCTATGATCATCTCGGGACCGGCCCGGCCGATCTCGATGGTCTGCTCGATGGCGACAGCGCCTTTGTGAAGGCGTTCAAGAATGCCAAGCGTCCGATGGTCGTTGTCGGCGAGCAGGCGCTGGTCGGTGAGCAGGGCGAGGATGTGCTGAACGCGGCGCTCAAGATCGCGCAGGATGCGGGCGCCATCAGTGAAGACTGGGCGGGGTTCGGCGTGCTCCACAATGCCGCCGGCCGCGTCGGCGCCCTCGATACAGGGTTTGTGCCGGGCGAAAACGGTCTCGACACCAAAGGCATGCTGGAGGGCGGCGTCGACACGCTGGTCCTGCTCGGCGCCGATGAGGTCGACCTCTCGCGCGTCAGCCAGGAGACCACGGTGATCTATGTCGGCTCTCACGGCGACCGGGGCGCCTCAAGGGCGGATATTGTCCTGCCCTGCGCGGCCTATACGGAAATGGAAGCGACCTATGTGAATAC
Source organism: uncultured Henriciella sp. (assembly GCF_964005855.1). Classification (NCBI taxonomy): domain Bacteria; kingdom Pseudomonadati; phylum Pseudomonadota; class Alphaproteobacteria; order Hyphomonadales; family Hyphomonadaceae; genus Henriciella; species uncultured Henriciella sp. The sequence continues at coordinate 228,629 of NZ_CAXFSW010000003.1, forward strand.
GGAAGGCCGTGTCCAGATGACCGGCAAGGCGGTTCAGCCGAAGGGCGAGGCGCGCGAAGGCTGGGCGATCTTCCGGGCGCTCTCTGAAATTCTGGAGAAGCCGCTCTCCTATGATTCGGCGGACGAGCTGCGTGAGCAGATTCGCGAACATAATCCGGTCTTTGCCGGACTTGGCTTCGCGCCGGGCAAAGGCGGCCATGAGGCTCTGTCGAAAGCGGCAGGCGGCACCAAAAACCTCGCCGGAGCGCGTCCTTTTGAAGCGCCTTTCGAGGATTTCTATCTGACCAACCCGATCGCACGGGCATCAAAGACTATGGCGGAATGCTCGCTCATGAAGCGTGGCCTTGAAACGCCGGTAGCAGCGGAGTAGGCGAGCGCCATGAGTGCATTCATCCAGGAACATGGACTGCTTTTCGGCTGGCTGACCGTCATTGGTCAGATCCTGCTGTTCACTGTCGTCCTGCTGCTCTCTCTTGCTTTCCTCCTGCTCATGGACCGCAAGGTCTGGGCGGCTGTGATGATGCGCAAGGGCCCGAACGTGGTCGGGCCGTTCGGCCTGCTTCAGAGTTTTGCCGACTTCGGCAAATTCCTGCTGAAGGAAATCATCATTCCGGCGGGCGCGAACAAGACGGTCTTCCTGCTGGCGCCGATCATGTCGCTGACGCTCGCCTTCGCAGCCTGGGCCGTGATCCCCGTGGCGCCGGGCTGGGTGGTTGCTGACCTCAATGTCGGCATCCTCTACCTGTTCGCGGTGTCCTCGCTCGGTGTCTATGGCATCATCATGGGTGGCTGGGCATCGAACTCGAAATACCCGTTTCTCGGCTCGCTACGCTCGGCTGCGCAGATGGTGTCCTATGAAGTCTCCATCGGCTTCATCATCATCACCGTGATCCTGCTTGTCGGCTCAATGAACCTCAGCGCCATTGCCGAGAACCAGTCGGGCGGCTTCTGGACCTGGCACCTGTTCAGCTTCAACAACATCATCCTGTTCCCGGTGATGGTGGTCGTTTTCGTGATGTTCTTCATCTCTGCACTGGCCGAGACGAACCGTCCGCCCTTCGACCTGCCGGAGGCCGAATCGGAGCTGGTGGCCGGTTATCAGGTGGAATATTCGTCCACGCCGTACCTGCTCTTCATGATCGGGGAGTATCTCAACATCGTTCTCATGTGTGCGATGATGACGCTGCTCTTCCTTGGTGGCTGGCATGGCCCGATCCCGTTTGGGGAGGCCTTCGTGTCGAACTTCCCCGACTGGATGGTGAACCTCGGTCATCTCGCCTGGTTCATGGCCAAGACCGTTTTCTTCTTCTTCCTGTTTGCGCTCGTGAAGGCCGTGGTTCCGCGCTATCGCTATGACCAGCTGATGCGCCTTGGCTGGAAGATCTTCCTTCCGACCTCGCTCGGCGCCGTCTTCATCGTCGCGGGCTATGTCGTTTACACAGGAGTCCAGGCATGAACATCGTTCAGTCCCTCCGCGGCGCCATGATGACGGACTTCCTGCATGCCTTCAAAATCGGCATCCAGGAGATGTTCACCCGCAAGGCGACCGTGAACTACCCGTTCGAGAAAAACCCTCTGTCTCCGCGTTTCCGCGGGGAACATGCGCTGCGCCGTTATCCCAATGGCGAAGAGCGCTGCATCGCGTGCAAGCTGTGCGAGGCGATCTGTCCGGCACAGGCGATCACGATCGAGGCAGAGCCGCGCGCCGACGGGTCACGCCGCACGACGCGCTATGACATCGACATGGTGAAATGCATCTATTGTGGCTTCTGTCAGGAAGCCTGCCCGGTGGATGCCATTGTCGAAGGGCCGAATTTCGAATTCGCGACGGAGACGCGCGAAGAACTCTACTATGACAAGGACCGACTGCTTGCGAATGGCGACCGCTGGGAACGGCTGATCGCGCGCAATCTTGAACTCGACGCGCCGTACCGTTAGGGCGGCGCCTTCACTTTTCCTGCAGCGGCCCTGATGGCTGCTGGCAACATTGGGGCTGTACCGGTGGAACTCATCGCCTTCTACATTCTGGCAGCGATCGTGACGTTCTCGGCGATCGCCGTGATCGCGGCCAAGAACCCGGTCCATTCCGTGCTGTGGCTCATCACGGCCTTCTTCACATCGGCAGGCCTGCTAGTCCTGATCGGCGCGGAATTCCTCGCCATGCTTCTGGTGGTCGTCTATGTCGGTGCCGTCGCGGTGCTCTTCCTGTTCGTGGTGATGATGCTGGACGTCGACTTCGTTGAGCTGAAGCAGGGCTTTCTGAGCTATCTGCCTTTCGGCGCGCTGGTCGGCATTGCCTTTATCGCGGAAATCGCGCTCGCCACCTTTGCGCGCGGCAGCGATATGGCGGAGCTGAACCCGAGCCCCGGCGCCGAAACCAATGCCGAAGCCATCGGGCAGGTGATGTACACTGAATACCTCCTGCTGTTCCAGCTGTCGGGCATCGTGCTTCTGGTCGCCATGATCGGCGCCATCGTGCTGACGCTGCGCCACAAGCCGCATGTGAAGCGGCAGAACATCGCCAAGCAGACCGCGCGGACCCGCAAGGATGCGACCCGCCGTATTGATGTCGAATCCGGGAAGGGGCTCTAGGTCATGGATATTACCATCAACCATTTCCTCGCCGTTTCGGCGATGCTGTTCACGACCGGTGTCGTCGGCATCTTCGTGAACCGCAAGAACGTCATCGTCATCCTGATGGCGATCGAACTCATCCTGCTGTCGGTCAATATCAATCTGGTCGCCTTTTCCGTCTTCTCGGGCACGATTGCCGGACAGATTTTCGCCATGCTGGTGCTCACCGTTGCGGCCGCTGAAGCGGCTGTCGGGCTCGCCATTCTCGTTGTTTTCTTCCGCAATCGCGGCGACATCGCCGTCGAGAGCGTCGACCTGATGAAGGGATAGGCTGGATATGCTTCCTGATATCGCACTTCTCTTCATTGTCCTGGCGCCGGGCCTCGCGGCCCTGATCGCCGGACTGTTCCAGAAGTATGTGACCGACACCGGCGCCATGGTGATCACGACCGGGACGGTCGGGCTGGCCGGTATCCTCTCGGTCATACAGCTCTTCATGTACGCCTTTGGCGGCGGCGTAGCCGAAGCCGTTCACACGGCAGCGCCGGCAGCCGGTGAACATGGCGCCGCAATGGTCGCGCCGATCCAGCATATCATCACGCTGATGACCTGGATGGATGTCGGCCAGTTCCAGGCGGACTGGGCCATCCGCGTCGATGCCATGTCCATCGTCATGATGGCCGTGATCACAGGCGTCTCCGGCCTCGTCCACCTCTATTCCTGGGGCTATATGAGCGAAGACCCGCACCGGGCGCGCTTCTTTGCCTATCTGTCGCTCTTCACCTTCATGATGCTGATGCTGGTGACGGCGGACAATTTCATCCAGCTCTTCTTTGGCTGGGAAGGCGTGGGCCTCGCCTCGTATCTTCTGATCGGTTTCTGGTACACCAGGGATGCGCCCAATGCGGCGGCCATCAAGGCGTTCGTGACCAACCGGGTCGGCGACTTTGGTCTCGCGCTCGGTATCATGGCGGTCTTTGTGGTGTTCGGCTCGGTTGAATTCGAGCCTGTGCTGACCGCGATCCGTGAGAATGCGACCGTGACCCCGCTTGCACTGGCCGAGGCGGCACCGATCCATGATCTCGTCATTCCGTTCCTTGCCTGGAATGTGCCTGCGCTCGAAGTGATGGGCGTGCTGCTCTTCATCGGGGCGATGGGCAAGTCGGCGCAGTTCTTCCTGCATGTCTGGCTGCCGGACGCGATGGAAGGCCCGACGCCTGTGTCCGCGCTCATCCACGCCGCGACGATGGTGACGGCGGGCGTCTATCTCGTCTGCCTCGTCTCTCCCATCTATGAGTACGCGCCGTTCGCGGCCGGCATGGTGACACTGATCGGCGCGGTCACCGCGCTCTATGCGGCGACCGTCGGCATGGCCCAGAACGACATCAAGCGCGTCATCGCCTATTCGACCTGTTCGCAGCTCGGCTACATGTTCTTTGCCGCCGGTGTCGGCGCCTATCAGGCGGCCATGTTCCACCTGTTCACCCACGCTTTCTTCAAGGCGCTGCTCTTCCTCGGCGCCGGGTCTGTCATCCATGGCATGCACCATGAACAGGATATGCGCCGCATGGGCGGTGTCGCGAAGTTCATGCCGCTCACCTATGCGGCGATGATGATCGGCACGATTGCGATCATCGGTCTTGGGATCCCGCACACATCGCTCGGCTTTGCCGGCTTCTTCTCCAAGGATGCGATCCTGGAAACGGCCTTTGCGGCGGGCGAAGCAGGCGTCACCTTCGGCATGATGGCCTTCATCTTCGGTATCGTGGCGGCGCTGCTGACAAGCTTCTATTCCTGGCGCCTCATCTACATGACGTTCCATGGGCCGCGCGAGGATTCGATCCCACCGGAGACGCCGGAATTCGACAGCCATGCTGATGAGCATCTCTCGGTCGACGAGCACGGCCATCATCACCATGATGAGGATCCGCATGAGAGCCCGCTCGTCATGCTGATCCCGCTCGGCCTTCTCTCGCTGGGCGCGATCTTTGCCGGCTTCCTGTTCTACGATCCGATGGTCGGCCATGATCAGGGCGCGTTCTGGGCAGGCGCAATCTATACCGCCACCGACAACACGCTGCTGGCCGACAAGTACAATGTGCCGGGCTGGGTGTTCTGGGCGCCGCTCTTCGTGACGGTGACCGGCTTCCTGATCGCAACCTTTACCTATCTGTTCAATCGCGGTTTCGGGGCGAAAATCGCCGCATCAGGCGGCCCGCTCCACAGCCTGTTCGCGAACAAGTGGTATTTCGACGAGATCTATAATGCGACCTTTGTGAAGGCCACTTACTGGCTGGGCGGTTTCTTCTGGAAGACCGGCGACAAGCGCATCATTGACGGGCTTGGGCCCGATGGCGTGACGTCGCTCGTTCGCTGGGGCTCGCGGCGCCTGTCCGCGATGCACACCGGCTATCTCTATCATTATGCATTCGTGATCATCGGCGCAGCGCTGGTCTTTGGCGCGGTGATCTTCTGGCGTGTCGGAGGGGCAGGCTAATGGGTAATTTCCCGATTCTGACGGCGGTGACATTTCTGCCGCTGGCTGGTGCCTTGCTGATCATGCTGGTGCAGACGGCCACCGGCAAAAGCGGTGACGATGCCGAGCGTGGACGCCAGTCTCTCATGGCGGGGCTGATCTTCTCGGCGGCCACCTTCCTGGCTTCGCTGGTCATGCTGGTCAGCTTTGAGGTGGATGCGCCCGGCTATCAGCTTGTCGAGGAAGTCAGCTGGTTTGCCGGGGTGCAGTACAAGCTGGGCATCGACGGCATGTCGCTGCTGCTCATCCTGCTGACGACGCTGCTGACCCCGATCAGCCTCATCGCCTCTTTCGGCTCTGTGAAAGAGCGCGTCACCGAGTACACGATTGCCTTCCTCGTGCTTGAGACCTTCATGATCGGCGTCTTCTGCGCGCTGGACATGGTGCTCTTCTATGTCTTCTTCGAGGCTGGCCTCATCCCGATGTTCATCATCATCGGTGTCTGGGGCGGGGCAGAGCGTATCTATGCCTCGTTCAAATTCTTCCTCTACACGCTGCTTGGCTCGCTCTTCATGCTGGCTGCCATTGTCTTCATGTATATGCAGGCGGGCACATCGGACATCACGCAGCTTGCGAATTACGCCTTCGCACCTGAGGTGCAGACCTGGCTGTGGCTCGCCTTCTTTGCATCCTTCGCGGTGAAGCTGCCCATGTGGCCGGTCCATACCTGGCTGCCGGATGCGCACGTGCAGGCCCCGACGGCCGGCTCCGTCATCCTGGCGGGTATCCTTCTGAAGATGGGCGGCTATGGCTTCCTGCGCTTCTCGCTGCCCATGTTCCCGGATGCGAGCCAGTTCTTCCAGCCGATGATGTTCGCCCTGTCGGTGATCGCCATCGTCTATGCGTCTCTTGTGGCTTTCCGCCAGACCGACATGAAGAAGCTGATCGCCTATTCGTCCGTCGCCCATATGGGTTTCGTGACGCTCGGTATCTTCTCCTTCACCGAGGTCGGCGTACAGGGCGCGATCTTCCAGATGATCTCGCACGGCCTGATCTCCGGCGCGCTCTTCCTCATCGTCGGTGTTGTCTATGACCGCACCCATACGCGGGAAATCGCGGCCTATGGCGGCCTGGTGAACAAGATGCCGGTCTATGCGGCGATCTTCATGCTGTTCTCTATGGCCAATGTCGGCCTGCCGGGGACCAGCGGGTTTGTCGGGGAGATCCTGACCATGACGGGCACGTTCCAGGCCTCGACCTGGGCCGCTGCCGGCGCCGCGCTCGGTGTTATCTTCTCGGCCGTCTATATGCTGACGCTTTACCGGCGCACCGTGTTTGGCGAGGTGACCAATCCGGCACTGGAGACCATTCAGGATGTGACCCTCAAGGAACTCATCACCCTGGTCCCGCTGCTGATCGGCACGGTCCTGCTCGGCATCATGCCAAATATAATTTTCGATGTGACGCGCGAAACCAGCCTGCGCGCGCTTCAGATGATCACCGGAGGCTAGAGGCACATGCTCGATTTTCAGGCGATGATCTCTGCCATTGGGCCTGAGCTATTGCTCGCGCTCGCAGGCCTGCTCGGCGTGCTGGCCGGCGCTGTCATGGGCGATCGTTTCAACGCAATCTCCTTCAAGCTGGGTGCAGCCACACTGGTTCTGGCTGCGCTTGTCGTTCTCATGAACTGGGATGGCGGCACGGCCTTTGGCGGGCTCGTCACGACGGGGCCGTTCGTGAATTTCGCCAAGGTGGTGAGCTTCCTCGCTGGTGCGGCGACGCTTCTGATGGGCGAGAATTTTCTCAAGCGCCATGAAACGATCCGCTATGAGTATCCGCTTCTGGTGATCTTTGCCTCGCTGGGCATGGGGATCATCCTCTCGGCGTCGAACCTCATGACGCTCTATATGGGGATCGAGACGCTGAGCCTCTCTTCCTATGTGCTGGCCTCCTTCCACCGCGACTCGATCCGCTCGTCTGAAGCGGGTCTGAAGTATTTCGTCCTGGGTGCGCTGGCCTCTGGCCTTCTGCTTTACGGGATTTCGCTGGTGTATGGCTTCACCGGGTCGACCGCCTATGCCGACATCGCTGGTGCAGAGCGGGGCATCGGTCTTCTCTTCGGCATGGTGCTGATGATTTCCGGCATGGCGTTCAAGGTGTCGGCAGCGCCGATGCATGTCTGGACGCCGGACGTCTATGAAGGCGCGCCGAGCCCGGTGGTCGCTTTCTTTGCGACGGCGCCGAAAATGGCTAGCATGGTCGTCTTTGCGAACCTGCTCTTCTCGGCCTTCCCGGGCGTGTTTGCGGACTGGCAGCTGATCATCGCGATCATCGCGACCCTCTCCATGGTCATCGGCGCCTTCGGTGCGCTGAACCAGACGAACCTCAAACGCCTGCTCGGTTACTCCTCCATCGCCAATATGGGCTATGCGCTGGTGGCTGTGGCCTCTGGCGCGGAATTTGGCGCGGCGGCCTTGCTCGTCTTCATGACGACCTATGTCATCGCGTCCATCGGTCTGTTCGGCGGCGTCATGTCGATGCGCCGTGAGGGCGGCATGGTGGAGAATATCGATGAGCTGTCCGGTCTTGTGCGCCGGCGCACAGGCATGGCGCTCGCTTTGACCGTTCTCCTTATCTCGGTCGCGGGCTTCCCGCTGGCGGTGGGCTTCCTCGGCAAGCTGGTTCTGTTTGAGGCGGGCTGGAATGCCGGGCTTCTGCCGCTGCTCATCATCCTGGTGCTGAGCTCGGTCCTGGCCTTTGGCTATTATCTGCGGATCATCCTCATCATGTGGGTGAAGGAGCCGGCCGAAAGCTTCCAGCCGGTCGATACGGCGGTGTCTTCGGCGGTCTACCTGTCGGCGGCGGCGTGTCTTGCGCTCTTCGTCTTCATTTCGCCCTTTATCGACTGGGCGACGCGCGCGTCTGCCGGGTTCATGCAGTGATCGCAGACGCGCCGGTCCTCTGGTTCGACGAGATCGACAGTACGAATGAAGAGGCCAGGCGCCGCGCGCAGGCCGAAGAGACCGGTGCAGTCTGGCTGGCGGGCCGGATGCAGACTGCGGGGCGCGGGCGTCTTGGGCGCGTCTGGGATTCGCCGACCGGCAATCTGTTCGTGACGGCCTTGTTCGAAGCGCCCGGCGGGCTTGCGAACGCGACCCGCTATCCCTTCGCGTCCGGTCTTGCCGTACTCGACGCTTGCGCGGCCTTCATTGAGGGCGGTCAGCTTCAGCTGAAATGGCCCAATGATGTGCGCGCGGACGGCGAAAAGCTTTGCGGTATCCTTGTTGAAGCCGGCACGACGAGGTCAAAGTCGACCTGGGTCGCGTGCGGCATGGGTATCAATGTGCGCACCGCGCCAGAGCGCGCCGGACAGGCGGCGACGAGTCTTCTGAAACTGGGTGCGAATGAGGCAATAACCCCCGAGATCTTCCTTGATGCGCTGCGGCCCGCCTTTGTGCTGCGTTGCCGTCAGGCGGCCGAGGATTTCAACAGCCTTCTTACTGACTGGGAGCGGCATGCTGAAGGCCTCGGCAAGCAGGTAACGGTCGGCAAGGCCGATGACGCCCAGATGGGCATTTTCAAGGGGCTTGGCCCTGATGGCGCCCTCCTGCTTGAAATGCCGGACGGGGCGACGCAGACGATCCGGGCAGGGGATGTAGAGCTGGTAAAGGAGATTGACGGCGATGCTGCTCGCAATTGATGTCGGCAATACGAATACAGTTTTCGCGCTTCACGATGGCGAAGACTGGGTCGCGATGTGGCGCAGCGCCACCGATGCGCGGCGCACCGCGGACGATTATATCGTCTGGCTGGAGCCGTTGATGCATATGCGCAAGGTGTCGGTCTATGACATTGATGCCTGCGTCATTTCCTGCGTGGTGCCGCAGGCCCTGTTCAATTTCCGTAATCTGGCGCGGCGCTATTTTGCCACCGAGCCACTGGTCGTGGGCGAGCCGGGCGTCGAGCTTGGTGCGCCGATCCGTATTCCACGGCCCGAACAGGTGGGCGCCGACCGTCTGGTGGCGGCCATCGGCGCGCATATCAAATATCCGGGCGCGCTTATCGTCATCGATAGCGGGACGGCCACGACACTGGATATTGTCGGCCCGGATGGCGGGTTCGAGGGCGGCATTATCAGCCCCGGCATCAACCTTTCCATGCGCGCCCTTCACGATGCGGCCGCGCAGCTGCCGCGTATCGCCATCCAGAAGCCGGAGAAGATTATCGGCGACTCGACTGTGGCTGCGATGCAGACGGGTGTGTTCTGGGGCTATATCGACCTCATCGATGGCCTTGTAAAACGGGTGAAGGCCGAATACGGCCAGCCGATGACTGTAATTGCGACCGGCGGCGTCGCCTCGCTTTTTGAAGGCGCGAGCGCGACGATCGACCATTATGACCAGACCCTGATGGAGTCCGGTCTTCTGGAAATCTACCGCCGGAACCGGAAAGGACCCGATGCCCAATAAGGACACGCCTGAACTCGTCTTCCTGCCGCTTGGCGGCTGCGGCGAAATCGGCATGAACCTGAACGCCTATGGCTATGGTCCGCCCGATGACAGGCGATGGATCCTGGTCGATCTGGGCGTGACATTCGGCGATGATACCACGCCGGGCATTGATCTCATCACCCCTGATCCGGAATTTATTGCCGAACATGCGGACCAGATCGACGCGATCTTCCTGACCCACGCGCATGAGGATCATATCGGGGCGGTGGGTCTGTTGTGGCCGCGCCTGCGTGCGCCGCTTTATGCAACGCCCTTTACCGCGCACCTCGTGGCCGGAAAGCTGGCCGAGCGCGGCCTCGGCAAAGTCGATGTGAATGTCGTGCCCATGGGCGGAGAAGTGGAAACCGGGCCCTTCAAGGTCCGCTATATCACGCTGACCCATTCTATTCCGGAGCCGAATGCGCTGGCGATCGAGACCCCGTCCGGAACGATCCTGCATACGGGTGACTGGAAGATCGACCCCGATCCGCTGCTGGGCGAGGGGGTGGATGTCGAGGGGCTGAAGCGTCTTGGCGATGATGGCGTGCTGGCCATGATCTGCGACAGTACGAACGTCTTTGTCGAAGGCGAGAGCGGCTCGGAAGCGACGGTCCGCAAGAATCTGATCGAACTGGTTGGCAGCCTGAAAGGGCGCATCGCGGTCGCGACGTTCGCGTCCAACGTGGCACGCGTTGCCACCGTGATCGAGGCGGCGCGCAAGGCCGGGCGGAGCGTCTGCCTTGCCGGACGCAGCATGCACAAGATTGTCGATGCCGCCGTGCAGACGGGCGTCCTGAAAGACCTGCCGGACCTGGTCGACGAGGCCGATGTGGGCAGCTTTCCGCCGGAGAATATCCTGATCCTGTGTACGGGCAGCCAGGGCGAGGAGCGCGCGGCGCTGGGGCGGATCGCGCACGGGACGCACCGGCATATTACGCTTGGCGAGGGGGATACGGCGATCTTCTCCTCACGCGTTATCCCGGGCAATGAGAAGGGCATCTTCGAGATGCAGAACGCGCTGGCCGAGAAGGGCGTGCGCATCATCACCGACAAGATGACCAAGGAGCCGATCCATGTCTCCGGCCACCCGGCGCGCGATGAGCTGCAGCGCATGTATCAGTGGGTGCGCCCGCGCATATCGGTGCCGGTACATGGTGAGCGCCGGCATATCGTCGAGCATGCCGCCTTTGCGCGCAGCATGCAGGTGCCCGAAGCCGTCACGCCCCGCAATGGTGACCTGATCAGGCTGGCGCCCGGCAAGGCGGAAGTGATCGACACAGTCCCGAATGGGCGGCTTCATCTGGATGGGAACCGTCTGGTGCCGGCCGGGTCCGAGGGGCTTCGCGAACGGATCGCCATTTCCAAATTCGGCTATGTTTCGGCCAGTGTCTCGCTTGATGAGAACGGCGCGATTGCCGACGGCCCTTATCTGGCGGTGCGGGGCATGTCGGAGAAGGACGGGAGTATCGCCGACGAGTCCATCGACGAGATCGAAGCGGCCTGCGACGACGCGCTCGATGGTCTCTCGCGCAGGAAACGCCTAGATGATGATGCCGTGGAGACAGCGCTTGTCCGCGCGATCCGCAAGGCGTGTGAACGGACCTTCGGGCGCAAGCCCCTGGTCGATGTAATCGTGATGAGAGTGTGAGGCAGACAATGGCTGATGATTTCAAACTTGGACCGCTCAACCATGTTGGCGTTGCGGTCCCGTCGCTCCCCGACGCAATCGAGACCTATAAGACACTGTACGGGGCGACCGATATTACCGAGCCGTTCGACATGCCGGCCCAGGGTGTGAAGGTCTGTTTCGTGAACCTGCCCAACAGCCAGATCGAGCTGATCGAGCCGCTCAATGAAGAGAGCCCGATCCACAATTTCATCGAGAAGAACCCGAAGGGCGGCCAGCACCATGTCTGCTTTGAGGTCGCCGATATCCACGAGGCGGTCGAGGTCATGAAATCGCGCGGCGCAACCGTGCTGGGCGAGCCGCGCATCGGCGCACATGGCACGCCCATCGTTTTCGTTCACCCAAGGAACACCAATGGCGTCCTTGTCGAACTGATGGAGACGCCGAAGGGCGATCACTAGGAGGTTTGAGCCATGAGTCCTGTCGGCGGCGTCGTTATCTTCCTCATTTCCTGGTGGGTCTGCCTGTTTGTGGTCCTGCCCATCGGGGTGCGTGGCCAGTTTGAGGATGGTGAGGTCACCGACGGGACCGAAGAGGGCGCGCCTGCTCATCCCATGCTTGCGAAGAAAGCGCTCTGGGCCACCATTGGCGCGGCGATCTGTACGGCGATTGCGGGGATTATCGTCGTGCCGATGCTGCGCTATTACGGGGCCTGAAACCGGCGCCAAAAAGCTGCGCGCTTGCAGGCGCACTCTAGCCAATCGATACGACTGCCAATAACAGGTGGAAGCTGCGATCCGCCTTGTAAGGAGTGAGCCTGTCTCAATGCGCCTTTCCCGATATTTCCTGCCAGTTTCCAAGGATGTGCCCGCGGATGCGGCCATCGTTTCCCACCAGCTCATGCTGCGCACCGGCATGGTCCGTCAGAACGGCGCGGGTATCTATACCTGGCTGCCGCTCGGGTTTCGCGTGCTCCAGAAGATCGAGAAGATCGTGCGTGAGGAGATGGATCGGGCAGGGGCCATCGAGCTTCTCATGCCAACGATCCAGCAAGCCGAGCTCTGGCAGGAAAGCGGCCGGTATGAGGCCTATGGCAAGGAGATGCTGCGCATCACCGACCGCCATGAGCGCGAAATGCTGTTCGGGCCGACCAATGAAGAACTGATTACGGATGTCTTCCGCGCCTATGTGAAGAGCTACAAGTCGCTGCCGCTGAACCTTTATCACACGCAGTGGAAATTCCGCGACGAGATCCGTCCGCGTTTCGGTGTGATGCGCGGCCGCGAATTCCTGATGAAGGACGCCTATTCCTTCGACCTGACAGAGGAAGGCGCGCGCAAGAGCTATGAGAAAATGTTCTGCGCCTATCTCAATGCGTTTGACCGGATGGGGCTGACGGCCATTCCGATGCAGGCAGATACCGGGCCGATTGGCGGCGATCTCAGCCATGAATTCATCATTCTGGCCGACACCGGCGAAAGCGCTGTCTTCTGCGACAAGGCGCTGCTGGACGTACCGGCACCTGGACTGGATCTCGACTTCGATGGCGATCTGTCAGAGGTCATGGAGCGGCGCACGCAATATTATGCGGCGACCGAGGAAAAGCATGACGAGGCCGAATTCGCGAAGATACCGGAAGACCGTCAGGTCTCGGCGCGCGGCATCGAAGTCGGCCATATCTTCTTCTTCGGCACGAAATATTCCAAGGCGATGAATGCGACCGTGCAGACCGCCGACGGCGAAAACGTGCCCGTTCAGATGGGCAGCTATGGTATCGGCGTTTCCCGCCTTGTTGGCGGTATCATCGAAGCCTGCCATGACGAGAACGGGATTGTATGGCCGCAGGCGGTCGCGCCGTTCGATGTGGGCCTGATCTCGATGAAGCCAAAGGACGAGACGGTATCGGGTGTTGCCGATGGTGCCTATGAAGCGCTGCAGAACGCTGGCCTCGACGTTCTTTATGATGAGACCGATGAGCGGCCAGGCTCCAAGTTCAACCGCATGGACCTGATCGGTCTGCCCTGGCAGATCGTCATCGGACCGCGCGGTGTGGAGGCTGGTGTCGTCGAGGTGAAGAACCGCAAAACCGGCGAGAAGTCTGACATGCCGCTCGAGGAAGCCATTGCGAAGGTGAAGGCCGGCTGATGGCGAAAGCGGCGCCATTTGGACAGGTCGAGCGCGCGCTGGCCTGGCGCTATTTGCGGGCGCGGCGCCAGCATGGCGGCGTGTCGCTGATCTCGATCATTTCCTTTTTCGGCATCATGCTGGCGGTGATGGCACTGATTGTCATCATGTCCGTCATGGCGGGCTTTCGCTCGACGCTTCTCAATGCGCTGCTTGGCGGGCAGGGACATGTCTTTGTCTCCGTGCAGGGCCTTCCCGAAAGCGATGTGGATGTGCTGACCGGCGATATATTGGAGCTTGAAGCGGTCGAGCACGCTTTTCCGTTCATTGAGCAGCAAGTGCTGGCGACGTCGGAATATGCCCGGACCGGCGCGATGGTCCGGGGCGTTCGTACCGAAGACATCGGGGCGCTACCCTATCTGGAGGGCGGTCAGTCCACGGCGGATGCGGCCGGGTTCGGCGAGGGACGCAATGGCGGAGACGTGGTGCTGGTCGGGGCCTTTCTGGCGCAGGATCTCGGACTGGAGATTGGCGACAAGATCACGTTGATCGCGCCAGAGGGGGTGTCGGGGCCGTTCGGGGTCACGCCGCGGTCGAAGGCGTATACGATTGGCGATACGTTCACGACCGGCAGCGTCGAGCTCGACAAGCTCTATGTCCTGATGCCGATGCAGCAGGCGCAGCTCTTCTTCAACAAACGCGGCGAGTATCAGGCCATCGATGCGCGCCTTTTCAATCCGATGCGGACAGAGCCGGTCATGGCCGAGATCAGGTCTATGACGGGCAATCTGCCTGTGCAGGACTGGAAGCAGCGGCGTGCCTCCTATTTCAACGCGCTGAACGTCGAGCGCGGGATGATGCGGGTCATCATGCTGATCCTCATCACAATCACCGCGCTCAACATCATTACCGGCGTCGTCATGCTGGTGAAGAACAAGACACGCGACATTGCCATTCTGCGTACAATCGGCACGCCGCGCGGGGCCATCATGCGCATCTTCATCATGATCGGCGCCATTCTCGGTCTGACCGGCGCCTTGATCGGTCTCGCCTTCGGGGTTCTGATCGTCCTGAATATCGGTCTCGTCGAAGGCTTCCTCAGCACTGTACTCGGCCGGGATGTTTTTGATGCCGAGGTCTATGGCCTTGATGGTCTTCCGGCAGAGCTCGACTGGGGCGAGGCGGTATTTACGACGCTCTGGGCGATGGGCATGTCGATCCTGGTGACGATCTGGCCGGCCTGGAATGCCGCGCGGCTGGACCCGGTTGACGCATTGAGGTTCGAATAATGGCAGGCGTCCCAGTTCTTGAGCTGCGCGGTATCGTCCGCGAGTACCGGTCCGGGCCGAGCGTCCTGCAGGTGCTGGACAAGGCCGACCTTGTTCTCAACAAGGGTGAACTGGTCGGTCTGGTCGGCCCGTCGGGCTCCGGCAAGTCGACCCTGCTCCATACTGCGGGGCTGCTTGAACGGGCCGAAGGGGGTGAGGTGCTGCTGGATGGGGAAGGGGTCCTGTCCCTCTCCGATGCTGCACGCACGCGTCTTCGCCGCGAGAAGCTCGGCTTTGTCTATCAGTTCCACCACCTCCTTCCCGAGTTCAACGCGCTCGACAATGTCGCCATGCCGCTGATGGTGAATGGTGTGCGGCGCCGGGAAGCGCGCGAAAAGGCGCGCGAGCTGCTGGCGGAAATGGGCCTGGCAGAGCGGATGGACCACCAGCCGGGCGCGCTGTCCGGCGGTGAACAGCAGCGCGTCGCGATTGCCCGGGCGCTGGTCAATGATCCCAAGCTGGTGATTGCCGATGAGCCGACGGGCAATCTGGATCCGGCGACGACCGAACGGGTTTTTGCGAGCCTGATCAAGATTGCGCGCATGGAAGGCGCTGCCGTGCTGGTGGCGACCCATAATATGGCGCTCAACCAGCATATGGACCGGGTGCTGACGCTGCAGGACGGAAAACTCACAGACTTTGCAGGCTAGGGTCTTCGACTCAGGGCACCAAACAGGCATACTCGACAGCCGATAGGAGTCGCCCGCCTTGTCAGACCAGCTCTTCATCCATCTTGCCGTGCGCACCAGCTTTTCGCTTCTGGAAAGCATGATCACGCCGAAGGCATTGAAGGCATGGGCTGTCGACAATGCCGTGCCGGCCGTTGCCGTGACAGACCGCAACAATCTTTTTGGGGCGCTGGAGATTTCAGAGACGCTGGCGGGCGCTGGCGTGCAGCCGATCATGGCGTGCTGCTTCGATGTCACCGATGGGGGGCATCAGGAATGGCTGACGCAGGTGTCGGTCTATGCCCAGAATGAAGCGGGCTACAAAAGGCTGATGGAGCTGTCTTCCTTTGCCTATCTGGAAGCGGCCGATGGCGTTCCGCGCCTCAGGCGTGAGCACCTTTTCGAGAAGACAGACGGGCTGATCCTTCTGACCGGCGGCTCGCGCGGTGAAGCGGCGCAATACATCCTGAAAGGCAAGCAGGCCGAGGCCGAGGCGACGCTTTCGGAGTTTGCGAAAGCCTATCCCGGCCGCTGCTATGTCGAGATCACGCGTCATGGCCTGCCGGAGGAAGCCTCCGCCGAACCGGGCCTGCTGGAGGCGGCCTACAAGCTGGGCCTGCCGCTGGTGGCAACACATGATGCGCGTTTCCTCAAACCCGACGATGCTGACGCGCATGACGCGATGATGTGTATCGCGAATGGCGAATATCTCGGCCAGGATGACCGCAAGCGGGTGGCGCCAGAGCAGTATCTCAAAAGCTCGGCGGAGATGATCGAGCTTTTCTCCGATCTGCCCGAAGCAATCGGGTCCACGGTGGAGATTGCCAAACGGTGCGCTGTGCGGGCACGGACCCATGAACCTATCCTGCCGAATTTCGGCGACGGCTCGCGTTCCGAGTTCGATGAGCTGCGGGTGCAGGCTGAAGAAGGGCTGGAGAAACGTCTCGCTGAAGCGCCGCAGCTCTATGCGCCAAAGGAAACCTATATCGAGCGGCTGAACTATGAGCTCGGCATCATCAAGAAGATGGGCTTTCCGGGTTACTTCCTGATCGTTGCCGACTTTATCAAATGGGCGAAGGAGCAGGGGATTCCGGTGGGGCCGGGCCGGGGGTCTGGCGCGGGCTCGGTCGTTGCCTGGGTGCTGACGATCACCGACCTCGATCCGCTGCGGTTCGACCTTCTCTTTGAGCGCTTCCTCAACCCGGAACGCGTGTCGATGCCGGACTTCGACGTCGACTTCTGTCAGGAGCGGCGCGGTGAGGTTATCCGCTATGTCCGCGACAAGTATGGCGCCGAAAGCGTCGCGGCGATCATCACCTTCGGTACGCTGCAAGCCAAGGCTGTGGTGCGCGATGTCGGCCGGGTGATGCAGATGCCTTACGGGCAGGTGGACCGGCTGGCCAAGCTCATCCCGTTCAATCCGGCCAATCCGCCAAAGCTTCAGGACGCCATCGACGACGAGCCGAAATTCGACGACGAGATTGCGCAGGACCCCCGCGTTGGCGAGTTGCTGGAGACGGCCCTGGCGCTGGAAGGGCTTTACCGGAATGCCGGCACGCACGCCGCCGGTGTGGTCATCGGCGACCGGCCTCTGACCGAGATTGTTCCGCTCTACAATGATCCGCGTTCGGATCTGCCGGCCACGCAGTTCAACATGAAATGGGCTGAAGCTGGCGGCCTCGTGAAATTCGACTTCCTTGGCCTGAAGACGCTGACGGTGATCGACCGCGCGCTGAAATTCATCCGCCGCGACGGCCGCGATGTAGGGCCGGAATGGGCTTCGCTGGATGACAAGGACACCTATGAGCTGATGGCGAGCGGCCAGACGCTGGGTGTCTTCCAGCTGGAAGGCCAGGGCATGCGCGATACGCTGCGCAAGGTACGCCCGAATGATCTCGAGGACGTGATTGCCATCATCTCGCTTTACCGCCCGGGCCCGATGGATAACATTCCGGTCTATGTGGCCGGCAAGGAAGACCCGAAGAATGTAAGCTACCAGCATCCGGATCTGGAGCCCATTCTGGACGCGACCTATGGCGTGCCTGTCTATCAGGAGCAGGTCATGCGGATGGCGCAGGAAATCGCCGGCTATTCGCTCGGCGAAGCTGACCTTCTGCGCCGCGCCATGGGTAAGAAGAAGGTTGAGGAAATGGTTGCCCAGCGGGCCCGCTTCCTTAAGGGCGCGAAGGAACTGAAAGGGATCGAGGAGAAGCTCGCCAATGAGATCTTCGATACGATGGAGAAGTTCGCGGGCTATGGCTTCAACAAGTCCCACGCCGCCGCCTATGCGCTGATCGGCTATCAGACAGCGTATCTGAAGCGGCACTTCCCGGTCGAATTCCTCGCCGCTTCGATGAGCCTCGATATCCACAACACTGACAAGCTCGCGGCCTTCGTGCAGGAAGCAAAGCGTCTGGAAATTCCGATCATCAATCCGGACGTCAATCGGTCGACAGCCGATTTTGACGTGGAGGAGGGCGCACTTGTCTATGCGCTTGGCGCGTTAAAGGGCGTCGGGCTTGAAGCGATGCGCCATGTCGAGGCTGAGCGGGCAGTCCGCGGGCGGTTCCAGTCGCTCCACGACTTTGCAGAACGCGTGGATCCCAAATCGGTCAACAAGAAGTGCTTCGAGCAGCTTTCGCGCGCCGGGGCTTTTGACGCGCTGGAGCCGAACCGGGCGACGGTGCTGGGGTCTGCGCACCTGCTGGCGGCCATGGCGGTGTCGGCGGCAGAGGACCGGGCCGGCGGGCAGGGTGGTCTGTTCGGTGATGCAGAGCCTGCGGTGCGCGCCACGATACAGGACATGCCCTCATGGAATGGGCAGCAGACGCTGGATGAGGAGTTTGCAGCCGTAGGCTTCTACCTCTCCGGCCACCCGCTGGACGATGTCCTCGATAGCCTTGAGGAAGGGCGCATCACGCTGTCGAATGAGATTGCCGATGTCGCCATGGACGGGCGGCCGCTCGAGCTGATCGGGGTGGTGCGCCGGCGCGTCGAGAAGCCGGCCCGAAATGGCGGCAAGTTTGCCTTCCTGACCCTGTCAGACCCGACCGGCGAGGTCGAGCTGATGGTCATGCCGGAAGTTCTCGACAATTTCCGCGATCTCATGGCCCCAGGCAACAGTATCTGCGTTATGGTCAATGTGCGCCGCCAGGATGAGGAAATCCGCCTGTCGGTGAAAAATGTGAAGCCGATTGAGAAGGCGCGCATCGGCAAGAAGGCCAAGGCGCTCGTCGTGCGACTCTCGCGCGGGGCGAATTTTGCCGAGCTGGCCGCCGTTGCTGAACGTCTGGTCCATGCGCCGGGCGCGGACAGGGGCGAAATCTATCTGGAGCTGCCGCTCGCGGATGGACGGATCGTCTCGATGAAACTGCCGGATGTCTATTCGACAGGACTTGAGGCCCTTCGCGCCCTCAAGATGGCGTCCGGAGTCTCCCGCGTCGACACGATGGCAGCCTGACAAAGCCCGGTTGCAATCAGGCCCGATTTACGTATATGGCAGCGGTCTAAACCCCCGATGCGCGGACTATCCGGTGTCGGGCTCAGTGGTTTGAGCCCGATAGTGTCCGTGCCGGTCAACCGGAAGAGGAAAATTGATATGGCACTGCCTGAATTCACGATGCGTCAGCTGCTCGAAGCCGGCGTTCACTTCGGCCACCAGACCCACCGCTGGAATCCCAAGATGAAACCGTACATCTATGGGGATCGCGCGGGTATTCACATCATGGACCTGTCCAAGACGGTCCCGCTGCTTCACCAGGCACTCGTCCAGGTTCGCGACACGGTCGCGCAGGGCGGCCGCGTGCTGTTCGTCGGCACCAAGCGCCAGGCAGCCCAGCCGATCGCAGAGGCGGCAGAGCGCTCTGCACAATACTTCATGAACCATCGCTGGCTGGGCGGCACGCTCACCAACTGGGCGACCGTTTCCAAATCGATCAAGCGTCTTCGCGAACTCGACGAAGTGCTTTCCGACCGTGACGCCTCCGGCCTCACCAAGAAGGAGCTTCTGGTTGTCGAGCGTGAGCGCGACAAGCTCGAGCGTGCGCTGGGCGGTATCGCCAATATGGGCGGCCTGCCGAGCCTCATGTTCGTGATCGACACGAACAAGGAGCAGATCGCCATCAAGGAAGCCAAGAAGCTTGGCATTCCGGTCATTGCTGTCATCGACACCAATTGCGATCCGGACGATGTCGACTTCCCGTTCCCGGGCAATGACGACGCCGCCCGCTCGATCTCGCTCTATTGTAACCTGATCGCTGACGCGGTCCTCGACGGCCTGGCCGAATCTTCTGCCGGTCTCGATCTGGATCTCGGCGAATCGGAAGATGTGGAAGCCATGGCGAGCGCCGATGTCGCCGCTGCTGATGCGGCTGCTGCCGAAGCCAGCGCGACAAGCGAGGCTGAAGCTGGCGCTGAAGAAAGCAAGGGCGGCGAAGAAGCCAAAGCCGAAAGCTGATTTCAAACCTTAATCTGGAAGGATCTTAGAGATGGCACAGATCACCGCCGCTCTGGTCAAGGACCTGCGCGACCGTACGGGCGCAGGCATGATGGACGCAAAGAAAGCGCTTGTTGAGAATGATGGCGACGCAGAAGCCGCCGTTGACTGGCTGCGCGCCAAGGGCCTGTCCAAGGCCGCCAAGAAAGCTGGCCGCGCTGCGGCTGACGGCCTTGTGGCTGCACTGCTGTCCTCCGACGGCAAGTCCGGCACGCTGGTAGAGCTGAACGCCGAAACCGACTTCGTTGCCCGTAACGAGAAATTCCAGGCCGCGCTTGCCGGTATCGCCAAGACGGCGCTGGAAACCGACGGGTCGCTGGAAGCTGTCCAGAATGCGCCGGCCCCGCAGGGCGATGGCACGGTCAATGACATGATCACCGGCCTCGTTGCGACGATCGGTGAGAACATGACGCTTCGCCGCGTGACCAAGCTGACGGCCGAAGGCGGTCAGGTGGCTGCTTATGTTCACAGCCCGGAAGCTGAGAATATGGGCAAGATCGGCGTTCTCGTGGCTGTCGAAGGCAGCGACACGGACAAGCTCGCCGATGCGGGCCGCAAGGTCGCCATGCACGTTGCTGCAACCAACCCCGCTTCGGCAACGACAGAAGATCTCGATCCGGAGCTGGTCAACCGTGAGCGCCAGGTCCTGACCGACCAGGCTCGCGAAAGCGGCAAGCCGGACAATGTCATCGAGAAGATGATCGAAGGCCGCCTGAAGAAGTTCTACAAGGAAGTCGTGCTCGTCGAGCAGCCTTTCGTGATGAACCCGGACCAGACGGTTGGCGAATTCCTCGAAGAGCAGGGCGCCACGCTGAAAGGCTTTGTGCGCTTTGGTCTCGGTGAAGGTGTCGAGAAGGAAGAAGACGACTTCGCTGCAGAAGTTGCTTCGATGACGTCCGGCTCCTAAGGCCACAGAATCGGCTTCTAAAAGTCTCCCGGCTGCCCATGACAGGCAGCCGGGAATCCTTTACGAGCTAATCGGCCTTGGGAGACGTTCATGACACCAGAAGACGATCATAGCGGCGAGCTCGTCTATAAACGCGTTCTCCTGAAACTTTCCGGCGAAGCCCTGATGGGGCCTTCCGAGTTTGGCATCCACATGCCAACCTGTCTGAAGTTTGCTGAAGAGATCGCCGGGGCAATCAAACAGACCGGTGTTGAGCTTTGCCTGGTTATCGGCGGCGGAAACATCTTCCGTGGTCTTGCCGGGGCCGCCAATGGCATGGACCGCTCGCAGGCCGACTCCATGGGCATGCTCGCGACCGTCATGAATGCGCTGGCCATGCAGAGCGCGCTGGAGCAGATCGGCACACCCACCCGGGTTCAGTCCGCCATTCCGATGGATACGGTGTGTGAGCCCTATATTCGCCGCCGTGCGATCCGTCATATGGAGAAGGGCCGCGTGGTGATCTTCGCGGCGGGGACGGGCAATCCGTATTTCACAACCGACACCGGCGCCGCGCTTCGGGCCGCCGAGATGAATTGCGGCGCCATGTTCAAGGGCACGCAGGTCGATGGCGTCTATTCGGCAGACCCCAAGACCCATGCCGATGCAGAACGTTATGAAAAGCTCGGCTATCAGGAAGTGCTGGCGCGCGATCTTCGCGTCATGGATGCCTCCGCCGTCAGCCTGATGCGCGATACAAGCATTCCAATCGTCGTTTTTTCGCTCCACAAGAAGGGCGCGTTGCTTGACGTGCTGCGTGGTGTCGGAACATCGACGCTCATCTCTTAATGTGCGAGAACCAGTCTCATGAGTATAAACAAGAAAGACCTTGAGCGCCGGATGGATGGCGCGATTTCATCGCTTCAGTCGGACCTGGCGGGGCTGAGAACGGGCCGCGCATCCCCGAACCTGCTCGATACGGTGAATGTGCCGGCTTATGGCTCGACCGTGCCGCTGAACCAGGTCGGCTCCGTCTCTGTGCTCGATGCGCGCACCCTGTCGGTGAATATCTGGGACAAGTCGGTTGTCGGCGCAGCTGACAAGGCGATC
The DNA here is from genome assembly GCF_964005855.1 of uncultured Henriciella sp. Taxonomy (NCBI): domain Bacteria; kingdom Pseudomonadati; phylum Pseudomonadota; class Alphaproteobacteria; order Hyphomonadales; family Hyphomonadaceae; genus Henriciella; species uncultured Henriciella sp. Next base: position 250,407 of record NZ_CAXFSW010000003.1, read on the forward strand.
CGGGAATCGGGGCTCGGCCTTAATCCGGTGACCGATGGCACCACGCTGCGGATTCCCATTCCGGTGCTGAATGAGGAACGCCGCGCCGAGCTTTCGAAGATCGCTGGCAAATATGCAGAGCAGGCCCGTGTCGCCGTGCGCAATGTGCGCCGCGACGGCATGGACCAGCTCAAGAAGGCTGAAAAGGATGGCGAGATCAGCAAGGACGAGGCCCACGGCCTGTCTGATGACGTTCAGAAGATGACCGATACGCACATCGCGCGTATTGAGGACATCGTGAAAGCCAAAGAAGCGGAGATCATGCAGGTTTGAGTGCCCAGCCAGCATCCACCGGTGACCCGAAACTTGCTGCGCCCGCTGACCTGCCAACACATATTGGCGTCATCATGGACGGGAATGGCCGCTGGGCGACACGCAGTGGTCTGCCGCGCTCCGTAGGGCACGAGCGGGGTGTGGATGCGCTGCGCAAGACGGTGACGGCGGGCCAGAAACTGGGCCTGTCCTACCTGACCGTCTATTCCTTCTCCACAGAGAACTGGCGCCGGCCGGCCTCCGAGGTGGGTGCGCTTTTTTCCCTGCTTCGCGCTTTTATCAAGAAGGACCTGAAACGTCTCAAATCCGAGGATGTGCGGATCAGCGTCTTTGGCACCCGGTCGGGCCTGCCGCAGGATATCTGCGATCTTCTGGACTATGCGGTATCGGAAACATCTGAAAATACGCGCTTCAATCTGGGGATTGCTTTCAACTATGGCGGACGCGAGGAAATTGCGCGGGCGGCCCGCCGAGTCGCTCGCAAGGTGATGGAGGGGGAGCTGTCGCTCGAGGAGCTGGATCAGGATGCGATCTCGGCCCATCTGGACACATCCGAGTTTCCCGACCCGGACGTCATTATCCGCACGGGTCAGGAACATCGTCTCAGCAATTTTCTCGTCTGGCAGTCGGCCTATTCGGAGCTCGTTTTCATGGATGTTCTCTGGCCAGACTTCGGCGAGCCTCATCTCAAGGCCGCGCTGGAAACCTTTTCGGCACGCGAACGCAGGTTTGGCGGTCTGAGTTCGGGGGCCGCCTGATATGGTAGCCTCAAGGCCGGGCAGTCATAAATCGAAGGAGCTGGCGCTACGGGTTGTGTCAGCACTGGTCCTTATCCCGTTTGCCCTTTTTGTCGTTGCGACGGGCGGCCTGATCCTCGCCATTGCCTGCGCGGTCTTCGCCGCCATCATGGGCTATGAATGGGCGCGCATGACCGCCTCGCCGATCATGCCGGCAACGGCGGTCCTCTCGGCGGCCTGTGTCATTGGCGCCTATCTTGGCGACTGGAGCGTCGCCTTCATTGCGCTTCTTGTCTCTGCAGCGATCATCGGACTCATCCATCCTTCCAGGCCAGGCGAGCGCGCGGTCGCCGCCTTTGGGGTTTTCTATAGTGCCGGCCTGCCGCTTGGGCTGTTCTTCCTGCGCGATGGCGTGTGGTACGGCCAGGCGGCGGCTCTAATACTTATGGGGACGGTCTGGGCTTCAGATACCGGGGCGTATTTTGCCGGACGAGGTTTTGGCGGCCCGCCTTTGTCGCCCCGCGATTCGCCGTCCAAGACCTGGAGCGGTGCCATCGGCGCTGTCGTCTGCAGCGCGCTTTGCGGTCTGATCGCCGCCGGTCTGCTCGATGCCTCGCGCATCGCTTGGCTGGCAGCAGGGGTCATGATTTCGGTTGTTGCCCAGTGGGGTGACCTGTTCGAATCCTCTCTCAAGCGGCGTTACGGCGTCAAGGATACGAGTGGTTTCCTGCCGGGCCATGGCGGGGTCATGGACAGGGTCGACGGCCTTGGTATGGCCGCTGTGTTCTGCGCCGGACTCCTCGCGCTTGCAGAAGGCATTCATGCCGCGCTCGGACTATCGGCAGGCTGATGACCAAGCGTATCAGTATTATTGGGTCGACCGGCTCTATCGGACAGTCTGCGCTATCGGTTGTGGCGTACGCTAACACGATGGGTGAGGGCCCCCGCTTCGAAATCGAGGCGCTGACGGCGCAGTCCAGTGTCGACTCCCTCGCCAGACAGGCCTGCCGTTTCGGAGCGAAGCGTGCGGTCATCGGGGATGAGACACTATATGGCGAGCTCAAGGAGAGGCTGGCCGGCTCCGGTGTTGAGCCCGCGGCTGGCAGCGCCGAGATCGTTGCCGCAGCGTCTATCCCCGTCGACCGTGTCGTCGCCGCAATTGTCGGGATCGCCGGATTGAGGTCCACCTATGCCGCGCTCGCAGCCGGAAATTCGGTGGCGCTCGCCAACAAGGAGAGCATGGTCTGCGCCGGGCCGCTCCTGAGGAAGACGGCGGCCAGGACCGGCGCGGCGATCGTGCCGACCGACTCAGAACACAATGCGATGTTCCAGGTGATGGAGAACCCGCTGGATGTCGACCGGCTCATCCTGACGGCCTCGGGTGGGCCATTCCTGCGCACGCCGCTGAACCGTCTGAAGACTGTGACGCCCGATGAAGCCTGCGCGCATCCTCGCTGGTCGATGGGGCGCAAGATCTCTGTCGACAGTGCGAGTTTCATAAACAAGGCGCTTGAGCTGATCGAGGCGTCCTTCCTGTTTGACGTTCCGGAATCGCGCATCGATGTTCTGGTGCATCCGCAGTCTGTGATCCATTCAATGGTCAGCTATGTTGACGGCTCATTCCTTGCACAGCTTGGGACGCCAGACATGCAGACGCCTATCGCACACGCTTTGACCTGGCCGGACCGCCGGGTGACGACGTCGGTCGAGCGGCTAGACCTTGCCGCTATTGCGCGGCTCGATTTCGAAGAGGTCGATGACGCGCGCTTTCCTGCGATCCGGCTGGCGCGTGAAGCGCTGCGTGACTCGAATGCCGCGTTGATTGCCATGAATGCTGCCAATGAGATCGCGGTGGATGCGTTTCTGGACGGCAGGTGCCGCTTTACGGATATCAACCAGATCGTCGAAACAGCCGTCTCGGCCGCCGGACAGCTCTTGTCCGGCCATGACGGCGAGCCGGGTCTTGAGGATATTGTGGCGATGGATGAGAAGGCGAGAGCCTTTGGCGGGGACCTCGTAGAAACTGGGCGGATCGAGACAAAGAGCGAAATCTGATGAGCGGAATAGTTACCCAGGGCCCGATTTTTATTGTCTGCCTCGTCTTTTTACTTGGCGTCGTCGTCGTCATTCACGAGCTTGGGCACTATGCCGCCGGCCGGGCCTTTGGTGCTGCGGTAGAGTCCTTTTCCGTCGGTTTTGGCAAGCCGATCATGGAATTTATGGACAAGCGCGGGACGCGCTGGCGCGTCAACTGGATCCCTCTGGGGGGCTTTGTGAAATTTGTCGGTGAAGGCCAGCTGCCAGGCGATGTCGGCAAGGTGGAGGAGGGCCCCTCTGGCAAGCCATTCCATGAGATCGGTGTCTGGCCGCGCACGGTCGTTGCTGCTGCCGGGCCGGCTGCGAACTTTGTGCTGGCCGCCCTGATCTTCGGACTCTTCTTCTATTTCAACGGCTCTTACCAGGCCCGTGTCGGTGTCGTGGAGGTGCTGGAGAATAGCGCCGCTGCCGAAGCCGGTATCGAAGAAGGTGATGTCTTCGTGTCCATAGATGGCGACATGATCGAGAATGCGGGTGACCTGCAGACCATCGTGACCATGTCGAGCAATACGCCGCTTCGGACGGTTGTGGAACGTGGCGGTGAGACCGTTGAGCTCATCGTCACGCCCAAGCGCCAGATGCGCGAGAATGCGGTGGGCCAGGTCCAGCCGCTCGGGACGATGGGGGTCATGCTTCAGGAGATGCGCGATACGGCGACCCGGGTGGACTATAATCCGGTCGAAGCGCTCGCCATGGGCGGCGTGCAAACCTGGGATACGGTTGCAAAGACCACGGACCTTATCGGCCACATGATCACGGGCAAGGAGGCGTTGAGCACGCTCAGCGGTCCGGTGGCGATCGGCGATGTCAGCCGCCGGGTCGTCAACCGTACGATGGAAAACGATTCCGTGCCGCTGGCAGACCGTCTCACGGCCCTGTTCTGGAGCATGATGAGCATCTGCGCGGCAGTCTCTGTAGGAATTGGATTCTTTAATTTACTTCCATTTCCTGTGCTGGACGGTGGTCACATCGTTTTCAATTGCTATGAAGCAATTGCCGGCAAGCCGATGCCGGCCCGGGTGCAGGAGGGCGCCCTGATGGCTGGTATGGCTTTGCTGCTTGGGATGTTTGTCTTCATCACATGGGGCGACGTACTGGAAACAGGGCTGTTCAACGGCACGCGGGGCTGATAGCCGAACGTCGAAGTAAATTGAGAGTCTTGCCATGCGATCAGTGTTCGCCGCCTCGATGATTAGTGTTGCCACCGCTCTCGGTGCTTCCGCCCTATCGGGTTCACTACTGACGGCGAAGGCCCAGGCCCCTGAATCCGCAGAAAGGATCCGGGCCATCCAGGTCGAAGGCAATGAGCGGATCGAAGACCGGACGATCCAGTCCTATCTTCTGGTTGAGCCGGGCGACCCGTTCGATGCGGAGCGAATCGATCTCTCCCTGAAAACACTTTTCGCGACAGGCCTGTTCGCGGATGCGTCTTTCGAGAAGTCCGGCCAGGACCTCATCGTGCGCGTGGTCGAGAACCCGATCATCAACCGCGTTATCTTTGAGGGTAACAGCGCCATCGACGACGACAAGATGCGTGAAGAAATCCAGGTGGCGCCGCGCGGTATCTTCACCGCAGCCCGCGTCCAGTCTGACGTCCAGCGCATCCTCGAACTCTATCGCCAGTCCGGGCGATTTGCCGCGACGGTGGAACCGCAATACAAGCCGCTTGAACAGAACCGGGTCGATCTGGTTTTCGTGATCAATGAAGGTCCGGTCACCGGCGTGAGGGCCATCAACTTCATCGGCAATGAAGAATATGCCGACCGGCGCCTGCGCAGCGAAATCGCCACGCGTCAGTCGCGCTGGTGGCGTTTCTTCAGCTCGAACGACAATTACGATCCGGGTCGTCTGGAATATGACCGCGAACTGCTGCGCCAGTTCTACCAGAATAATGGCTATTACGACTTCCGCGTCGTCTCCGCTGTGGCCGACCTCACCCCGGACCAGGAAGATTTCTATATCACCTACACGGTGGATGAAGGTGACCAGTACAATTTCGGGACAGTCGCGGTTGAGACGGAACTCGACAAGCTCAATGGCGAGTCGCTGCGCAATGCGTTGAATCTGACCGAAGGCGACCTGTTCCGTGGCAACCAGATCGAGAATGCGATCGATACGCTGACCTATGCGGCCGGTATCGCTGGCTATGCATTCGTCGACATCACCCCTGACCTGCGCCCCAATCCGGAAACCAACACGGTTGATGTGACCTTCCAGATTGATGAGGGCCCTCGTGTCTATATCGAGCGGATCAATATCGTCGGCAATACACGCACGCTGGACAAGGTGATCCGGCGCGAACTTCGTGTGGCAGAGGGCGACGCCTTCAACCGCGTTCTCCTGGACCGGTCGCGCAACCGGGTTCGCGCGCTCGGCTACTTCAAGAATGTCGAGATCACTGAAAACCCGGGCTCTGAGCCTGATCGCACCGTGGTCGACATCAGCGTGGAAGAACAGCCGACGGGCGAGCTCTCCTTTGCTGCTGGTTATTCCTCGGTCGATGCCTTCCTGTTCGATGTCAGCGTTTCCGAACGCAACTTGCGTGGCCGCGGGCAGACCGCCATTGCGCGTGTATCGGCGTCCCAGCGCCAGCAATATGTCGATCTGCGCTTCCGCGAGCCGCGTTTCCTTGACCGCAATCTTGCGGCGGGGATCGATCTTTTTTCCTCGCGTTCTGACTTCTCGAATATCGGGCAGGGAGGCTTTACGTCGGATACAATTGGCGCGGGCGTAAATGTGGGCTTCCCGCTAACAGAAAACACCAACCTAGGTTTGCGCTATCGACTCCAGCGTGACGAGCTCGACATAGAACTTGGAAATGTTGTAGTGGATTCGACCGGTGATCGCCTGTTTGTAACCGATACCTTTGATAATGGTACGCCGGACGACCCAAGTGACGATACCACATTTGATAGGCCGGCTGTGCCAGGAGATGATCTTCCGGACTCGGCGCTAGTTGTCGATGCGTGTTCGCCTATTTACAATCAACGTAGCTTCACGAATTGCCGAAATGAGCGCGCTGAAATTTCGTCAATCGTTGGCTACACCTTCAATTGGGACCGCCGGAACGATCCGATCCAGCCGACCGGCGGCTTCGACTTCTCGTTCAGTCAGGATGTGGCAGGCCTCGGGGGCGATGTTCAGTATATCCGTACCGAGACATCCGCGGCCACCTATCGCGGTATCTTCAAGGGCGTGCGCGCCAGTGTTCGGCTTTCCGGCGGCTTTATCACTTCGTGGAACGAGGATGACGGCATCCGGATCAACAACCGCTTCTTCCGGGGCGGCAGCAATTTCCGCGGCTTTGATGTCGCCGGTCTCGGCCCGCGCCGTATTGTTCGCGAGGTTGATGCGGACGGCAATGTCCTGCGCACTCGCCGCGGCCGCGCCCTTGGCGGCAAGGCCTATTATCAGGGGACAGCAGAGCTGACCTTCCCCAACTTCCTGCCAGACGAGTACGGAATCGATACCGCGCTGTTCGTGGAAGCTGGCTCCGTTGGCATGCTTGATGATATCGACATCGAACCTGTGCAGGAAGCCCTTCTCAGCCCGGACGTGGCTGCAGTGGAATTGTCCAAGACGGGTATGGGGCTTCGTGCCTCGGCCGGTCTCTCGGTGGGCTGGGACTCGCCGTTCGGGCCGATCCGGTTCGATTTCTCGCAAATCATCAGAAAAGAAGAGTACGACCGGACGGAAACCTTCCGGTTCAGTACCTCAACCCGCTTCTAGAAGTTCTCAGGAGGAACTCATGAAACTCTTCAATGCCGCCATGGCATCTTTCGCAACGCTTATCGCCGGCGCGTTCGTCGCAGCGCCGGTTGCTGCCGCACAGGGCACATCCGTCGTCGTGATCGACCAGGAACGCATCATGACGCAAAGCCAGGGCGGGCAGGATATTGCCGCCAAGGTCGAGCAGATCGGGACGACTATCCAGTCGGAACTCACCCCGGAAGCCACCGCGATCCAGGAACAAGGCCAGTCGCTTGAAACGCGCACCGCCAATATGTCCATGGAAGCCATCGCTGCCGATGAAGCACTGCGCACCGAAGTCGAGGCCTATGCCCAGCGTGCCCAGCAGTTCAATCGCAAGCGCCAGATCGCCGCTGCCGAGCTTCAGGCCACCGAACGGGCCGCCTGGATGAAATTCTTCCAGGCCCTTCAGCCGGTGCTCGAAGAGGTCGTCACCGAGACGGGCGCCGATGTCATGCTCGACAGCTCGCAGGTGGTCTGGTCCGCAGAAGCCATCGATGTGACCCAGTCGGTCATCACGAAAATGAACGCGGCGATGCCGACAGTTGAGGTCACCCGTCAGACTCTTCCGGCCCAGGCGCGTCAGCAGATCCAGCAGCAACAGCAGTAGTTGAACTCCCATGGCGGTCGATCCTCGGTTCTTTGAGGCCCTGGGGCCCGTCTCGCTGGGCGAACTTGCCCGGGAGACAGGCGCCGACTGCCGCGGAGATACAGGCCGGCTGATCAAGAGCGTCGGGTCCGCGGCAAACGCGGGATCCGACGAGATCTGCTATTATGACGCGAAAAAGCCGCCGGAAGAGGGGGCTGTCAGCTCCAATGCCGGCGCCTGCTTTATTCGTGCCGACTTTGCAGATCGTCTCCCCGAGGGGGTGGCGGCGCTGGTCTGTCCGTTTCCGCGCCTCGCCCATGCGCTTGCCGCGCGAAGACTTATCCGCTTTCGGGACTGGGGTGACGAAAGCCGTCCCCACACGCCCACCAGTATTCACGCGACGGCCCGGATTGCGCCGACCGCCCATATCGGGGCAGGGGCCGCCATCGGGGAACGGACAATCGTTGCGCCGAATGCGGTAATTGGGCCTGGCGTCCAGATCGGGCGCGATTGCGTCATTGGCGCGAATACCAGCATCCAGTCCGCCCTGATCGGGAATAGCGTCAAAATCTATTCGGGTGCGCGGATCGGCGAAGCCGGCTTCGGTGTGATGCCGGGGCCGGGCGGGGCAGAGGATGCGCCGCAATATGGACGCGTGATCCTGCAGGACGGGGTCACGATCGGCGCCAATTCCTGCGTGGATCGCGGTGCGTTCGACGACACGATCCTTGGCGAGAATACAAAGATCGATAATCTCTGCCAGATCGCCCATAATGTGGTCGCCGGACGCAATGTCCTCATGGCCTCCTTTGCGGGGATTTCCGGCTCTGTGACCATAGGCGACGGGGTTCATCTGGGCGGGCGGGTTGGCATCGCCGATCATGTCGTCATTGGCGACAATGCCCAGATTGCGGCCTCTGCAGGCGTCTTTCGTGAGATCCCGTCCGGTGAGACGTGGGGCGGTGTTCCGGCGCGGCCTGTAAGGGAATGGATGCGCGAGATCGCCTGGCTGCAGAAGCAGACCTCAAGAGAAAGACGCAAGACGTGAGCATTGAAATCCACCCCACCGCAATCGTCGAAGACGGCGCCGAGCTTGGAGAAGGTGTCAGCATTGGTGCCTTTGCCTATATCGGCGGCAAGGTGAAGCTGGGCGACAATTGCCACATCCACCAGAGAGCGACCGTCACGGGCCAGACGGATATCGGCGCCGATGTGGAGATCTTTCCTGGCGCCGTCATTGGCACGGCGCCGCAGATCCTGAACTTCAAGGATGATGGCACCTCCCGTCTGACGATTGGCGAGGGAACAGTTATCCGTGAGCATGTGACGGTTCATGGTGGATCGCCCGCGCATGGCGGGCTGACGAGTGTGGGCAGTCACTGCCTGCTCATGGTCGGCGTCCACATCGCCCATGACTGCCATGTCGGCGACAAGTGTGTATTCGCGAACAATGTGGCGCTGGGCGGCCATATCGTCATCGCCGACCAGGTCTGGATGGGCGGACTTGCGGCTGTGCACCAGTTCTGCAGGATCGGTCAGCATGCTTTTGTGGGTGGCGGCGCCATCGTTGTTGCTGATGTCATTCCCTATGGCTCCGTCATAGGAAACCACGCCCATCTTGCCGGGCTCAATATTGTCGGCATGAAGCGCCGCGGTTTCAGCCGGCAATCCATCCACGACCTTCGCGCGGCCTATCGGATGCTGTTTGCAAAGGAAGGGACGTTCAGCGAACGGGTGAAGGACGCAGAAGAAACGTATGGCGACTGCAAGGAGTTGATGGAGATCATCGATTTCATCCGCGCCAGCAAGAGCCGGTCGCTCTGCCTGCCCGACTAGGACGGGACATGTCATGAAAAAACTGGCCATCATAGCCGGTCTGGGCGACCTGCCTGTCAGTATTGCGTCGGCGGCCACGGCGCGTGGTCAGGCGGTACATGTCTTCCGTCTTTCCGGGTTTGAGGAAAAGCAGCTCGAAGCCTTCGATCACGAGACCATCGGGCTCGGACAGATCGGTCACCTCGTCAAACGACTGCGGAAGCTGGGTTGCGAGCAGGTCGTCATGGCCGGGATCGTCAAGCGGCCGAATTTCACCGATATCAAGCTGGACCTTCGCGGGGCGAAGCTGTTGCCCCGCGTTTTGAGGGCTGCCCGTAACGGGGATGATGCGCTGCTCCGCGTCGTGATCGCAGAGCTTGAGGCGGAGGGGTTTGAGGTGATTGCAGCCGAGACGGCCGCCAGTGAGCTCACAATTGAAGAGGGCGTCGTGTTCGGCCGGGCACCGGATGAGAGTGAGATGACGGACCTTCGCAAGGCTGCGCGCATCGCCGCCGAAATGGGGCGGCTGGATATAGGGCAGGGCTGTGTGGTCTGCGATGGGCTGGTGTTGGCGGTGGAGGCGCAGGAAGGCACTGACCGCATGCTTGAGCGTGTGGCGAGCCTCGATGAAGAGATTCGCGGCGGCGCCGGCGACCGTAAAGGCGTCCTCGTGAAACGCCCCAAACCCATTCAGGAAAGGCGCATCGATCTGCCGACCATCGGACCGGCGACGATTGAAGGCGCCGCGCAGGCGGGGCTGTGCGGGATTGGCCTTGAGGCAGAAGGTGCACTTCTGTTGAACCGCGACAAGATCGGTGCCCTGTGCGAGGAGAAAGGCGTTTTCCTCTTCGGCTTCCCGAAGAACTGGAGCTGAACCATGGCCTCAGGCATCTTTCTGGTCGCGGCGGAGCCGTCTGGCGACCTTCTCGCCGCCGAAATTGTCGATGAGATCCGGAAGCGCGCGCCGGAAATCGAGCTTCATGCGATTGGCGGCGACCATCTGGCTGAGCGAGGGCTCGTCTCCCCCATCGACATCACGCCCCTGTCCGTGGTGGGCCTCCTTGAGGGGGTTAAGATCTACCGCCAGGTTATCGAGCTGGCCGACGCGGCAGCCGATGCCATTATTGAGGCCTCGCCGCACACCGTGGCGCTGGTCGATTCTTGGGGATTCACGCTGCGCGTCGCCCAACGTGTACGCGCACGTGCGCCTGAAATCCGGCTGGTCAAGATTGTCGGCCCGCAGGTCTGGGCCACCCGGCCCGGTCGGGCAAAGACGCTCGCTGAGACAGTTGACCATCTCGTTTGCATCCACGGCATGGAAGCTCCCTTCTATGAGCCCTTTGGCCTGCCGGTAACCGTGATGGGCAACCCGGCCCTGTCCCGCGGCGAACGGGGCAAGGGTGCAGCGGGACGGGAGGCGCTCGGTATTTCTGACGCGCCTATCCTGCTTGTCCTGCCGGGGAGCCGGCGCAGTGAGGTCGACAATGTCGCGCCGGTCTTGCTCAAGGCCGCCGAAGCGATCCATGCCGCGCGCCCAGACGTAAGGATCGTGGTTCAGCCGGCGTCGAACATACGTCAGTACTTCATTGAAAAGTCTGGAGAGATTGAGAGCTGGGCGCAGCTGGCGCCGGTGTCGGCCAAACGCGCGGACATCATGGCGGCGGCGACCTATGCGCTTGCCTGTTCAGGGACGGTGACAAGCGAACTCGCCTTTCAGGAGACGCCTTTTCTGGTCGGCTATGAGACAGGATGGGTGACCTGGGCGCTGGCGCGCTTTTTCCTGTTCAAGCCGACGCACATCACTCTTCTCAACATCGCGGCCGATGACACGGAGATTGTGCCTGAATTTGTCCAGACCAAATTCAGGCCGCAAAGCATGGCGGAAGAAGCGCTGCGTATGCTGGGGGATGAGGAAGCGAGAGCCGCACAGATCGAGGCACAGAAAAAAGCCCTCGCCAGGATGGGCGAGGGCAATCTTAAATCTGCCGAAATTGCAGCAGATATCCTTCTTTCAACCGACTAGTCGCGTTCCGAAACCGGTTTGAAGTCACGCTTGGGTGCGCCGGTGTAGATCTGGCGCGGACGACCGATACGCTGGGTCGGGTCGTCGATCATTTCATTGAGCTGCGACACCCAGCCGACGGTCCGGGCAAGGGCGAAGAGAACGGTGAACATCTCCGTCGGGAAGCCCATGGCGTCGAGGATGATGCCGGAATAGAAGTCGACGTTCGGATAAAGTTTCTTCTCGACGAAATACTCGTCCTCAAGCGCGATCTTTTCAAGTTCCATTGCGACTTTGAGAACCGGCGTATCGCGAACCCCCAGTTCGTCGAGGACTTCATGCGCGGTTTGCTGCATGACTTTCGCGCGCGGGTCGTAGTTCTTGTAGACGCGGTGGCCGAAGCCCATGAGGCGGAACGGGTCGTCACGGTCCTTCGCGCGGGCGATGAATTCCGGGATACGGTCCACAGAACCAATCTGGTGGAGCATGTTGAGGCAGGCCTCATTGGCGCCGCCGTGCGACGGGCCCCAGAGGCAGGCAACGCCTGCGGCCACAGCCGCGTAAGGATGCGCGCCGGAAGAACCGGCAAGCCGGACGGTCGAGGTCGAGGCGTTCTGTTCGTGGTCGGCGTGGAGAATGAAGAAACGGTCCATCGCCTTGGCGAGTGTCGGCGTGATCTTGTAGTCCTCTGCCGGCACCGAGAAGCACATACGCAGGAAGTTCTCCGCATAGGAGAGATCGTTGCGCGGATTCACGAAAGGCTGGCCGATCGAGTATTTATAGACGCGGGCGGCGAGCGTCGGCATTTTCGCGATGAGGCGGATGGAAGCCAGGCGGCGCTCTTCAGGATCGGCGCTGTCCATCGAGCTTGGGTAGAAGGCGGACATCGCACCGACCGTGCCCGTCAGCATGGCCATGGGATGGCTGTCACGGCGGAAGCCGTCAAAGAACCGGTCCATCTGTGTGTGGAGCAGTGTGTGCTGATTGATCTCACGCGCGAAGGTCTTGAACTGGCTGCCAGTGGGCAGTTCGCCGTTGAGCAGGAGGTAGCAGACCTCGAGATAACCTGACTGTTCAGCGAGCTGGTCGATAGGGTAGCCGCGGTGCAGAAGCACGCCTTCTTCGCCATCGATGAAGGTGATCTGCGACTCGCAGCTGGCTGTAGAGGTAAAACCGGGGTCGAGTGTGAAAACACCAGCCTCGCCGTAAAGCTTCTTCACGTCGACGACATTTGGCCCCAGGGTGCCGCTCAGGATAGGCAGCTCGTGTGCCTTGCCGTCGATTTCGATTTTGGCCGTCCCGGCAGGTTTGGTGTTGTTGATCATGTCAGCTCTCTCATACGTGTCGGTCTATTCACTCTGCATGTCAGTGCGAGCGAGGTGAAAATCAATGCGTGACAGGGTTTCGTCTCGGCCGAGCCATTCCATTACCGGCGCAAGGTCCGGAGCTGGAAGCCCTCCGGTCAGGGCCGCGCGAATTGGCGGGCCAACCTGACCAAAGGACAGTTCGTTTTCAGCGCAGTAAGACTGCAACGCCTGTTGCAGTGCGGTATCGCTCCATTCCTCAACCTTGGCAATGGCTTCTCGTAAATCCGCGAGCCGATTCAGGCTCTCACCCGACAGAGCTTTGCGGGCTTTTTTGTTCAGATTGTCGGTATTTGCGGTCCAGAGAAACCGGAAAGCTTCGGCGAGTTCAGGCAGGGTCGAGCCCCGGTCCTTCATCGCGGGGAGGGCCGCAGCTACTCTTGTGCGCGTGATCTGGTCCAGCTTCCCACCGGCCGCCTCTTCAAGCCAGGGTTCGAGCAGGGCCATCAGCCGGACATTGTCGCAGGCCCGGATGAAGTGGGCATTCACATCGTTGAGCTTGGCAAGGTCGAGCCGGGCCGGCGAGCGGTTGATGGCTTCGATGGAGAAGATTTTCGAAGCATCGTCCAGCGTAAAGATTTCCTCATCGCCATGGCTCCAGCCGAGACGCAGAAGATAGGAGTTCAGAGCCTCGGGCAGATAGCCCATATCGCGATAGGCGGTCGTGCTGAGTGCGCCATGGCGCTTGGAGAGTTTGGCACCGTCATCGCCATGGATCATCGGGACGTGGGAGAAATGCGGCACATTCCAGCCCATGGCCTTATAGATAGGGACCTGGCGGAACGTGTTGCGTAAATGGTCGTCGCCGCGAATAACATGGGTGACACCCATATCATGGTCGTCGACAACCACAGCCAGCATATAGGTCGGCGATCCATCAGCGCGCAGGAGGATGAGGTCGTCAATCTCGCGGGCAGCGACCTTTACCTCTCCCTGAACACCGTCCTGGACAATAATATGTCCCTCATCGGGCGCACGCAGGCGGATTGTATAGGCCGAATCCTGGGCCGGTGGCTCTCCGCCGTCGCGCCAGGGGGAGCGGAAAGGCGCCAGGAGCTCCTCTGCCTTGCGCAGCAGGGCCTGCTTCTCACTCTCGCTCACACCGTCCTGCTTTGCGGCGGCCCGGGCAGCTTCGCCTTCCTCACGGCGGGCTTGAAGTTCTTCGGTGGTGGCATAGCAGCGGAAGGCCTGGCCGCGCGACACCATCTCTTCGGCGCATTCAACATGGCGGGGCGCCTGCTGGCTCTGGAAGACCGGCGGTTCGTCGGCATCAAGGCCGAGCCAGCTCATGCCATCGAGAATCGCATCGACGGCTTCCTGGGTGGAACGCGCCTTGTCGGTATCCTCGATCCGCAGCAGGAATTTTCCCTGGTTGCGGCGGGCATACAAGTAGTTGAAAAGGGCTGTGCGAGCGCCACCAATGTGGAGCATGCCAGTCGGGGAGGGGGCAAATCGCGTAATCGTCGTCATAAGTCTGACAAGGCGTCCGGTTCTGCTTCTGATCTGTGGTCTGGGCGCCATGAACACCCTGACGGAGGATCAGGCAAGAGCCGCGCTGATTTCATTATGTCGGAAGGCGGCGCCGGCGGCGTTCTGCACCTTGTCCTCAATGGGCCTCTATATTTTGCCCTTGGCTTGTGCCTTGGCGCAATGGTGTATTTTGCCTCTCCGGTCGAACCGGGATGGGGAGGCGGCGTTGCCGCTGGAGCCTGCATTCTGGGGGGTGGCATTCTAGCGCTTCAGCGAACTGGCAGCTTTGTCATCCGTCTTGCCGCGATGCTGTTGGTGGGCGCTGTCTGCGGCGCCACGATCTCCAAACTTCACACCCAAATAAGAGCAGCCCCTCCGGTCCAGTCGGTCATCGGGCCTGCCATGGTGGAAGGGTGGGTCACAGCCATTGAGCCGGGCACGAAAGGCGTCAGGCTTCGAATAGATGTCCATGCCATTAGCGGCGTGGCTAGTACGGATATGCCGGCTCATATCCGCCTCACGCATTCGCTGTCGCTCAACGTCGCGCCGGGACGGTTCGTGAGGTGCTGGTCAGTCCTGCGCCCACCGCCGCAGCCGAGCATGCCGGGTGATTATGCATTCAACCGGCAGGCCTTCTTTGAAGGGCTCGATGCTGTAGGTTACGTGCAGGGCCGGTGCAGGGGCGGCCCGCTCGGCACCCGTGCCGGGCTCTGGGATCATGCCAAGACCCTGCTGGCCGTGACCCGGCGTGCGCTTGCCGTTCATGTGAAAGACGCTGCAGGAGAGCGCGCGGGCGGGTTTGCGGCGGCTCTCGCTTCGGGCGACCGCAGTTTCATGTCGCAAGAGGATATGGAGGCGTTACGCCGATCCGGACTGGCGCATCTTCTGGCTATATCCGGGCTCCATCTCGGTATTGTCGGCGGGCTGGTCTATGTCAGCACCCGACGGCTGCTGGCCTTGTGGGAATGGCTGGCGCTTCGCATTCCGGTCCAGAAGCCTGCGGCTGCCATCGCCCTCATCATGTCGGGTGCCTATCTTCTGCTCTCTGGTGCGAGCATATCCACACAACGCGCCTTCATCATGGCCGCGGTGTTTTTCGGTGCGATTCTGCTCGACCGCTCGCCGCTCAGCTTCCGGTCCTTTGCTGTAGCGATGATCGCTGTCATCCTTATCCAGCCACACAGCGTCATGACCCCCGGTTTCCAGATGTCATTCGCGGCAACGGGCGCACTTATCGCGACCTATCTGGTCTGGCGTGAGCATGACGAGACCAGGCAAGCGGGAAAGCGAAATCGCTATGTTTTCTCGCTCCAGTCACTGGTCGTCACCTCGATCATCGGGGCGGCCGCGACGGCCCCGTTCGCGCTTTACCATTTCGACAGGGTGGCCCCCGGCGGAATCTGGGCAAACCTGATGGCCATGCCGATCATCACATTTATCAGCGCGCCAATGGCGGGCCTTGCCATGGCGACGGCCCCCATCGGACTGGACGAGCCCTTCCTGCGCCTTTTTGGCTGGTCGCTGGAGCAGGTGCTGAACATCGCCCACTGGGTTTCGGCACGCCCCGGCAGCGGCCTTACTATAAGTGACCCCATGCCAGCGCTCGTCCTGGTCGTGATGAGTGTCGGTCTGGTGGCGGTCTGTCTCGTAACTGGCCTGCGCCGGCGGGTCTCCGCCCTGGCCATTACGACAAGCCTCGCCGCTCTTGCCTGGTTCAGCGCGCCGAGAACGATCCTGCACTGGTCGCCTTCCGGCGAGGTGCTCATTCGGACAAATGCACAAGGCTGGCAAAAGCTGGACGTGGCCGATGGCGACGGTCTCTCACCCCTTACCCTGGCAGACCTCAGTGCCAGCGATGTTTGCAAGGGCAAAGACTGTATCTTTGAGACGGCAATCGGGCGCGTTGCCATCTCCGATATGGACGGAGAGGCAGGTTGTCCCGGGCGAGCGTCTGTCATCCTTTACACGGGCGTGACAGCTCCGCCCTGCGCGCAAGGCGCAGGCCTCATCTCATGGAGCGACAACGTGGCGGCCGGTGGCATAAGCCTGGTGAAGCCGTTCATAGGCCCGTACAGGAGAAGCACGCCCAAGTGCGGTCAGCGCAAATGGCAGCCCTGCTTGCAGGAATAGCGCTAAGCGATTGAAAAACCTAATCGTACCGACGTACGAGGGCGACCAGGCGTCCCTGTATGCGCACCCTGTCCGGCCCGAAGATGCGGGTCTCATAGGCTGGATTAGCGGCTTCCAGCGCAATCGACGCACCCTTCTTGCGAAGGCGTTTCAGCGTGGCCTCTTCTTCGTCTATGAGTGCCACGACGATGTCCCCGCTATGAGCGTCTTCCGTTCGTTTGAGGATGACGAGGTCGCCGTCATGAATGCCGGCATCAATCATCGAATCGCCTTTCACTTCGAGCGCGAAATGCTCATCGCCCTCAGGAAGGTCGGCAGGCGGGCGGATCCGGTTGGTCTCATGCTGGATCGCCTCAATCGGCACACCGGCCGCGATACGGCCCAGTACCGGTATGGTCTGACCGGACATTGCTGGCGCGGGCATTTCCTTTCCAACCACGCTCGGCCGGAAAACCTGGCGGCCACGCGGAGGTGCAGCGGGAGCCGCAGATTCAGGAAGCTTCAGTACCTCCAGCGCGCGTGCGCGATTGGCGAGCCGCTTGATGAAGCCGCGCTCTTCAAGGGCGGTGATAAGACGGTGAATACCTGACTTTGAAGCAAGGTTCAGCGCTTCCTTCATTTCATCGAAGGAAGGCGAAACGCCGTCGCGATTGATGCGCTCATTGATGAAGAGCAGCAGCTCTTTCTGTTTACTGGTCAGCACGGTTCGGCCTCCGATCAAAACCCTGTACGTTCACACTTGTTCTACATGCGTTCCCGTTTCAGGTCAATCGTCAAGAGCCTTTCGCAGATTTTCACACGCCCGTTTACGGTCAGAGGCCTTCATCAGGCTCTCGCCGATGAGAAAACGCCGGGCGCCGCTGCCTGCCAGTCGCTGAATATGCGCCGGCTCCGAAATCCCGCTCTCCGAGATCAGGGTCTTGCTTTCATCGAGCCTGGGCGCAAGGCGCTCCGTTGTGGAAAGGTCGGTTACCATGCGTTTCAGATCACGATTATTGATGCCCACCAGTGTGCCCGGCAAGGCATTGGCACGATCAAGCTCAGCTTCGTCGTGCACCTCAACAATCGCATCCATCCCAAGTTCGGCGCTGGCTGCGAGCAGTTCGCCTGCGAGCGTATCATCGACTGCCGAAAGGATGACCAGAATGGCGTCAGCACCGCCGGCGCGGGCCTCGGCGACCTGAATGGGGTCGATCATGAATTCCTTGCGAAGCAGCGGCAGGCGGACCTCATTGCGAATGGCGCGAAGGTCTTCCAGCGAGCCGCCGAAACTTGGATAATCGGTGAGAATGGAGAGACAGGCGGCGCCGGCCGCTTCGTATTCCTGGGCAATCGCTATGGGGTCGGCCCCGGGAAGAATATCGCCAGCAGAAGGCGACTTTCGTTTGAGCTCGCAGATAAGGGCGGCTTGCCCTGCCTCTGCAATATCCGTGAGGCGGGCCGCAAAACCGCGTGGCACAGGCGCCGTCTTGCAGTCTGCCAGGAGCGCGCCCATCGATGTTTCACCCTTCAGGGCGGCAACCTCGTCGCGCTTGTAGGCGATGATACGGTCAAGCGCGGTCGTCATCAGGCATGTCCTCCGGAACTGATCTCGGCAAGGCGGGAGAGGGTGTGGAGGGCGCGGCCGCTATCGATGGCTTCGCCGGCTGTCTGCACCCCCGTCTTGAGGTCTCCGGCAAGTCCGAGGAGGTTGAGGCCCGCTGACGCATTAAGCAGCACCACATCCCGGAAGGGGCCGGGACGCCCTTCGAGAAGGTCGCGGATGGCGCCGGCATTGTCCTCAGGTGCGCCGCCTTCGAGCGCGCCAAGCGGGCTGGTGCCCAGTCCGGCATCTTCTGGCGTGATCTGGAAGGCGTTGATCTTTCCGTCTGACACTTCGCGGATTTCAGTCGGTCCGGAGATCGAAATCTCGTCGATGCCATCTGTGCCATGGACAACCCAGGCCTTCTTGATGCCAAGCTTGAGAAGCGTTTCGGCCATCGGGTCGAGCCAGCGCGAATCATAGACGCCGAGGATCTGGTGCGTCGCATTCGCCGGATTGGAGAGTGGCCCTAGCAGGTTGAAGATGGTCCGGATGCCGAGGCTGGCCCTGACCGGCGCGACATGGCGCATGGCTGAATGATGACTGCGGGCATAGAGAAAACCAACCCGCGCTTCGTCGAGACAGGCCCGGAACGTTTCTGCGGTTATATCCAGTTCCACACCCAGCGCTTCCAGCACGTCGGCAGAGCCGGTCTTTGGCGGAACCGACCGGTTGCCATGTTTGGCAACGCGCCCGCCCGCGGCCGCGATGACCAGTGCGCTGGCGGTTGATGTATTGAGGGACTTCCAGGGCAGGCCGCCAGTCCCGCACGTATCGAGAAGCGGGCCGTCGACTTTCACTGTCCGGGCATGCTGGCGCATGGCCTTGGCCCCGGCATAGAGCTCGTTCGAGGTCTCCCCGCGCACAGCAAGACCCATGAGAAAAGCGCCGATCTGTTCCGGCGCTGCCTCGCCGGAGAGGAGCGTATCGAAAGCGGCTTCGAGGACGGGCACGGAGAGTTCTTCCGACCGGGCGAGCGCCTTTATGGCTTCGTTGAGAGACTGCGTGTTCATGTGTGCGCTTTCACATTTTTCCGCTGAGCGCGATAGAGGTGATCCGGGACCGGATCAAGCATCCGGGCCGCTTAGTACCCCAGAAACGTATTGATCTGGGCGAGAATGCCAGCGTCGAGCGCAAGCTCCCGGTGGTCGAGATCATCGACCACAAGCATTTCGGCCCGGTCGAGCCCAGCCGCGAGCGTTTCCATGGGCGCCACGGGGCAGCTCTCATCGGCCCGGGAGCCTATAATGAGAATTCGCCCTTCAAAGTTACGCAGGGCGGCCTGAAGATCGGGTGGCGAAGGGCTGCGGCCGCCTTGGTCTGCTAAAAGTTCCTCTGCGCGAGCGATGACGGCATCGGGGACACCCTTGCGTCTCTGACGTTCGGTCCAGGGCTCCAGCGGCGGAGCGATCATGACCAGATAGTCGCAGGTGGTTCCAGACGAGATGGCTTCAGCTGCGGCGAGTGACCCGAAAGAGTGGGTGATGATGGCATCGATTGGCTGATGCACCGCGCAAACATCGCTGATCGACTGGCCGGCGATCTGCCAGTTGCAGGTTTCAAGGGTTGAGGCGCCGTGGGCCGGGAGATCCATGAGGAGGGCAGGGCGGCCTTTCTGGATAAAGTCCATGGCAAAGCGGCGCCAGATGCGATGGGTGTCATCCCAGCCATGTACAAAAACGGTCGGCGCGCCGTCTCCGGCCTTCCAGACCGGCGTTTGGAAGGTTTCGCCGGTGACGTCGCTGCGTGTGTGGGGCGGGAGGAGATTCTGACCGGGGGCTGCGCTCGGCGAGCGGGGCTTTAAATCCTCGAGAAGCGCTTTGGCCTCTTCGGTCAGCTTGTCCATGCCGGCCTCCTATCGGGTGAGCGCCACGAAATTCTCGATAAGCGCGTGGCCGTATTCGGTGCGGATCGATTCTGGGTGGAACTGGACGCCGTAGACCGGCTTGTCCCTATGATGCACGGCCATGATCTCTCCATCATCGGTCCAGGCATCGGCAATGAGTGTTTCAGGCAGACGGTCCTTGGGGATGGCGAGCGAATGATAGCGCACGACCTCATAGGTCTCAGGCAAGCCTTTGAAGAGGCCTGTCTGGGTCGTGCGGATCATCGATATCTTTCCATGCAGGATCGCGCCTGCCTGAACGACCGGTTCGCCGTAGGCGTCGCCGATGGACTGGTGACCGAGACAGACGCCGAGTATGGGCAGATCGTCCGGGGCCTGTCTGATAAAATCAACACAGATGCCCGCCTCCCGTGGCGTACAGGGGCCCGGCGACAGGATCACACCGTCCGGCTTGAGGGCGAGCGCGTCTTCTACAGAAAGCTCATCATTGCGCACGACCCGAGTGCGGGCGCCAGCCTCCTCGACATAGTGGACCAGATTCCAGGTGAAGCTGTCATAATTGTCGATGACGAGGATCATTGGTCGAACTCATAGATGGCCGCGAGGTCGGCGGCGCGCTGCAGGGCGCCGGCCTTGTGCATAGTTTCCTCAAATTCGTATTGCGGGTCGCTGTCGAGGACGACGCCTCCACCAGCCTGGACATGTATCTGTCCATCTTTCAGGATTGCTGTGCGCAGCGCGATACAGGTGTCCATGTCGCCATTCCAGCCAAAATAGCCCACCGCGCCGCCATATATACCCCGACGCGAGGTTTCGAGCTGATCGATGATCTGCATGGCGCGGATCTTTGGCGCGCCCGAAACCGTGCCGGCGGGCAGGCCCGCGAGCAGGGCATCCACCGCGTCCAGCCCCTCGCGAAGGTCGCCTTCGACATGGCTGACAATGTGCATCACGTGGCTGTAGCGCTCGACGATGAACTGTTCGCTGACTTCCACACTGCCATAGGCGGCAACGCGGCCGACATCATTGCGGCCAAGGTCGAGCAGCATGAGGTGTTCAGCGCACTCTTTCTCGTCGGCGAGCAGGTCGGCCGCGCGGCGGGCATCCTCAACCGGATCACCTGAGCGCGGGCGCGTGCCGGCAATCGGACGGATCGCAACACGGCCCTCACGCAGGCGCACAAGGATTTCCGGACTGGAGCCGACAAGCCGGACATCGCCCATATTCATGTGAAACATGAAGGCCGACGGGTTCAGCCGCCGCAGTGCACGGTAAAGGCTGATCGACTGGCGTTTGAAAGGGGATGAGAAGCGCTGGCTGGGCACGATCTGGAATGTGTCGCCCGCCCGCGCATAATCGACGGCCTCGCGGACCATCTCGAAATAGCGCTCTCTGGTCGTGTTTGACTGGAAGGTCAGGGAGTCGGCATCCTGATCGCGTGGGGAGGAAGGGGCCACGTTGAGAAGCTTTTCCTCAATTCGGTCGAGCCGTGCCTCTGCGTCTTCCCGTGCGCCTGCGGCATGCCGGCCAATGAGGAGCAGTTCCTGATAGAGGTGGTCGAAGACGATCACCACGCCGGGAATGACAAGCACGCATTCGGCGACATGCAGATCGTCGCGCGCAGTAATATCAACGGGCTCGACATACTGGATCATGTCATAGCCGACATAGCCGAAGGCGCCCGATGCCATCGGCGGCAGGTCTGCTTCATCGGTCTCGGCACGGGCCATTTCTGCAAACTGGCGCAGGGCCTCTATGGGATCAGCCTTGAGCGACGTGGCGTCCTCGAAATCCGCAGTGCTCGACAGCTCTGGCTTGCCATCCTTTATGCGAAACCATTCGATAGGATCAACGCCGATAAAGGAATAGCGTCCCAACCGTTCGCCGCCATGGATGGACTCGAACAGGAAGCTTCCCGGCTGGTCCGGACCGAGCTTGAGCATGGCCGATACCGGCGTTTCAATATCGCCGATCCGCCGCCTGACGATAAGCCTGTCGCGGCTCATGTGTCGGGGTTAACCCGGGCTTTGTAGGAGGCGAGGGCGTCCTGATTGACCTTGAGCTCGATCTCTCGCTGGATATCGCTCACAAAGGCGCGGAAAAGATCTGTCGCGATCGCAGCTTCGAGTTCGCTCTGCACGCCAGTCGCTGGCGCGGCGGAAAGCGCCGAGCGGTCGATGCCGGTCAGCTGAATGAGCGCAACGGCATCCCCCGTCCGCAGCGGCGCGGTCAGGACATTGCCTTCCTCACGCAGCGAGAAGATGCCGTTCGCCAGCATTGGTGGAATACCACTGTTCTCGCCGGGATTGCGGGTGATGAAGGCGTCCGGGGCGCTTACTGGTGCCTCATACTGGGCGGCCGCTGCCTCGAAGGTGATGTCACCGCTTTCGATCCGCTGTTTGAGCTCCTGCGCGGCCTCCGAGAGAGCTTCGGAGCGGCGCTGGCTCTCAAGCCCGGCGCGAAGTTCATCGCGGATATCGTCCAGGTCGGGCGTGAACGGCTCGATGACTTCGTCAACGCGCAGAATAAAGGCGTTCTCTTCCTGACCAAATCTGGAAGTCTTACTGCCTTCGGTCAATTCGAAGGCGCGTTGCATGATTGCAGGGTCCTGAAGCAGCGCACTCACGCGTCGGCCGTTCTGGGTGGTGGCAGACTGGTCTACGGGGGCAAAACTGAGAACAGGCGTGCCCATATCCTTGCCGATCTCTTCCAGGCTCGCGCCGGTACCAATCAGATTGTCGAGCCGGGTGATGGAATCATAGAAAAGCCCGATGGCCTGCTCGCGCGAGAGCACATCGACGATTTCGGCCCGCACATCTTCGAAAGGGTCGACGGCGCCGGGCGTGATACTTTCAAGCCGCGCCACCGTGTAGTACGCGCCGGACTCGACTGGACCGAAGATGCCGCCCGGAGAAGCGGTCGCACCGAAGAGGCGGTCGGCGAGAGCCCTGTTTGACAGAGAGGTCTGCTGACCGGTTCGCTCGGAAGAGTTCACGAGTCCGGTAATGGTCGACGGGTCCGCGCCGCCCGCGATACGGCCAAGCTGGCTGCGGGCGGCCTCTTCGCTCTCGAAGATGAACTCCGTCCAGGTGCGCGTATCCGGCGCGGAATAGTCACGCGCTTTCACCGATTCATAATAGGCACGCAGTTCGTCTTCGGTGAATTCCGACTGGTTGAGGAAGTCGTCCACGGTGAGGTGCAGCAGGCTGACGCGCCGGCGCTGCGGGTTTTCCAGCGCGGCCTGGCGTTCAGTGTAGAAAGCGGTGAGGTCCTCATCTGTGACCGGCTCAGGCGCGGGCAGGTCTTCATAGGAGAGGAAGAACCATTGTGCTTTGCGCGCTTCGCCGGAATAGGCGGCCTGAAGCTGGGCAAGCGGCCCAGGCACCTGAAGTGCAGCCGAAACCGCGCGGTTGAGGCGATTGATTGTCAGATCGCGGCGCAGAAATGCTTCAAAACTGGACGGCGAGAATCCGTTCTGGCTCAGCAGGCCGCGATAGATGGCAGGATCAAATGTTCCGGTCTCCGTCTGGAAAGCTGAATCGCCGCGAATGGTATCAAGGACGGCCTCGTCCGTTGCAGCCGCGCCAAGTTCGCTGCCATAGGCGTAGAGGGTGGTCTGGAGAAGTTCGCGCTGGAAGATCTGGTCGATGAAGCCGCGTTCGGCCGCCTGCGCCTTGCTGATCGCACGCCCCCTGTCGTCCGTTGCGGAGCGGAGCTGGCGTTCGACTTCCTGGTCAAAGCGCGATTCAGTAAGCTCGGTGTCTCCAGCTGCGGCGAGGTTTCCGCCGATGCCGCCCGAAAAGACGTCGGTCACACCCCAGGCCCCCATCGCCACGATGATGAGCAGAAAAAGAAGCCCCGCCAGTTTGGAGCGGAGCATGTTGCGGATCATGGTGAGCATGTGCGCGTGGCCTCGCTAATTGCCTTGTAAGCTGCCGAACTGCTTGCTAGGCGAGCGCGCTGGGAGTTGCAAGACATGGAGAGCGGCATGGTCAGACCCTTGATCGCGGGAAATTGGAAAATGAATGGCCTGTCGAGCGCCTGCGAGACAATTGCAGAGGTCGCCAAGGGGCTGGAGCAGTATTCCGACGCGGCCGATTGTTTGATCTGCCCGCCTGCGACACTCCTTTCCAAGGTTACTGAGACAGCGAAAGGAAGCCGCCTGAAGACCGGTGCTCAGGATTGTCACAGCGCTGCCTCCGGCGCCCATACCGGCGACGTGTCAGCCGAGATGATCGCCGATCTCGGCGCCAGCTATGTCATCATTGGCCACTCAGAACGGCGCGCCGATCATGGTGAGACGAGCGAAATCGTCGCGGCCAAGACCGAGGCAGCTTTCCGCGCTGGGCTCACCCCTATCATCTGTATCGGAGAGACGCTTGAGGAGCGCGAAGCAGGGCGCACGATTGAAGTTGTATCCGAGCAACTCGCCGGCTCCATTCCAGCCAGTGCGTTCGGCAAGGCTTTTGTCGTCGCCTATGAACCGGTCTGGGCCATCGGAACCGGCAAGGTCGCCTCAACCGGACAGGTGGGCGAAGTCCATGACAAGGTCCGCGAAATCCTCGGTGAAAGGTTCCCAGGCCAGGCAGACCAGACGCCAATCCTCTATGGCGGCTCGATGAAGCCGGACAATGCGGCTGAACTCCTGGCCGTGGAGAATGTCGATGGGGGGCTGATTGGCGGCGCCAGCTTGAAAGCCGAAGACTTTCTGGCCATTTACGCGGCTTGTGTCAGCGCAAAGTGAGCTTCGGGGCTTGGCCTTTACGCCTGAAAAGCCTATCGGGCGCGCTTGAGATATTTAGGGACGTTCCATGACCGTAATTCTCGTCATTCACATCCTGGCCTGCCTGGTGCTGGTCGGTGTCGTTCTCATGCAGCGCTCAGAAGGCGGCGCGCTCGGTGTGGGCGGCGGCGGTGGCGGCGGTGGCCTGATGTCGGGACGCGGTGCGGCTGGAGCGCTTGTGCGCACGACGATAATCTTCGGGGCGATCTTCTTCATTACCAGCCTCGTCCTGACCACGATCACGACTCGGCATCTGGGCGACGACCGCACAAGCGTCGAGCGCCAGCTTGACGAAGAATTCGGCGGCGACGGTGCTGCCGGCGGGTTCGATGTGGACGACCTTGATGCGCCGCTGCTGGACGATGAGCCGGCGACAGCGACTATCCCGTCGGAGGAGCCATCGGACGCCCCCGCTGCGGGCCCGACCGAAACAACCGATCCGCTGGCCGCCGACGTCCCGCCGGATGCCGGATCGCAAGGCGCTGAAGAAAATTCGGATGACTCCGATGCAGGCGAGCCGTCGCAGGCAGACCAGCCCCAACAATAACACATGATCTGACATACGCGTGTGCGCATGCGTGCGAATCGGGCAAACTGACTTTCCATGATCCGCTACATTTTCATTACAGGCGGCGTGGTTTCCTCGCTGGGAAAAGGCATTGCATCGGCGGCGATGGGCGCGCTGCTGCAGGCCCGTGGGTACAAGGTCCGGCTTCGCAAGCTTGATCCTTATCTGAATGTCGATCCAGGTACGATGTCGCCGCGCCAGCATGGTGAGGTCTTCGTTACCGATGATGGGGCTGAGACCGACCTCGATCTCGGTCATTATGAGCGCTTTACCGGTGTCTCCGCGCGCCAGTCCGACAATATCACGACAGGCCGCATCTATCAGTCGATCATCGAGAAAGAACGCCGCGGCGATTTCCTCGGGGCGACGATCCAGGTCATTCCCCACGTCACTGACGCCATCAAGGACTTCATCCTCTCCGACCCGGGTGAGGATGTGGACTTCGTTCTCTGTGAGATCGGGGGCACGGTGGGCGACATTGAGGGCCTGCCATTCTTCGAAGCAATCCGTCAGCTCGGCCAGGAGCTGGGGCCTGAGCGCACCTGCTTCATTCACCTGACCCTGCTGCCCTACATCCCGGCTGCGGGCGAGATGAAAACCAAGCCCACCCAGCACTCGGTTAAAGAGCTGCGGTCGATCGGTATCCAGCCGCAGATCCTGCTTTGCCGCTGTGATCGCCCTATACCGGAAAACGAGAAGGGCAAGATTGCGAGCTTCTGTAATGTGCGCCCGTCGAGCGTGATTGAGGCGCGCGATGTCGGCCACATCTATGACGTGCCGGAAGCGTATCACACCGAAGGTCTGGATACAGAAGTGCTGTGGCATTTCCGGATCGATGACGCGCCTTTGCCGGATCTTTCGCGCTGGAACGGGATCGCCAATACGATCCACAATCCGGACGGTGAAGTCTGTATCGGTCTGGTCGGTAAGTACACCGACGTGCCGGATGCCTATAAATCGGTGTCAGAGGCGCTCGTCCATGGCGGCCTTGCCAACAAGGTCCGGGTCAATGTGCGGATGATCGATTCCGAACAGTTTGACGATGAACACCATCCCCTGGACATCCTGGACGGCGTGCACGGCGTGCTGCTCCCGGGCGGATTCGGTGAGCGCGGAGCCCGCGGCAAGATGCGCGCGGCCCGTTTCGCGCGTGAGAAGAAAATCCCGTGTTTTGGTATCTGCTATGGCATGCAGCTCTCTGTCGTGGAGGCGGCCCGCCACCTCGCCGACATCAAGAATGCCTCGACCACTGAGTTCGGCCCGACTGATGAACCCGTCGTCGGCCTCATCGAGGAGTGGACCAAGGGCAACCAGAAGATCACGCGCGACGAGAACACCGATAAGGGCGGCACAATGCGCCTCGGGGCCTATCCTGCTATTCTGGAATCCGGCAGCAAGGTGGCTGAAATCTATGGCACGACAGAGATTTCCGAGCGTCACCGTCACCGCTATGAGGTGAACCGGGACTATATCGAGCGGATGAAGGAGAAGGGCGTGCGCTTTTCTGGCATGTCGCCGGACGGCTTGCTGCCGGAGATCATCGAGCTCGACAACCATCCCTGGTTCATCGGCGTACAGTTTCACCCGGAACTCAAGTCGCGGCCCTTCGAGCCGCATCCGCTTTTCGCAAGCTTCATCGAAGCTGCGAAAGTACAGTCGCGCCTTGTCTGACGGGTTGCATTTGGCGAGTCGCGCGGATATACGCGCGGTTTGATTTTCATGCAGTGTTTCGCACTGCCAAGAATTGGAACGAGAACATGGCAGTCCCTAAGAGAAAAACGACGCCGTCCAAGCGCAACATGCGCCGTGCGCACGACCGTCTGTCCGCCCCGGCCTATATCGAAGACGCAGACTCCGGTGAGCTGCGCCGTCCGCACCATATCGACCTGAAATCCGGTATGTATCGCGGCCGTCAGGTTCTCGAGCCGAAGGACTAAGATCGCGCGCAGTCTTGCGCTGCGAGGTGACACAAAGTAACCGACATGACGCCCCTGGGAGACCGGGGGCGTTGTCATATCTACCGAAGACTTGAAGAGAGTGCGCCCCAATGAGCGAAATCGTCGATATCTACGCCCGCCAGATCCTCGATAGCCGTGGCAACCCCACCGTCGAAGTCGATGTGACACTGGATGATGGCTCTACGGGCCGTGCCGCCGTGCCGTCAGGCGCCTCAACCGGTGCCTATGAAGCGCATGAGCTACGCGACGGGGGCAAGGATTATGGCGGCAAGGGCGTCAATCAGGCGGTCGATGCTGTGAATGGTGAGATCAATGATGAGCTTGTCGGCCTCGACGCCACCGAGCAGCGCCTGATCGATGGCCTGATGATCGAGCTTGATGGGACCGACAACAAGAAGCGCCTCGGCGCCAATGCGATTCTCGGCGTCTCCATGGCCGTTGCGAAGGCAGCCGCAGAGAGCTGCGGCCTGCCGCTCTACCGCTATATTGGGGGCTCCAATGCCCGTATTCTGCCGACCCCGATGATGAACATCATCAATGGCGGGGAGCACGCCAATAACCCCATCGATATTCAGGAATTCATGATCATGCCGGTGGCCGCCGACAGTATCGCACATGCCGTGCAGGTCGGTTCGGAAGTCTTTCAGTCGCTTAAGAAGCTGCTGAACGCTGACGGCTTTAACACGGCCGTTGGCGACGAGGGCGGTTTCGCGCCTGACATCTCCTCGACCGAAGCCGCTATCGGCTATATCATGAAGGCGATCGAGAAAGCTGGCTACACGCCTGGTGATGAAGTTGCGCTCGCGCTCGATGCGGCTTCGACCGAATTCTACAAGGACGGCAAGTATGTGCTCGCCGGCGAGAACAAGACGCTCGATGCTGCGGGTATGTCGCGGTATCTTGAGGATCTCGTCGACCGCTATCCAATCATCTCCATCGAAGATGGCATGGCCGAAGATGACTGGGAAGGCTGGGGCATCCTGACAGAAACGGTTGGCGATAAGTGCCAGCTCGTGGGCGACGATCTCTTCGTGACCAATCCGGAGCGCCTGGCGCAAGGGCTGGAACGCGGCGCGGCGAACTCCATCCTGGTGAAGGTCAACCAGATCGGCACGCTGTCGGAAACGCTCGACGCGGTCGAACTTGCTCACCGCCATGCCTATACGTCGGTGATGTCTCACCGCTCGGGCGAGACCGAGGATTACACGATTGCCGACCTCGCGGTTGCGGTAAATTGTGGACAGATCAAGACGGGGTCGCTGTCGCGTTCGGACCGTCTCGCCAAGTACAATCAGCTGATCCGCATTGAGGAAGAGCTTGGTGCCGCCGCGCTTTATGCAGGCCGCACACTGATCAACGCCTAGGGCAGTTCGGTTACGCCTAACGAAAAATTTACCTAAATCGATTCCTCTGCCGATTCGCTCATCGGCAGAGGTTTTTCATGACTCCCAAATACGCAGCAGCTGCTCTTTCGGCCCTGATTGCATATTTCGCCTATCATGCATTCGCCGGCGAACAGGGGCTTGGCCGGTGGAGCGATCTTCAGGAGGAGCTTGCGGCGAAACAGGCCCAGCTCGAAGCCATTCAGGCAGCCAACGACGCGCTGCGCCGGGACATTACACGTCTTACACCCGGCCGCGTAGATGCCGACCTCGTGGAAGTCCTGGCCCGCGAGGATCTCGACCTGGTCTATCCTGATGAGATTATTGTCATAAATGCGCCCACTGAGGCTGCATTTTGACATAGGTGCTAAAACTGGACGATGATGGCTGAAGCGATACATGTAGGGGGTCGATAAAGGGAGGCCTCATGGCCAAAACGCCGTCCAGAAGCAAGACTTCAAAATCCCCACCCAAGCTCAAGCGCGACGAAGCGCTGAAATACTATCGTGACATGCTGCTGATCCGCCGGTTCGAGGAACGCGCCGGCCAGCTTTACGGCATGGGCAAGATTGCCGGCTTCTGCCACCTCTATATCGGGCAGGAAGCTGTCGTGACCGGTATACAGGCCTGTCTGAAGGATGGCGACCAGATCGTTACCGGCTACCGCGATCACGGTCATATGCTCGCCTGCGACATGGACCCGAAAGGTGTCATGGCAGAGCTGACCGGCCGCAAGGACGGCTATTCCAAGGGCAAGGGTGGCTCGATGCACATGTTCTCGCGGGAGAAGAATTTCTTCGGCGGGCACGGCATTGTCGGCGCTCAGGTGCCCATCGGGACGGGCCTCGGTTTTTCCAACAAGTATCGCGGAAACGACAATATCTGCGTTACCTATTTCGGCGATGGCGCGGCAAACCAGGGCCAGGTCTATGAGAGCTTCAATATGGCCTCTCTGTGGGACCTGCCGGTCGTGTATGTGATCGAGAACAATCAGTACGCGATGGGCACAAGTGTCGCCCGCGCCTCGGCAGAGACCGAACTGTTCAAGCGCGGCATCTCATTCGAAATCGAGGGCGAGGAAGTCGACGGCATGGACGTTTACGCCGTGAAGGCCGCAGGCGAAAAGGCCGCGAAATATGCGCGGTCGGGCAAGGGGCCATATATTCTCGAAATGAAGACCTATCGCTATCGCGGTCACTCCATGTCGGACCCGGCCAAGTACCGCAAGCGCGAAGAGGTGGACGACATCCGCACCCATCACGACCCGATTGATGGCCTGAAGGGCCGTATGCTTGAACAGGAAATCGCGACCGAGGAGGAGCTGAAGGATCTCGACAAGGAGATCAAGGAGCTGGTCAAGGAAGCCGCCGACTTCTCCCTTGATAGTCCCGAGCCCGATCCAGAAGAGCTCTGGACAGATGTGTTGCGTGAAGTGGAGTCTGCCTGATGGCTATCGATATTCTGATGCCGGCCCTGTCGCCGACAATGGAAGAGGGCACGCTTGCGCGTTGGCTCAAGAAGGAAGGCGACGAGATTTCGTCCGGCGACGTCATTGCCGAGATCGAGACCGATAAGGCGACGATGGAAGTTGAAGCGGTCGATGAAGGTACGCTTGCCGCCATCCTCGTCCCTGAAGGGACCGAGAATGTGAAGGTGAATGCCGTCATCGCGCGTCTGGCTGAGGAAGGCGAAAGCGTCGATGACGTTGACGATTCGCCTGCTGACGAAGGCGCGGAAGAGTCAAAGGCACAGACTGAAGCCAAGGATGCGCCGGCAACCGAAGGCGATGGTGACAGCAGCGATCAGGGCTCTGAGGACGAAGGCGCTTCTGCTCCACCTGAGCCCGAGGAAGAGACGCTGACGGATCCGGATGTGCCGGAAGGCACAAGTTTTGTGGACACCAGCGTGCGTGATGCGCTCCGCGATGCCATGGCCGAAGAAATGCGCCGGGACGAGACGGTCTTTGTCATGGGCGAAGAAGTGGCCGAGTATCAGGGCGCCTATAAGGTAACCCGCGAACTGCTGCAGGAGTTTGGCGACAAACGCGTCGTCGATACACCGATTACCGAGCATGGCTTTGCCGGTCTCGGCGTGGGAGCGGCATTCGGTGGCCTGAGGCCCATTGTGGAGTTCATGACCTTCAATTTCGCCATGCAGGCGATTGACCAGATCATCAATTCGGCCGCCAAGACGCTTTACATGTCCGGCGGACAGATGGGTTGCCCGATTGTGTTCCGTGGCCCGAATGGGGCGGCGGCGCGCGTTGGTGCCCAGCACAGCCAGGACTATAGCGCATGGTATTCGCATGTGCCGGGTCTCAAGGTCGTGGCACCCTATGATGCGGCTGACGCAAAGGGTCTTCTCAAGGCCGCGATCCGCGACCCGAACCCGGTCGTCTTCCTTGAGCATGAGCTTCTCTATGGCGAGAGCTTCCCGGTCCCGGATATCGAGGATTATGTCCTGCCCATTGGCAAGGCCCGTGTGCGCCGGCCGGGCACGGACGTGACGTTGGTGGCCCATTCACGCATGGTCGGCTTTGCCCTGCAGGCGGCGGAAAAGCTGGCCGAAGACGGCATCGAGGCCGAAGTCATCGACCTTCGCTCGCTGCGTCCGCTCGACACCGATACGGTGATCGAGAGCGTGAAGAAAACCAACCGCATTGTGACGTGCGAGGAGGGCTGGCGCTTCATGGGTGTCGGTGCCGAGATCTGCGCGACAGTGGTGAACGAAGCGTTCGATTACCTCGATGCGCCCCCGACCCGTGTCCACCAGAAAGATGTGCCCTTGCCGTACGCTGCGAACCTCGAAGCTATGAGCCTTCCGGGCACGGCGGACATTATCAAGGCGGCCAAGCAGGTGTGTTATGTCAAGTGAACACAAGGAATTGTCCAAGCCGGGCACGATCCAGGATGACGCCGTTGCGCAGGAAATGATCCGGTTCTGGATTTCGAACAATCAGGACCATGTCAGCTTGATGATCGGTAGCTCGGGCGACCCTGAAAAGGAGCCGCCAATGTGGGGCTTCATGCTGGCTGACATTGCCAAGCACGTGACTCGCGTGCTGCGCGAACAGAACCCGGACGGGCCCTCGGCGCAGGAGATCATGGAGCAGATTCTCGGCGGCATCGGCGAGCGTCTGCGCCACGCACCGAACCTCTCTGGAACGACGATCAAAGGCAAAAGCTGATGGCCATTAATATTACCATGCCGGCCCTCTCTCCGACCATGGAGGAAGGCACGCTTGCCAGATGGATGGTCAAGCCGGGCGACACCATTTCCTCAGGTGATGTGATTGCCGAGATCGAGACCGACAAGGCGACGATGGAAGTCGAAGCTGTCGATGAAGGCACGATCGCAAAAATTCTCGTCGACGCGGGCACCGAAGGCGTAAAGGTTAACTCCGTTATCGCGCTCCTCGCTGAAGAGGGCGAAGACCCTGATGAGATCGAAGCACCGGCCGATACGGGTGCAGCCGATGATGACTCAGCGGATGCCAAGGATGATGAGCCGAAGTCCGAGTCAGCAGAGTCCTCTCCCTCCAAAGAGCAGAAACCCAAAGAGAGCGACCCGGACCGCACGACCGGCAAAGGGGAAACCGCCCAGAAGCCACGCGAGGCCGAAGGCAAAGACCTGACGAAGGAGCTTGAAGGCACGCCGCCAAAGCTCGCCGATGTCGGCTCGGGCAAGGACCGGATCAAGGCAAGCCCGCTTGCGCGCCGCATCGCTGCTTTGCGCGACATCGACCTTTCCACTCTCGAGGGATCCGGCCCGCGCGGCCGTATCGTCAAAGCGGATGTTGAGGCGGCCGAACCAGGCCAGAAGAAATCAGCACAGGACACAACCAAGGGCGATACGCCTGCAGCAGCGCCGCAGGCCCCTGATGGCCTCATCCTGCCGCAGGTGCTGGATGACCGCGTCTATGACCCGGAGAGCTATGAACTCAAGCCTCTCGATGGCATGCGCAAGACGGTCGCAAAGCGCCTGACCCAGAGCTTCATGCAGGTCCCGCACTTCCCGCTCAATGTGGACATCAAGCTGGACAAGCTGCTCGCCTCGCGCGCCGATATCAATGAAGCGGCGCCTGAAGGCGTGAAGATCTCGGTCAACGATATGCTGATCAAGGCGTCGGCTCTGGCGCTGATGTCTGAGCCAGACTGTAATGCCAGCTTCACCGATAAGGGCATTGCCTATCATAAGTCGGCGCACATCTCCGTGGCCGTTGCCATCGATGGCGGCCTCATCACGCCGGTCATCCGCGATGCGCAGACCAAGGGTCTCGCGACGATTTCCCGCGAGATGAAGGACCTTGCGACACGGGCGCGTGAGCGCAAGCTCAAGCCACAGGAATATGCCGGCGGAACCTTCTCCATCTCCAATCTCGGCATGTTTGGCATCAAGTCGTTCGGGTCGATCATCAACCAGCCGGAAGGCATGATCCTCTCGGTCGGGGCAGGGGAGAAGCGTCCGGTTGTGGATGAGTCCGGTGAGATCGTGCCGGCAACGGTGATGACCGTGACACTTTCCTGCGACCACCGCGTCATTGGCGGGGCGGAGGGCGCAAAATGGCTCGCCGCCTTCAAGCGCTATGTCGAACACCCGCAGAGCATGCTGCTTTAAATCAGGAGGCCAAGGATGGCTGACTACGACCTTATCGTCATCGGCTCCGGCCCTGGCGGCTATGTTGCTGCAATCCGGGCAAGCCAGCTCGGCATGAAGACCGCCATTGTTGAACGCGAAAGCCTTGGTGGGATCTGTCTCAACTGGGGCTGTATCCCGACCAAGGCGCTCCTGCGCTCTGCCGAGGTTCTGCACTACGCAAATCATGCCAAGGATTTCGGCCTGAAAATCGACAAGGCCGATTTCGACCTTGAAGCCGTGGTGAAGCGCTCGCGCGGCGTCGCCAAACAGCTGTCCTCCGGCGTCAGCCACCTGATGAAGAAAAACAAGATCGACGTTATCATGGGCGAGGCAACGCTGAAAAAGGGTAAGCCTGCACCGACGGTCTCTGTGAAGGACAAGGACGGAAAGAGCAAGGATTACAAGGCTAAAAACGTGATTCTTGCGACGGGCGCCCGCGCACGCGCGATCCCGCAGGCGGGCCTTGAGCCGGACGGCGATCTCATCTGGACGTATCGCGAAGCGATGGTGCCGAAGGAAACACCCAAGAAGCTGCTCGTCATCGGCTCGGGCGCCATCGGCATCGAATTCGCAAGTTTCTATAATGAGCTTGGCAGCGATGTGACCGTCGTCGAAGCGGTCGACCGCATTCTGCCCGTCGAGGATGAGGAGATTTCAGGCCTTGCGCGCAAACAGTTCGAAAAGCAGGGCATCAAGTTCCACACCGGTGCGCAGGTCAAATCACTGAAGAAGTCGAACGGAAAGGTCACCGCCGACATCTCCGCAGGTGACAAGACCGAGAAGCTGGAGGTCGACCGGGTCATCCTCGCCATTGGTATCGTGGGCAATGTTGAGGGGCTCGGGCTCGAAGAGCTCGGCGTGAAAGTCGAGAAGACCCACGTCATGGTCGACGGCTTCGGCCGTACCGGTGTCGATGGCCTCTATGCGATCGGCGACCTGACAGGCGCCCCATGGCTCGCGCACAAGGCCAGCCATGAAGGCATCATGTGCGTCGAGGGCATTGCTGGCGCCGATGAAGCACACGAATTCGATGCCTGGAATGTGCCGGGCTGCACCTATTCGCATCCGCAGATTGCCTCCGTCGGTCTGACAGAGGCCCAGGCAAAGGAAACGGGCCGCGAGATCAAGGTCGGCAAGTTTCCCTATATGGGCAATGGCAAAGCCATCGCTCTCGGAGCGGCGGAAGGTCTGGTGAAAACAATCTTCGACGCTGAAACAGGTGAGCTGCTTGGTGCGCATATGGTCGGCGCCGAAGTCACCGAACTTATTCAGGGCTATGTCATCGCGCGCGAAGGGGAGCTGACGGAGGAAACGCTGATCCATACCGTCTTCCCGCACCCGACCCTTTCGGAAATGATGCATGAGAGTGTGCTCGCCTCGCAAGGCCGCGTGATCCACATCTAGCCGTCGCAGAAGGCAGCTTTGCCCGCATCGTTAAATTGACCTCCAGAGCGGCGCCCGGCATGATTCAGCTCATGTCGGCGCCCCTCAGAAACACCGGATATACACTGCAGCTGCACCTTCGCGGCGAGCTGTTTACACCGCTCGCTCAGGGCGCGCTCTGGTGGCCGACGCAGCGCACACTCATCGTCTCGGACCTGCACCTTGAAAAGGGGTCGAGCTATGCGGCGGGCGGCCAGTTCCTACCCCCCTATGACACCAGCGCCACGCTGAAACTGGTGGAGGCGCTGGTCGATGAGTTTGACCCCGACTGCGTGATCTCGCTAGGCGATAGTTTCCACGATCCGCGCGCAGAAGCACGCATTTCTCCAGCAGAGCGGCTGCGTATTCGTGCCCTGACAGCGCGGGCCGACTGGATTTGGGTTGAAGGTAATCACGATCCCGATCCGCCCGCACATCTTGGTGGACGCGGCGCGAAAACCTTCCGGATCGACGACTGCGTCTTCAGGCATGAGCCCACGGGAGAGGCGGGCGAGCTCTCCGGGCACCTTCACCCGATCGCGCGTGTAAAGAGCCGGGGCAGGGCGTTACGCCGCAAATGTTTCGTTACCGACGGACACAGGCTGATCATGCCGTCGCTCGGGGCTTATACGGGCGGGCTGAACATTCTGGACGATGCGGTCAGCCGGCATTTTTCTGACGGATGGATGGTCGTTGCGGTCGGGGACAGCCGCGTGCACATGCTTGACCGCAGACAGCTCACGCCGGACCGCACAAGTGGGCAGAGCAGTTCACATTGGCGTTTGTAATCATAGGACTTTGTTCTAGCTGATGGGCTGGAAAACAAGAGGTCCTTATGGAACAGCTAGAAAATATCGATCTGAACGCAATTATTGCCGAATACTGGCCGGCCATACTGAGCGGCGCGCTGAAAGTGCTTGGCGCCATCCTCGTCCTGGTTATCGGTCTGCGTATCGCAGGTTGGCTAGCGGGCGTGGTGCGCAAGCAGACATCGAGGCGTGCAGGTGTCGACGAAACGCTGGGCGCTTTCTTCGGCTCTCTGGTCCGCTGGTTTGTCACGGCCGCCGTACTGATCGCCTCGCTTCAGGTATTCGGCGTGCAGGCTA
The DNA here is from genome assembly GCF_964005855.1 of uncultured Henriciella sp. Taxonomy (NCBI): domain Bacteria; kingdom Pseudomonadati; phylum Pseudomonadota; class Alphaproteobacteria; order Hyphomonadales; family Hyphomonadaceae; genus Henriciella; species uncultured Henriciella sp. The sequence goes on from NZ_CAXFSW010000003.1 coordinate 285,958, forward strand.
CAAGCTTTGTTGCCGTTCTGGGTGCGCTGACCTTGGCAATTGGTCTGTCGCTGCAGGGTGCGCTCGGCAATATCGCATCTGGCGTCATGATCATGCTCTTTCGCCCCTACAAAAACGGCGATTTCGTCGAGATTGCGGATGCGGTCGGCACAGTGAAGGAGATCAACCTCTTCCAGACCATTCTTGCGACCCTCGACAATGTGAAGATCATCATTCCGAACACCGAGGCAATCGACGGGATCATCAAGAACTATTCCGGCTATGACACACGCCGCTGCGATCTTGTGTTTGGTATCGATTATGATGACGACATGGACAAGGCGCTCGGCATCATCAAAGGCATTGTCGATCAGGATGATCGCATCTTGCCCGATCCAGAGCCGTTCGTGAAAGTCACGAATCTGGGCGACAGCTCGGTGGATATTACATGCCGGCTATGGTGCCAGGCGACCGATCTGTGGAATCTCAAGTTCGACCTCACCAAGCAGGTGAAGGAAGCTTTCGACGCGCAGGGTATTTCCATTCCGTATCCGCACCGTACACTGGTTCAGAAGACGGCGAACTAGCTGTCGAGGGACACCCGAAAGGCAGATGTTGAATGACTGATACCAGTTCTGTCGAAGAGCCCGTTGTCACGCCCGTCGATTCAACGACAGGCGAGCCGAAGGAGACCAGCCGGGCGCCAAAGCGTTCATTGGCCTCCCGGCTTTTCTCAGTTGGTCCTTGGACGGTGCTGCAGCTCATAGCGCTCAGCATTGTCGTCGGCCTCTTTCTTCTGGCGCTGGATTTCAGCCCCGAACGGCAGGGAATCAATCTGGGTGGAGCGGCATGGGAACTGGTGCAGACCCTGTTCAGCGCGTTCCTCTGGATCGTGAAGACATTCTGGAAACCACTTCTCGCTGGGGCAGCTGTCGTTTTGCCGCTATGGCTGCTCTGGCGATTGGTCAGTTTGCCCTTTCGCAAATAGCCACGGCGATTATGGTCTCCTCAAAATCAAGGGAGACATATCGTGGATACAGACAAGCTCATGTTCAGATCCGGCCTGATGGACGGAGAACGCGTTCTGGTGACCGGCGGGGGCACCGGCCTTGGCAAGGAGATGGCGGAGGGCTTTCTCAAGCTCGGCGCCGAAGTTCATATATGCGGTCGGCGCGGGCAGGTCTGCGAGGAGACGGCGCAGGAACTGATGGACAAGCATGGCGGCAAGGTCGTCCCTCATGCCTGCGACATCCGAGTGGCTGAAGCCATCACTGACATGAATGACGCAATCTGGTCCAAGCATGGCGCGCTGACGGGCCTGGTCAATAATGCGGCCGGTAATTTTATCTCGCGAACAGAGGACCTGTCCATTCGCGGGTTCGATGCAATTTCCAACATCGTCTTCCGCGGCTCGTTCTATATGACGCACGATATCGGCAAACGCTGGATCGATCAGAAGATGCGCGGCAATGTCATCTCTATCCTGACGACATGGGTATGGAATGGTGGCCCGTTCGTCGTGCCATCGGCGATGTCCAAGGCCGCTGTGAATACAATGACCCAGAGCCTGGCCGTGGAATGGGGCCGTTATGGCCTGCGCTTCAACGCGATTGCCCCGGGACCATTCCCGACTGAAGGTATGTCTAACCGCCTCTCACCGGAGACGGAAGGCAGCGAGCGTCGCGACTCGGGCGCCGGAAACCCCATGGGTCGGGTCGGTGAAATGCATGAACTCGTCAACCTCGCCGTCTTCCTGATGGCGCCGGGCGCCGAATATGTGAACGGCCAGACGATTGCCATTGATGGGGCCATGTACAATGCGTCGGGCGGGAACTTTGCCCAGCTGACGCAGTGGGGCGATGCCGAATGGAAGGCCGCGCGTGACGCCATCGAGGTACAGAACGCCAAGGACAAGGCGAAGCGGACGGTCTAGCCGCGTTTCATATCCTCGCCTGGAGCGAGAAATCGCTCCAGGGACTCGCCTTTCCAGTTGGCGTGGGCGATCTCGATGCGTTCGTGGACATCCTCCGGGATGGACGGCAATCTGTGAATCGGCATGAGCAGCGGACGAAGACCTCTCAGATTAGCTGTCTGGATCGCGATACCGGGGCGGGCATTCAGCTCCAGAAGGGTAGGGCCCTTATGCTCGCAGATTACGATATCGACGCCGACATAGCCAAGGCCTACATGGTGCCCAAGCCGGCTCGCCAGCTCAAGGATGTCCATCCAGGAGGGGACCTCAAAATCGCGGACAGGGGTCTCGAAGTCCGGATGAAGATCGACGGCGTCATTGTGCTGGACGCCGCGCGTGGTCACACCGGTGACAAGGTCGATTCCAGCGCCGATGCCGCCCTGGTGGAGATTGGCCTTGCCGTCTGACTCGGCGGTCGGCAGGCGAAGCATCGCCATGACGGGAATACCGCGAAAGACGATCACACGGACATCGGGCACCCCGCCAAAAGCGAGTTTCGAAAACGCTGAATGTGGCACGAGGCGTTCTTCGATCATGACCTCGTCTGAACCATCCCCCATGGAGAACATGCCGCTGAGCATGTTGTTGAGGTGGTATTTCACATCGGGCCACGGGACGATCTGGCCGTTCATCCGGCGAAGTCCCGTCTTGGCAACCCCATTGAAGACCATGATACCGCCGCCGCCTGAGCCGTTGGCTGGTTTGACGACGAAGGAGCGGTGCTTTTCGGCCACTTCTTCGATGATGTGCATTTCGCCGCCGTAGCGAATAACGCCGTAGAGTTCCGGCACAGTCACGCCGGCCTCAATGGCAAGCTTCTTGGTAATCACCTTGTCATCAACAAGTGGATAGAAACGGCGCGGATTGTAGGAGGTGATGAAGTCGAGGTTTCGGCTATTCATGCCGAGAACCCCCGCCTTGGCGAGCTTGGTGACCGGCCCAAACCGTATCATGAGCTGGTCCGCCCCTCATTGGCGAGCACTTTGAAGCGGAAGAACTCGGTGACCTTGTAACCGGTATAGCGCCCGAGCAGCAGGACGATGGCGAGTACGATGAGAAGAAGCTCGGGGAAGACAATGGCGATATGCTCAATGTATTCGCTGGTCAGGATGTAATAGGCGGGAATGGCGCCTGCCAGTGAACCTGCGGCCTTCTTGAGCGCCTCTGCGGCGCCGTCTTCTTCCCAGGTCAACGACATGCGCTCGATGGTCATTGTGATGATGACGAGCGGGAAGAGTGAGATGGAGAGTCCTGTCTGTATCCCCATTGCCTCACCGGCCAGCGCGATGAACATCATGACGAAGGTCACGATGATCAGCACGGCGGCAAGTCTCGGCACGAGCAGCAGCTGCAGCTGATTGAAGTAGGCACGCAACAGAAGGCCGACCGCGACGATCCCGACAAAAAGCGTGATCCCGGTCAGCAGCTGCGTCTCACGGAACGCAAGCGCAATAAGGACCGGCATGAATGTGCCGAAGGCAGGCATGCCGATCACCTGTTTGAGGATAACGATAATCAGTGCGCCAAGAGGGATGAGAAGCAGCACCCGAAACACGAGCTGGAGGTCGATCGGCAGGCTGAGAAGGGATGTCGCGTTGACCCATGGCGCGTACTCCTCGCCGCGCTCCAATGCACGTGAGAGCTGGCTTTCGAAGTTCCGCGCTACAGACCAGGAGACCCCAAGACGATTGAAGCCATCGCCGTCCACGATTGGGTCGCGGTCATAAACGATAGGCAGGGCACGGGCGTCGTCGAGCGGTTCGGCCGTGGTGCCATTGGCGCTGACCCAGCGGTCGCCCAGCCAGTATTCGATCCACGTCGTCAGCGGTGCTTGCCGTGTGTCGGTATCCAGGATGATGCCCTGAACATGACGCGCCGGCGTGCCCGCGGCGTTCAGGAGGAAAACCAGCCGGTCTGACGCGTTCTCGATCTCCGGCGGACCGCCTTCGATGATGGTGGAGATGCGGTCATCACCCTCATCTGCGCTGAGGCGGGCAAGCTGGGTTATGAAACTACGCTCACCAGCAGACTTCTCCAGCGCCTCGGTGAGAACCGAATCCAGCGCCACAAGAAGCGGCGTCGCATTTTCCTGAATCGCGCGGCGTCGCTCCGACCGGCGATAGTCCGAAACGGCTTCCGGCGTCGGCCGGTTTTCGCCCGAATAGCGTTGATCGACAGAAATCAGCTTCGCGCTGTAGAAGAGAACGGCGTTGCCATCCTGGGCGCGCCGTTCGAAGATCGCCCGGCGTCCTGCTTCGGTGTTCTCCGTTTCAACGCCGAAACCGGACGCGACAAAACTCTCATCCACCACCGTGAAGGCGCCGTCTGAATTGGGCAGGGCGAGGCGCAGCGTGACTGGTTCACCGCGTCCACGAAAAGAAACCTTTGCCTCGATCGTCCACGTATTGGAATCGAGGTTCGGCACGACGGGAAAGCCGAGTCGGGTGACCTTGTAGGAAAAGATGCCCAGCGCGGCCGCAATGAGTGCGCCCACGATGATAAGCAATTGGGTACGTTTCAAAAACCGACTCCGACTCGCCCTGTTACAGTAACGGGGGGCTATTTAGGACAACGGGCACGCTTCGTATAGATTTCACTTGCGTCAACAACAATATCCGCCGCCTCAAGCATATTACGCCCGATGAGGGTCTCGTAATTGAAATTGCCTCGGTCTGCGAGTGTAACTTCGTCTTCGATCAGTAGTCCACCGAGGCAGAATTCAAGATCAACGACCGGGCGGTGGATGAGGCCACCGCGTTTGGTCTTGATGGCGGCCCAGCGCACAATTTCCGTTTCAATGGTCCGTTCGTCGCCATCTTCATTGATGACCTTGAATATGATGTCGCGGCTCTCATCCTCATCGTCGAAGTCCTTGCGATCGGGCGCGGACATGATTTCCGCGTGGATTGAAGAGGTCTTGGCCCCCGTGTCGAGCTTGGCGTCGAGTTCAATATCAAGATCTGCGATCCGGACATGTTCAAGCCAGCCGAGGACGTTCTTGTCCGTCTCGGCAGCGGCGCTGAGGGCCAGGCCGGATGAGACGAGGAGCGAGGTAGCGAGTTTGAGCAGCATGTAATTTCTTGCCTGTCTTTGCTTTATGTCTTGCGGCGCGCATCAACAGGAGAAATGTGAATTTCGCATGGCGAAACTCGTATCTATCCGTGACACTCAGGTGTCGGTCAGATCGCGGACCATCCGGTTGACGGCGCCATAGTCGACTTTTCCTGTTCCAAGAACTGGAATGTCATCGACATGATAGACTTTGCGGGGCACGGAAAGTTCCGAAACACCGTGCGATTGCGACCAGGCAAGTATGTCGCTGCGGTTGGCGGATCTGGCTGTCGTCAGCAGAACCACCTGTTCGCCCTTGCGAGGGTCCGGTATGGCGCCGGCCGCGTGCATGTCATCTGGCCAGATGGCGCTGGCGCAATTTTCCACCACAGAAAGCGAGACCATCTCGCCGCCAATCTTGGCGAACCGCTTTACGCGGCCACGGATACGAATGCAGCGATCCTTGTCGATCGCAACAATGTCTCCGGTGTCGTGCCAGCCTTCATCGGTCGGTTCTATGACGCCGGGATTGTCGGGACGCATATAGCCCTGCATGACGTTGGGGCCGCGAATTCGAAGCTTGCCGCCATCCTCGATGCCATCGACAGGGACTAGCTCATACTCCATGTCGGCCATGAGTTGTCCAACGGTACCGGGCTTGTTCAGTTCAATGCTGTTGGCGGCAACAACGGGCGAAGCTTCAGTTGCGCCATATCCTTCAAGGATTTCGATCTGGAACTTGCGTCGCACAAGCTGGCGGGTTTCATCGCGTACGCGCTCGGCGCCGCAGACGGCCAGGCGCACGCTGCTGAGGTCGCCGTCCTCACCAACGCGCGCATATTGGGAGATGAAGGTGTCCGTCGCGAGCAGGATGGTCGCGCCGGTCGTACGGATACGCTTTGCAATTTCGCGGGGCTGGAGCGGCGTGGGATGGAAGATCGCCTTGACGCCAGCCATGATAGGAAGGAGCGCACCGACGGTCAGACCGAAGCAGTGAAAGGTCGGGAGTGGATTGAAGACAGAATCCGTCTCCGGATCGAGGCCGATATGATCCCGGACCTGTTCGACATTGGCGACAATATTCTGGTGGCTGAGAACTACGCCTTTCGGCTCGCCCTCAGTGCCGGAGGTAAAGAGGATGACACCCGTCTTACGGTAGTCGGGTCCCGAGAAGACTGCGGAAGGAAAAATCGGCCCGATAACACCATGAAGTTTGTCCTTCAGGCTGAGACTTTCGCGAACATCTTCCAGATAAACCATTTCAGCTGCCTCGCTCAGGCTTTCGATGAGCGGTTCGAGGCTGCCGAGCTCCACGAATTTATGGGCTGTGAGCACGCGGCTGACCTGCGCAGCCTTCATGGAGGATTTGATATTGGCCGACCCGGCCGTGAAGTTGAGCATTGCTGGCGTGCGACCGGCGGCCAGAACAGCAAGAAACGCGATGACGGCGCCGGCACCCGTGGGCAACATGATCCCAACGACTTCATTCTTGCTGGTCTTCTTCTTTAGGGCCGAGCCCAGGGCAAAGGCCGCCCGCGCAATCTCATTATAGGTCAGTTCGCGCTCATCACCGTCCACCAGGGCAACTTTCGACGACCCGAACTCCTTTCGCGCCCGCAGGAACGCTGAGAAGATATCGGTTCTGGTCCGTTTGATGTTGAACGGGGTCGTGCTCGGAGTGGTCGACATGCTTGATATGGCTCGTGTTGATCAATCTTTGGTCACAAAATGTCACAGAAGGTGACGAAAGCAACTCGCCTTCGTCAGCGTGCTCAGACCCGGCATGCGACATTGCAGCTTGATGATGACGCCGCGTCGGTCCATTTAAGCGCCATGGTCACACTCATTGAGAGCAAACAGAAATTTCGCCATCCGGAGAAGCGCAACCGGCCCGATACGCCTGTCTTGCGCAAGCCAGACTGGATCAGGGTCAAGGCACCGGTCAGCCCCGGTTTCCATGAGACGCACGAAATTGTGCGCTCCAAAGGCCTGGTCACTGTCTGTCAGGAAGCTGGCTGCCCGAACATCGGTGAGTGCTGGGAGAAAAAGCACGCCACAATGATGATTCTGGGCGAGGTCTGCACACGCGCCTGCTCGTTCTGTAACGTTTCCACAGGTAAGCCGTCCCCTGTCGATGAGGACGAGCCGCGCCGCGTCGCAGAAGCCGTCTATGAGATGGGACTGCAGCACGTCGTCATCACATCGGTCGACCGTGACGACCTGGAGGATGGCGGCGCCCGGCATTTTGTGAACGTCATCAATGCCATCCGCTCGACTTCGCCCGGCACAACGATTGAAATCCTGACACCGGATTTCCTTCGCAAGGATGGATGGGAGAACCTCGTCATTGATGCCGCGCCGGACGTCTTCAACCACAATCTTGAAACGGTGCCGCGTCTCTATTTCTCGATCCGGCCGGGGGCGCGCTACTATCATTCGCTGCGCCTGCTTGAGCGGGTGAAGACCCGTGACCCCAATCAGTTCACCAAGTCCGGCCTGATGGTCGGTCTGGGCGAGAGCAAGGAAGAGGTCATGCAGGTCATGGATGACATGCGTTCTGCGGGCATCGACTTCCTGACGATTGGCCAATACCTGCAGCCGACGCGCAAGCACGCGGCTGTCGATCGTTTCGTGCACCCGGATGAATTCAGGTCTTATGAAGAGATTGCGCGCTCCAAGGGCTTCCTCATGGTGTCAGCCTCACCGCTGACCCGGTCGAGCTACCACGCCGATGAGGACTTCGCGAAAATGAAAGCGGCCCGGGTCGCTGCAAACCAGTAGGAGCAGCTCTTGCCGCGCCTTTCCAAGCAGGTGACCATCGAGCACCGCGCTGATGAGGTCTTTGATCTTGTCGCGGACATTCGCCGGTATCCTGACTTCATAAAGTGGATCCGCTCAATGAAGGTGAGCCGGGAGCGCGAGGACGGGCCTGTCCGTCACTATCGCGGTGAGGCCGATGTCGGTTTCAAGGGCTTTTCCGAAACCTTCGCGACTGACATCATGGCCGACAGCGACGAAAAAGTTGTCGAGGTCGGGCTTGCCTACGGCCCTTTCAAACGCCTCAAGAACCGCTGGAAGATGACTCCCGACGGAAAGCTGGGCACGGTCATCGACTTCTTCATCGATTACGAATTCAGGAACCCGGTGCTGTCGCTGCTCGCGCGGGCTAATACATCGCTCGCGGTGAACCGGATCATGGACGCTTTCATTCAGGAAGCCGACCGGCGCTATGGCGAACGGCGCACCTGAGGCTGGCCGCTAGGGAATTTGCTGGCGGATCATGTTCAGCGCCGCCTCAATCGTGGCCATGCGGACTTCATGACGCCCGAGATCGCCGAAATAACAGGCTTCATGCAGGACAGCCTTATTTTCTCGCGCACAGGCAATGTGGACCGTACCGACCGGTTTCATCGGCGTGCCTCCGCCAGGCCCGGCCACGCCTGTTACGGCAACGGCAAGATTTGCACGGCTAGCCTCCAGCGCGCCCTCTGCCATGAGGCGGGCTACCGCCTCCGAAACTGCGCCATAATCTGCGATAAGGTCGCCGGGCACACCGAGGACTTCTTCCTTTGATCGGTTCGAATAGGTGACAAAGCCTCGCTCGAACACGTCTGAGGAACCTGAGAATTCGGTGAATAGGGAAGCGATAAGCCCGCCCGTACACGATTCGGCTGTCGCGATGCGTACGCGGCGTTCTCGCGCTTCGTCCATGGTGAGAAGACAGAGATTTCGAAGGCGTTCGGGAAACATTCTGGTTCTCCTATCGAAGGGCAATCAAGGTGGCAGCAGCCTGCGCCGCTATACCTTCACGACGGCCTGTGAAGCCAAGGCCCTCGGTGGTTGTTGCCTTGATGCTGACCGCCTCAAGCGCCAGGCCTGTTGCGGCTGCGGTTCGTTCGCGCATCGCTTCACGGTGCGGTTTTATTTTTGGCGTCTCGCAGATCAGGGTGATGTCGCAATTTCCCAGCGTCCACCCATGGTTGTGAACGAGGTCAATTGCATGACGCAGGAAAACTTCGGAATCGGCATCTTTCCAGCGCTCGTCAGAGGGCGGGAAGTGGTCACCGATATCGCCAAGGGCAGCCGCCCCGAGAATGGCGTCCGTCAGCGCATGCCAGCCCGCATCGGCGTCGGAATGGCCCTTCAGGCGCGCTTCATGCTCTATGAAGACGCCGCAGAGGGTTACACCGGGGCCAGGCTCGAACGCGTGAACGTCAAAGCCTGAACCAATCCTGAAAGATGGAGCGTCTGGAAACATCAGCCGCCGGACCCTTTCAAAGTCTTCAGCAAAGGTGATCTTTGACAATCGTTCGGTACCGGGAACCAGCGCGACCGATGCGCCAGAGTGTTCAACGGCTTCGAGATCATCAACGAACGCATGCTCGCTGCTCGCGAGCGCATTGCGCAATACCCTGACCCGAAAGGCCTGCGGGGTCTGGAGGCGGTATACATCCTTGCGGTCCAGCGACGTCAGGTTCGCTCCGTTCCGTTTTTTGAGGGCGTCGATAACAGGCAGGGCAGGGGCCGCAGCTTCATGCGTCTGTAGCGCGTCCAGGAGCTGGTCAATTGTCGCCTGGTGAAGACCCGGCCTCGCTGCGTCGTGCACCAGGACAATGTCATCGTCTGCCGCTTCGAGCGCTTCCAGACCTTTGCGTACCGAATCTGCCCGCTCGCGCCCGCCTTCAATGCAAATAATCTTGCCGGTGTGAGGCAGCGCTTCACGCATATCATCCAACGTGTGAGCTGGCAGAACGAGACAGATTGACGAAACCTTCGTATCTGCACGGAACGCGTCGAGCGACCAGCGATAAACCGGCTTACCGGCCAGCAACTCGAACTGTTTTGGGGTCGCGCCTCCGGCCCGGCTGCCCGACCCTGCCGCTACAACTATTGCGTGAATACTCATGCGACAGCCAAATACCCTCGCTGATGCGGAATGGCCACAGCTATTCTCTCTCCTGCGCGAGCACTTATGCGCAACTATTGTGCAGAGCAAAAATATGTTCAAACTGAGTATATGAGATCTATGCACGATCAGTTGGCAGAGCGGGTGTGGCTGGCCCCGATGTCGGGTTCGACAGACGCTGCGTTCCGTAGGCAGGCGGTGCGTTTCGGCGCAGAGGCCGTTGTCTCCGAAATGGTTGCGGGAGAGACGCTTGCCATGGCGCGGCCTGATGTTGTGCGCCGCACATGCCGTCACGAAGGCGCGGGGCGTTGGATTGTCCAGCTTGCCGCCAGGCGTCCGGAGGACATGAAACGCGGTGCCGAACTGGTGGCAGAAGCAGGCGTCGACCAGATAGATATCAACATGGGCTGCCCGTCGCGTCAGGTAACGGGCGGGCAGTCAGGCTCCGCCCTCATGAGAGAGCCGGATCTCGCAAGGGCCATCATCGACGCTGCCCTGGAAGGGGCTGGCGGTCGGCCCGTCTCTCTCAAGATGCGGCTTGGCTGGGATGGAGACATGCTCAATGCGCCGGATCTGGCGCAATATGCAGAACGTGCCGGTCTTTGCATGGTGACGGTTCATGGGCGTACCCGCTGCCAGTTCTATAAAGGCGAGGCGGACTGGGCCCGCGTCCGCGATACGGTAGAGGCAATCAGTCTCCCTGTTATTGTAAATGGTGATATCGGATCGACAGGGGATGCAGATCGCGCGCTCGAACATTCGCACGCGCACGGTGTCATGATCGGCCGCAGCGCCATGGGCCAGCCCTGGCTGCTGGGCGAAGTGGCCGCGCATTTGCAGGGCCGTCATGACTGGCAGGCACCGAGCTTGAGTGAAAAGTTCGAAAGCCTGATTGAGCAGATCGAGGACAGCATGTCCCTTTATGGCACGACTCTTGGCCTGCGCATTGTGCGCAAACACATCTCCGCCTCTGTGGACTGCCTGGCGAATGACTGGACAGAGGACGAGCGCCGCTCGATCCGCGCGGCGGCCTGCCGCTTCAATGAACCCGGTCCTCTCATCGATTTTCTTACCCGTATTTATCAGAGTCCCCGGAGTGTCGCGGCATGAGCGAAAAGGCGAACCTTTCAGATCTCGCGCCCTTTGCCATCATCCATCTCGATCCGCGCAGGGTGATCCTGACTGCCAACACCGAAGCGCAGATCCTGCTTGGCCATTCGCTCAGCAGTCTGCAGGGCCGTAATCTGAGTGAGTTTATCTACCACGACTCACCCATTTTTGAGCTTCTGGACCGCGTGAGCGGCGAAGAGGGCGACGTGAATGCGCACGGCGTCGTGGTTTCTGGTCCGGCCGCGCCGAAGAACCGGCTCTATGACGTCCGCCTGAGACCAGGCCCCGACGCGACGATTGTGCTCGCAGTGTCAGAAACACTCATGCGTGATCCGTCTGACAGCGCGGCTGGTATTTCCGGCTTCGGGCGTATCCTGGGCCATGAGGTCAAAAATCCGCTCGCCGGTATTTCCGGGGCTGCGCAACTGCTGCTTCGGACGGCTGATGACAAGCAGGCGCCGCTCCTCGATGTGATCCGCAGTGAAGCGAGCCGTATCGAACGGCTGGTGAGCCGGCTATCGGCCTTTGAGCTGTTCTCCGCGCCGCGCCGGGACCGATTCAATATCCACCAGCTCCTCGACAAGATCATGATTGCCGAGGAGGCCGCACATGGTGGCAACATTATCCTGAAGCGCGCCTATGATCCGTCCCTTCCAGAAATCCTTGGCGACGAAGATCATCTGCATGAGGCTTTTCAGAATATTGTGCGCAATGCCGCCGAAGCGGCCAGCGAAACTGGCGGCAAGGGCGAGGTCACGCTTCAGACTGCGTTCGAGACCGGCTTTGCCTTCTCGAGCAAGCGCAATGCCCGGCGTCTCCAGCGCGCCATCCGGGTGACGGTCGAAGACAATGGCCGGGGGATAAGCGCCGAAACACGCGACCAGATGTTCGACATGTTTTCATCCACGAAGGCGGGCGGACGCGGTCTCGGCCTCAGCGTCGTCTCCGAAGTCGTGGCGGCCCATGAGGGGCGTATAAAAGTAGAGAGCAGGCCAGGACAGACGAAATTCTCCGTCTTCCTGCCCATGAAACGGGAAAATGTTCAATGAGTCAGAAGACTGTCCTTCTCGCAGAGGACGACGCCAGCATCCGTCTCGTCGTCAATCAGACCCTTGTCACCGCAGGCTACCAGGTCCGCGCAACAAGTTCGGTCGATGCTCTCGAGCGCTGGGTGCGAAATGGCGAGGGCGACGTTATCGTGACGGACGTCTATCTGGGTGACACCGCGATCTTCGAGGTCTTGCCCTCAATCAAGCTGGCGCGCCCGGACCTTCCTGTCATTGTCATGAGCGGCCAGAACACAATCCTTACAGCGGCCTCAGCCGCCCGCCATGGCGTCTATGATTATCTTCCCAAACCTTTCGATATCGACCAGCTGACAGGTCTTGTCGGTCGGGCGTTGAAGGGCCCCTTGCGGAAAGATGCAGCCGCGGCCGAAGCGCTCAAGGGGCAGGGTGAGACAAGCCTTCCGCTGATCGGGCGATCTGAGCCGATGCAGGAAGTTTATCGTATTATTTCAAGGGTGATGAACACCGATCTCACTGTCCTCATTGAAGGCGAATCGGGCACCGGCAAGGAATTGGCAGCCCAGGCCATTCACGAACTTGGCAGCGACAAGAACGGGCCCTTCAAGGCGCTTGACCTGGCCGCTATGTCCACCGAACGTGTCAGCCGCGATCTTTTTGGTACGCCGGACGAACCGGGTCTGGCCTTCGACAAGGGAGCAACGCTCTATCTCGACGAGATTGGCGACTTGCCCGCCGAGGCGCAGACACAGCTGGTCAAGCTGATGAGGGAAGCCGGCGGGGCCCGGATTATCGCCTCGACGCGCAAACCTCTCGGAACGCTGGTCGAGGAAGGCCGATTCCGCGAGGATTTGTTCTACCGGATCAATGTCGTTCGGATCTTTATGCCGCCGCTCCGCCAGAAAAAGGAAGACATTCCCGAATTGGTGCGCGCTTTCCTGATCCGGGCGCAGCGCAAGGGCCTGCCCAACAAACAGCTGGAACAGGCCGCCATGGACCTCGTCATGGCTTATGACTGGCCGGGGAATGTGCGCGAGCTGGAAAACCTGATCATGCGTCTTGCCGCGCTCAGCCCCGATGCGGTCATCTCGCAGCGCGATGTCGAGCGGGAGCTTAGGGCCGAAGCGCTGAAGGATATTTCGTCTTCCGGCAGCTTCGAGAAGGAGGTCGAGACACTTCTGCACAAATACGTCATGGCGGACCTGCTGCAGGCTGACCCGGACGACAGTGACATTCACCGTACCATCATGGAACAGGTGGAACGCCCCCTCATCAAGCTCGCCCTGTCTGTCACGTCAGGAAACAAGCTCCGCACGGCGGCCTTGCTGGGGGTCAATCGCAACACGCTTCGGTCACGGATCAACACGCTTGGCCTCGCAGACGATTGATTGACCATAGGCAGGCTGTTGCTTTAGAGCCTCACTGTTGCGCACCGAACACAACGCGTATTGTGAGGTAGAGATTGCTCGGCTTTCTGAAGCCAGGAACATCACAGACCGGCTGGACGCTGTTCCAGTGGCTCTTCCTGATTGCCGCTTTCCTGGCGGCCATGGTGACGTTCGTAGCCGTCTCGGAACTCGATCCGATCGAGCCCGTCAGCCGCGATGTGCAGGCGATGATTATCGCCAATACACTTATCATCAGTATCCTCGCGCTGATTATCGTCCAACGTTACCGGGCCTCGCGCACGCTGGAGAAAGGCGCTGAAGGCAACCGGCTTGCCCGGCGTTTTCTGCTCCTCTTTAGCCTCTCCGCCGTCATCCCTGCGCTGGTGGTATCTGTCTTTCTGTGGGCCGCGATTTCGAGAGGGTTCGATACATGGTTCGGGACGCGAATCGTCACCCTGGTGGAGCAGACAGCTGCCGTCGCCCGCCAGAATGTCGAGGAGTATAGCGATGTGCTGGAGGAAGACACACGCCTGATGGCGACGGACGTCAATAACGCGCTGGAGGGGCTGAACGAGGATCCTGAGCGCTTCTCGTCCTATCTCGGCATTCAGGCCTATGTCCGCAACATGCCAGCCGCCTATGTCATTGACCGCGAAGGCGATCCGCTGGCCGTGGGTGAGAATACGAGCGGTGAAGGCTATTTCCGCAGGCCAACTTCTCAGATGTTCCAGGACGCCGAGAGGGGGGAGGTTATCCTCTCGCTGCAGGAGGCAGACGGTTTTGCAACCTCTCTGATTTCACTGGACGGCCGTGAGGACACATTCCTCTATCTCGCCAAGCCGCTGGATCGCGACGCCTTTGCGCGGCTGCGCCGGGCCGAGCAGGCTCTCGAAGAGTACAGGATTGCTGGCGAACTCAGCACCCGGTCCCAGACGCTGTTTGTCGTCGCGTATGGCCAGATTGTGGCTCTCGTGCTCCTCATGGCTATCCGCCTGGCGCTTGAGGCAGCCAGTCGCATCACAGGCCCAATTGGCCGGCTTGCAAACGCGGCCCAGTCTGTGCGCGATGGCAATCTGGACATCCGCGTCCCGCTTCCCCGAAGCAAGGATGAGGTGCGGACCCTGACCCGGTCATTCAATGTGATGACCGAACAACTCGGGGCGCAGCGTTCGGCCCTGATCAGCGCACGTGAGGATGCAGAGGACAGGCGGCTGTTTCTCGAGACCCTTCTGGAAGAGGTGAGTGCCGGCGTCATCCGGATCGACGAGAGCTTCCGCGTCACACTTGCCAACCCGTCGGCGGAAAAGCTGCTTGACGCAGAGCCACCCGTGGAAGGACGCCATCTCTCTGTCGTTGCGCCTGCTTTTCTGCCCTATGTGGAAGAAGCCATGGCGAGCGGACAGCCGATTGACGCCTCGCTTGATCTTCGAACGGCCGGTGGGGCTCGCCACTTCAGACTGAAGGCGGCGCGCGACACAACTGGCGGGCTCGTCCTGACATTCGACGATGCGACCCGGCTCGTCACAGCGCAGCGCCAGCTTGCCTGGCGCGACGTGGCGCGGCGCATCGCCCATGAAATCAGAAACCCGCTGACCCCCATCCAGCTCTCCGCTGAGCGCCTGAGACGGCGCTATACCAAATATATTCCGGAGGATGACCAGGTCTTCGAAAAATGCACCGACACCATTCTGCGCCAGGTCAATGATATCGGCCGCATGGTCGAAGAGTTTTCTGGCTTTGCGCGTATGCCGAAACCGACACTCAACAGTTTCGACCTTGCCAAGCTCATCGACGAAACGGGCTTTGCCCAGCAGGTGGTGAGTCCCGACATTGAGGTTGACATACACCACGCCCGCAAGCCGCTGATCATCGCTGCGGACGAACGCTTGCTCGGGCAGGCAATTGGGAACATCGTGAAAAACGCGGCCGAAGCCATCGAGCGGCTTACCGATGTCGAAGAAAAACAGGGCACTATAGAGATTCGGACTGAGGAGGCTGAAGACTCCATCGCGATTGTCATAGAAGACAATGGTCCGGGCTTCCCCGAAGAAGCACGCGAACGCCTGCTGGAACCCTATGTGACCACACGCGAGAAGGGGACAGGCTTGGGCCTTGCAATCGTCAACAGGATCATTGTCGATCATGGCGGCTCGATCCAGTTGCAGGGGCGGGAAGGCTCAAGAAACGGCGCACGTGTGCGAATCATGTTGCCCAAGCAGGCCGATCTGGAAGAACTCGAAGATGATGCTGAGTCCACGGAGGTGCTCTCATGACCACTGACATCCTTGTCGTAGACGATGAGCCCGATATCCGGGACCTTATCTCCGGGGTCCTGGAAGATGAGGGCTACGCTGTGCGCAGCGCAGCAACCGCCGAGAAAGCGCTGGAAGAGGTTCGGATGCGCGCGCCCGGCCTCGTCATCCTCGATGTCTGGCTTCAGGGCAGTGACATGGACGGCTTGTCTCTGCTTAAATTCCTGAAATCGATCGATCCGCTGATTCCGGTCATTGTGATCAGCGGCCACGGGAATATCGAGACCGCTGTGGCGGCTATCCGCCGCGGCGCTTATGACTTCATCGAAAAGCCATTCAAGTCCGACCGGTTGATCCACCTGGTCGAACGCGCCCTGGAATCCACAGCGCTCAAGCGGGAAAATGCCTCGCTCCGCAACCTTGTGATCAGCAGCGATGACTGGATCGGCAACAGCCATGCAGCGACCACGCTGCGCACCGCCATCGACAAGGTCGGTCCGACCAATTCCCGGGTTCTGGTCACCGGTCCGGCGGGGGCGGGCAAGGAGCTCGCCTCAAGGCTCATCCACGCCCATTCCAACCGCCAGAACGGTCCTTTTGTGGTGGTCAGCGCGGCGAATATCGCGCCCGACCTGATGGAGCAGGAGCTCTTTGGCGAAGAGGATCATGATGGCCGCCCGAAACGCATCGGCCTCTTTGAGAAGGCGCATACGGGCACTCTGTTGCTGGACGAAGTGGCGGACATGCCGCTCGGGACCCAGAACAAGATCCTGCGGGTGCTGACCGAGCAGCGTTTCCAGCGGGTGGGCGGAAAGTCGGATGTGCATGTCGATGTGCGGGTCATGTCGGCGTCGACAAAGGACCTCAAGGAAGAAATCGCCGCCAAGCGTTTTCGCGAAGATCTTTTCTATCGGCTGAGTGTGGTCCCTATCCGGGTGCCGTCGCTGGCGGAACGGCGCGATGACATTCCCGCACTTATCGATCATTTTACGGGCAAGATCGCCGACAGCTCGGGGCTTAATGCGCGCTCGTTCTCGTCCGAAGCAATTGCCGTCCTGCAATCAATGGATTGGCCGGGCAATGTGCGTCAGCTCAAGAATCTGGTCGAGCGCATACTCATCCTGTCGCCGCACGATGCCAGACGGCCGGTTTCCGTCGATGAACTGCCCCAGGAGCGCAGCGGTATATCGGGTGGCGGCAACCCCTCGGCGTCTGCGGATCTTGTCGGCCTTTCGCTCCGGGACGCCCGGGAACAGTTCGAGCGGGAATATCTGACGCTCCAGATTACCCGTTTCGATGGAAACATCTCGCGGACAGCTGAATTCATCGGTATGGAAAGATCGGCCCTGCACCGGAAACTCAAGGCGCTGGGCGTGAATGCCTCTGCGTCGCGATCGGAAGTCTAGCCATGCGCGTAATCATTTGCGGTGCCGGCCGGGTCGGGCAGGGGATTGCCCGCCGGCTAGCCAATGAGAACCACGACATTGTCATGATCGATCAGGACACGAAGCTGATCGACATTGTCCAGACCGAACTCGACGTGCGTGGGATCGAGGGGCATGCCGGCTATCCCGATGTTCTTCAGGCGGCTGGCGCAAACGACTGCGATATGATCATCGCCGTGACCTATTCCGACGAGATCAACATGGTGATTTGCCAGGTTGCCGACACGCTGTTCAACGTTCCGCACAAGATCGCCCGTGTGCGCGCTCAGCAATATCTGGCGCCGGGCTGGCGCCAGCTTTTTTCCCGCGAGGGGCTGGGAATCGATCTCGTCATTTCGCCCGAAACCGAAGTGGGCGACGCCATCCTGCAGCGCTTCAGTACGCCGGGCGCACTGATGAGCGTCAGTTTCGGACGCGGCGACGTCCAGCTCGTTGCAATCGAGGTCCTGGCGGACAGTCCGGTCCTCGACACGGCGCTGGACCAGATCCAGGGCCTCTTTCCCAGCCTCAGCGCCCGGATCGTCGGGATCAACAGGGCAGGGCACGTTTTCGCACCGCGCGGCAATGACCACCTGAAGGTGGGAGATACCGCCTACGTCGCCGTGCTGAAATCCCATAGCCACCGGCTTAACAGCATCTTCAACCGGCCAGAGCCAGAGATGCGCCGCGTCGTGATCGTCGGCGGCGGGAATGTCGGGCTTTATGTGGCCAAGGGACTTGAGAAGCAGTCGGGCGTTCGTGTTCGCGTCATTGAAGCAGATGTCGGGCGCGCCGAACGGGCAGCCGCTGAACTCTCGCGCACCATTGTCATCCATGGCGATGGTCTGACACGCTATATCCTCGAGGAGTCCGACGCCCCGACAGCCGACCTCGTCATCGCGACCACGCATGATGACAAGACCAATATCCTCATTTCAAAGCTCGCAAAGCAGATGGGCGCAAAACGCGCGCTCTCTCTGGTCAATGCACCCGAACTTGCCAGCCTCGCTCGCGAAATGAAACTGGATGCTGTGCTTGACCCTCGCGCCCTGACGGTTTCGCGCGTCCTGATGAAGATGCGCAGGGGGCGGATCCTTGCGCTGCAATCTCTGGAGGACGGCGCGGCAGAGATTGCCGAAGGCGTCACGCTCGATACGTCGCCGCTAATCGGAAAATCCCTGGGTTATGACGACATGCCGAAGGGCGTAACGGCTGCAGCCGTCCTTCGGGACAATGAAGTCGTCTTTGCCTCCAATGAGGTGACTGTTAAGCCCAACGACCATGTCCTTCTCTTTTATGAGGCGGCCATGACCAGCAAGGTTGAGCAGTTCTTCCGCGTCAGCGCCGACTTCTTCTAGGCTGGCAAGCGCGATAGCGTCATCAGGCGAGGCCCATGAATTACGCTGCGATCATCAGGATGCTTGCCGTCTGCGGCTTCGGGCTTTCAGCTTCGATGGTTTTTAGCGGCATCGTGGCCTTTCTGCTTGCGGAGCCCGCGCAGTTTCGGGTTTTTATCGCGACGGCCATCCTGCTACTGACAGCAAGCTCAGCCACGATTGTGCTTGTGGGGCAGCCTGCGCGGCGCGCCCAGCCATCCGATGGCCTCGCTTTCATGGTGTTTTTCTGGGTATTCGCCGGCATCGTCTGTGCGCCGCCTTTCCTTATGGGGCTGCCCAATGGAAGTCCGATGGCGGCTTTCCATGAGGCTGTTTCCTGCCTGACCACGACGGGTCACTCGATCCTCGACCCCGCCACGGGAGAGCTCCCCGGCTCAGTTCTTCTATGGAGAGCCTTGCTTCATCTGGTTGGCGCGGCCGCGACCGTTACCTTTGCGGCAACCGTGCTTGCCGCGCTGAGCCTTGACGGACCGGGCATACACCGCACGCCGCTTTTCAGCCTTTCGGATGAGAGCTTTTTCGACTCCATGCCGCGCGTTGTGAAGGTCACGGCGCTTTATGGCAGCATCTGCGTCCTGCTTGTATTTGCGATTGAGGTCGTGGGCGGCATTCCGGTCCATACCGCCTTTGTCGATGCAGTCAGCGCCCTCACGACTGGCTTGGTCGATCCCGCCAGCGTATCTGAAGATGTCGTCCACGCCGCGAGGTCATTTGGATTGTCGCTTGGCCTCATCCTTGGCTCGCTCGGCATCTTCTTCATGATCCAGCTGGCAAACAGGCAGTGGCGTAAGGCGCTTGTCGATGCGGAAACGCTGACCTTTGGCATGGCCCTGCTGATCTTTTCCGTTATCGGCGTAGGGTTGGGTCTGACAGGCCTTAATGCGATTGGCTGGACGCTGTCGAGCCTTTCGACAAGCGGCATTGCGCTGGTCGACTCCAGTACGACCCACAGCCTGCCTCTTCTGCTTCAGCTTGCACCGTGTCTTGTTGGCGGGGCTGCGCTGTCGGCGGCAGGGGGCCTGAAGCTTGCGCGTCTCTATGTTCTTGGCCGACGTGTAGGACAGGAGTTCCTGCGTATGGGGTTCCGCCAGTCTCTGGTACACTTCCAGTTTCGCGGCCGCGTACAATCTGATCGAACGCTGATGGGAATATGGGTCTATCTGGTGGCCTATATCATTGCCTCGGTCGCTGGCCTTCTGCTCTTTGCCTTTCTGGGGCTTGGCTTTGACGACGCCCTGTCGACGACACTCGGAAGTCTGACCAACTCCGGACACCTTATTCCGCGATCCGAGATATCCGATGCGCCGCTATACCAGTTGCTGACGGTTCTTGGCATGATACTGGGCCGTCTGGAGGTACTGGCCTTGATTCCGTTGCTTACAGTATCATTTTGGCGTCGCTAGGCAGCTGGGACTTGCATTGCCCTGCCAATCCGGATAGCGCCAGCGAAAACGCATAGCGAACAGCTCCAGCATACGGATAAAGACCATGTCGTCGGATAAAAAACAAAACCTGCAGGACACGTTCCTCAATGCTGTCCGGAAGTCTCGTACACCGCTCACGATTTTCCTTGTGAATGGGGTGAAGCTTCAGGGCGTCGTGACCTGGTTCGATAATTTCTGCGTCCTCCTTCGTGGGGATGGGCGGCCACCCCAGCTTGTCTATAAGCATGCGATCTCGACGATCGCACCGGGCGCACCTGTCCAGCTCTTCGATGAAGAAACCACCGCGGACAAGGATTGAGCACCGAACTCATTGACCGCACACCGGCCCAGGATAGGGCGGGTGTTATCATTCCATGGACGCAACCGGGCGACCGGCCAGACCGTGAGCGGCTGGCCGAGACATCCGGCCTCGTTGAAGCGCTGGGCTGCAACCTTGCTTTCCTGCGCGCTGAGAATGTGCGCAAACCGAGTGCATCGCATCTCCTGTCCGGCGGTATCCTTGAACGCCTGAAGGAAGACATAGCGGCCTCCGACTGCACCCTTTGCGTGATCGATGCCGCCCTGACACCTGTGCAGCAGCGCAATCTGGAACGCGCTCTGGGCACAAAGGTGATAGATCGCACCGGGCTTATACTTGAAATTTTCGGCCTCCGCGCCCGGACCAAGGAAGGCAAGCTCCAGGTTGAGCTTGCCCGCCTGTCCTATGAGCGCTCGCGACTTGTGCGAACTTGGACCCACCTTGAACGCCAGCGCGGCGGTCAGGGCTTCCTGAGCGGTCCCGGGGAAACACAGCTTGAGGCTGACCGGCGAATGCTCGACCGCCAGCTCGCCTCGCTCAAGTCTGATCTTGAAGAAGTCCGCCGCACGCGCGGGTTGCAACGCTCTGGCCGGCGCGAGGCAGGTTTTCCGGTCATAGCCCTCGTCGGCTACACCAATGCCGGTAAGTCGACCCTGTTCAACAGGATGACGGGGGCCAATGTCTTCGCCCGTGACATGCCCTTTGCCACGCTGGACCCCACGATCCGGCGCATGGAGCTACCAGGCCTCGGCGATGCGGCGCTAGTCGATACGGTCGGCTTCATTTCCGATCTGCCGACCCATCTTATCGACAGCTTTCGTGCGACCCTAGAGGAAACGCTGGAAGCCGATCTCCTTATTCACGTGCGGGATCGATCAGAGGAGTCGGATGAGGAACGCAAGCAGGACGTCCTTTCTGTCCTCAAACGGCTCGAGGATGAATCCGGGCAGGAGCTGCCCCCCATCATCGAGGCCTGGAACAAGATCGACTTGCTGCCTGAGGATATTCAGGAGACGCTGAAGCTCTCGGCGCGCTCGGGTCTTCAGGAGACGCCGGCCGTGGCGACCTCAGCCTATACGGGCGAGGGAATCGATGATCTGCTGAAGCTGGTCCAGCTATCGATTCAGGACGAGCTTAGCACCTTCCTGGTTCGGGTCCTCCCGAGCGAAGGCGCCGTACGAGCGTGGCTCTACGAATATGGCGCGGTTTATGACGAGGTAGTGCAGGAGGATGGCAGCACGGACATCACTGTCGGGCTGAGCGAAAAGCATGAAGGCCGTTTCCGCTCGCAATTTCCCGACAGCGATCTCATCGCGACCGGCAACAGCTAAGGCTCATCCCACTTTCAGCAGGGCGTGGCGTTTCTTGCCTGCCGACAGTTTCACCGCATCGCCATCGCCGAGATCGGACCGCGTCAACGTCGCATTCTCGTCGCTGACCTTCTCATCATTGATGCGCGCCGCGCCTTGCTTGATGAGGCGCCGGGCCTCGCCGTTGGACTTTGTCAGGCCGGCAAGGGTGAACGCGGCCGCGACAAGCAGGCCGCTATCGAATTCGCTTGCGTCCACATTCGCCGTCGGCAACGCCTCGTCGGTGCTGCCTTCGCCAAAAACAGCCGATGCCGCCCGTTCCGACTCCCGAGCGGCTTCCTCGCCATGCAGAAGCGTCGTCGCCGCATTGGCAAGCGCCACCTTGGCCTGATTGATCTCCGCGCCCTCCAGAGCTTCCAGCTCCTCAATCTCGGGCATGGAAAGATCGGTGAACAGGCGCAGGAAGCGGCCGACATCGGCGTCTTCTGTGTTGCGCCAGAACTGCCAGTACTCGTAGGGCGATTTGCGGTCAGCATTGAGCCAGACTGCGCCACCAGCCGTCTTGCCCATCTTGCTGCCGGATGCCGTGGTGATCAGGTTGGTCGTAAGGCCGTAGGCATCACCGCCCTCGGCCTTGTGAATGAGGTCGACACCGCCGACGATATTGCCCCACTGGTCAGAGCCACCGAGTTGCAGCCTGCAGCCATGGCGCCGGAAGAGCTCCAGGAAGTCGTAGGACTGCATGATCAGATAATTGAATTCGAGGAAGGTGTAGGGCTGCTCATTGGTCAGGCGCCGGGCCACCGTTTCCTGCTTTGTCATCGTATTGATGGTGAAGTGAACGCCCACCTCGCGCAGGAGCTTCAGGTAGCCAAGCTGACCAAGCCAGTCATCATTGTTGACCATGATGGCGTCTGACGGCCCGTCTCCGAATTTGAGGAAGGGCTGGAAGGCCTTTTTGATACCTTCCATATTGGCCGCGATCTGCTCATCGGTGAGGAGCGGGCGCTGCTTTTCCTTGTCGGTGGGATCGCCCACTTTCGTGGTGCCACCGCCGATCAGAACGATAGGTTTGCCGCCGCAGCGCTGCAGATGACGCAGCATCATGATTTGAACAAGGTGGCCAACATGGAGGCTGTCAGCCGTTGCATCATAGCCGATATAGGCCACAGGATTTCCGCTGGCACAGTAGGCATCCAGCTCGGCGGGATGGGTGACGTGCTTGATGAAGCCGCGCGATTCCAGCGCGCTCAGGAAGTCGGACCTGTATTGGCTCATGCCGGTTTCTCCATTATCGAAGGGCGCTGCTAGCACGGGTCATGGGATAATTGGAACAGGCGACAGATCATTTTGAGCCGGTATGGGCTGCAGGCTTCATGTCCGGCACCTCGATTGACGCCGTGGATGCGGCCTTGATTCTCACCGATGGTGAGCGCGTCCTCGATTTTGGCCCCGTCGCCGAGCGCAAGTACACGCCTGACGAACGTGCAGCCCTGAAAGCCGCGACCGATGCGGCGCGGCAGTGGAAATGGACGGGTCCAAAGCCGCAGGGCGCATTCCGGGAAGCTGAAGACGTCCTGACACGAACACATACCGACGCCTGGAGGCAGCTAGTCCAGGGTTGGGACGGCCCCGTGCCCAATATCGCGGGGATCCATGGCCAGACCGTGCTTCACAGACCGCCGTCGCAAGAAGAAAGTGGGCGCACCCTACAGCTTCTGGATGCGGCGCGCGTGCGCGAGGCTTTGGGCATCCCTGTGGCCTATGACTTTCGGACTGCGGATGTCGCCGCCGGCGGGCAGGGGGCGCCACTTGCTCCGGCTTTCCATTCGGCGCTGCTGCGCAACCTTGGCGAGGAGCAGTCCAACGCTGTCCTCAATCTCGGCGGCGTCGCGAACGTGACCTACAGATCGAGGGACGGAAACCTTCTCGCTTTCGACACCGGCCCGGCCAATGGACCTATCGATGAGTGGATCGAGGCTCATGGCGCAGGCACGCACGATACCGACGGCAGGATCGCCGCAGCCGGCCGTGTCGATGAGATGTCCATCGACCTCTGGATGGACAAGCCCTGGTTCGACCAGACAGGGCCGAAAAGCCTCGACCGGTTTGATTTTGACGCCACACTGGCCCGCGGCATGTCGCTGGAAGACGGCGCTGCCACCCTCACCGCTTTCTCTGCGCAAGCGGTTGCGCACGCCATAAGGCATTTCGACGATACGCCGGACAATGTCATTGTCTGCGGTGGCGGGCGCCGCAATCCCCAGCTGATGCAGGAGCTTTCCAACCGCCTGCCTTGCACGGTGCGCACGGCAGAAGATGTTGGGTGGCTCGGCGACTCGATCGAGGCGCAGGCTTTCGCCTTTCTCGCCGTACGGACAATGCGCGGTCTGCCAATCAGCTGGCCCGGTACCACAAATGTCGCCCAACCGATGACGGGCGGGCGACTGACCGGTTAGTCGTCGTCGCCTTCATCGCCATCGTCATCAAGATCATCTGACTGATCGGTGATGGCGGCGGCTCCGCGCTTCTTCGTGTTCTCCGATTCCAGGCGCATCTTCTGCTCGTCCTCGATCAGGCGGCGATCGACATAGGCTTCGCACTTGGCGAGCAGCTCTTCATGCTTATCGACGAAGAAGTGGTTCGCGCCCGCAATCGAGTCTCTCTCGATGACTTCGCCTTTCTGGACACGTACCTTGGTCAAGGCGCGTTCCACATCCTTGGGCCCAGAAATCTTGTCATTCTCACCGGAGATTATCAGCCCGGACGCGGGGCAAGGGGCGAGGAAGGACAGGTCGTAGTGGTTGCACGGCGGCGCAATCGCCAGGAAACCGTCGATTTCGGGACGGCGCATCAGCAGCTGCAGCGTAATCCACGCCCCGAAAGAGTATCCAGCACACCAGACATAACGCGGATTCTCCGTCATGTTCTCCATATAGTCGAGAACATAGGCAGCGTCCTCAAGCTCACCGACGCCCTGGTCGTAGACGCCCTGCGAACGGCCGACGCCGCGCGTGTTGAAACGCAGGACCCCAAAGCCCCGGCGTTCGAACATCTGATAGAGACGGATCGTGATAGGGTCCTGCATCGTGCCGCCGGCGCGCGGGTGAGGGTGCAGGATGAGGGCAATCGGGGCGCCTTCCTGTGCCGGTTCAGTATAACGGGCCTCGATACGGCCTGCCGGACCAGGAATGATGAGTTCTGCCATGCTGGGCGGCCTCTCCTATTTGTCGCTGGGAGCTTGAACTGAATTGGGCGCTTTAGGCGAAAGCAGCAACCGAATGCAAGTTTTTGTGTAAGGACGGGCCGTGTTAGCCTATCTGCCAGACCATGATCTATGCTGATTACAATGCGACGGCTCCCTTAAGGCCCGAAGCGCGCGACGCGATGATCGCGGCGCTTGAAGTGGGCGCAAACCCCTCCAGCGTGCACGGTCCGGGCAGGGCCGCGCGCAAGGTGCTGGAAACGGCGAGGCGCCAGGTCGCGTCAGCCATCTCCGGTATCCCTCAGGACCTTGTCTTCACTTCGGGCGGGACTGAGGCGATTGCACTCGCCATTCATGGGGTTGTGCGCCAGCTTGAGGGCAACTGCACCTTGCTTGTCTCTGCGATCGAGCATGAGGCCGCCGCCCAGAATGCCGGATATTCAGGTGCGCCGGTTCAGACCGTATACGTCAGCTCAGCTGGCCAGATCGATCTTGATGACCTCTCCAACCGCCTGAACAGCTGGGACCATGAGCGCCACGGTACGCCCATCCTGGTTCTGATGGTCGCGAATAATGAGACCGGCGTTATCCAGCCCGTGTCTGAGGCCTCTGCTATGGTTCGTGAGGCTGGGGGGCTGGTAATCTGCGACGGAGTTCAGGGCCTGGGCAAGATTTCGTTGAATGTCTCGCTCCTCGGTGCTGATTATGTTGCGCTTTCTGCCCACAAGGCCGGTGGGCCGCAGGGCGCGGGCGCCCTCTGGATCAGGAGCGGCGCGCCGCTCCGGGCGAGCCTGTTTGGCGGTGGCCAGGAGCGTTCGCTTCGTTCAGGAACGGAGAATCTTGCCGGTATTGCCGGGTTTGGCGCGGCGGCCGAAGCCGCCGTGGGCGATCTTGTAGAATTTGAGAGCCTCGCCGCCTACAGAGATGCAATGGAGGCGCGGCTGAAGTCCGAGGCTGGCGTCACCGTTTTTGGTGAAGAGGCCCCGCGCCTTGCCAATACGTCCAATTTTGCGCTCTGCGACTTTCGCGCAGAAACGCAGGTCATGGCCATGGATCTTGCCGGAATTGCGGTCTCCTCGGGCTCTGCATGCTCCAGCGGAAAAGTGAAAAGATCGCTTGTTCTCTCGGCGATGGGCGCAGATGACGCTCTTGCAGAAAGTGCAATACGCACCAGCTTTGGATGGAAAAGCACGCAGCAGGATTTTGAGCTGACAGCCGACGCCTGGTTGAAGGCACTGGCTCAGCGCAAAGCGAAGGAGACGGCTTGAATGGCCGATGATGTGAAGGTCAAGGAAAGTATCGACAAGGGAACGGTCGCGGCCGCGAAATCCCTTGAGTCGGAAAACTATTCCGCTGGCTTCAAGACCGACATCGATACCGAATATGCCCCCAAGGGTCTGAATGAAGACGTTATCCGCTTCATTTCAGATAGGAAGGGCGAGCCGTCATGGATGCTGGACTGGCGCCTTCAGGCCTTTGAGCGCTGGAAGACCATGGATGAACCGGACTGGGCCAAGGTCGACTATGAAAAGGTCGATTACCAGGACATCTATTATTACGCCGCGCCGAAGCAGGGCGCGAAGTATGAGTCGATTGACGATGTGCCCAAGGAAATTCTCGAAACCTATGAGAAGCTGGGTATTCCGCTGCGCGAGGCAGAAGTTCTTCTGGGCGTCGAAGGCGCCGCCGATACGGCTGCCGATGCGCGTGGCAGCGCGCAGCCGGCCGGTAATCGTGTGGCCGTCGATGCCGTCTTCGATTCAGTGTCCGTCGCCACCACCTTCCGCAAGGAGCTTGAGAAGGCGGGCGTGATCTTCATGTCGATTTCCGAGGCGCTCCGCGAGCACCCGGACCTGGTGAAGAAATATCTCGGCTCGGTCGTACCACAGTCTGACAATTTCTTCGCAACGCTGAACAGCGCTGTCTTTTCGGACGGGACCTTCGTCTATGTCCCTGAGGGCGTTCGTTGCCCCATGGAGCTTAGCACCTATTTCCGCATGAATGCGGAAAATACCGGCCAGTTCGAACGCACGCTGATCGTGGCCGACAAGGGCGCTTACGTGTCCTATCTTGAAGGCTGCACGGCCCCCATGCGGGACGAAAACCAGCTTCATGCGGCAGTGGTTGAGCTCGTCGCGCTGGATGACGCCGAAATCAAATATTCAACTGTGCAGAACTGGTGGCCGGGCGATGAGAACGGCAAGGGCGGCATCTTCAACTTCGTGACCAAACGGGGCGACTGCCGTGGCCCGCGCTCGAAGATCAGCTGGACACAGGTTGAAACCGGTTCAGCCGTGACCTGGAAATATCCGTCCTGCATCCTGCGCGGTGATGACAGCCAGGGTGAGTTCTACTCCATCGCCGTTACCAATGGCCGCCAGATGGCCGATACCGGCACCAAGATGATCCATCTCGGTAAAAATACCCGCTCGCGGATCATCTCGAAGGGAATTTCGGCCGGCCGGTCGGACAACACCTATCGCGGCCTCGTTTCAGTGCACAAGAAGGCTGAGAACGCGCGCAATTTTACCCAGTGCGACTCGCTTCTGATTGGCGGGGACTGCGGGGCCCACACTGTGCCTTATGTCGAGAACCGCCGCGCAGATGCGCAGCTCGAACATGAAGCGACGACCACCAAGCTGTCGGAAGACCAGCTCTTCTACGCCCGCCAGCGCGGTCTGGGCGAAGAAGAAGCTGTCGCCCTTCTGGTCAACGGGTTTGTGCGTGAGGTGATGCAGCATCTGCCCATGGAGTTCGCTGTCGAAGCCCAGAGCCTTCTCAAGGTCAGCCTGGAAGGCAGTGTCGGCTAAACAGAGGGCTTCGCGCCATGCCACTCGCACCGAAGGATTTCGAACGATGGCTCTCGGCCTATGGGGACGCGCTGAGCAAAGGTGACGTCGACACTGTGCTGGGGCTTTTTTCCGAAGACGCCCACTATCGCGAAGGTCCGTTTGATGCGCCCCGGCGGGGGCAGGAAGATTTGCGCACCTTTCTTGAAAAAGAACTGCCGCCGCAGGACGATCCTGTTTTTGACTTTGAAATCATCTGTGTCTCCGGAGAGTCTGGCTGGGCGCAGTGGACCTACCGGTTCACCCGCGATGGCACCGATGATCCTGTTCGCATCAATGGTGTTCTGAAGGCCGCGCTCTCGGAAAAGAAATGTACCGAGCTTCAGCAGTGGCAGAACCGCCTGGAGCCCGGTCAGGGCGACCTCATGCGCGATTTCGACGCCTGACCGATACTGGGAAAGATCGCAAGACCGTCGAGAATCCAGCCGATTAACGCTCGGCACACGGATTGCTGCTAGAAACATCTGATTGTGTACACGTCGATCCGATTGGACCTTGATGGCCCGTCTTTGTTTCATATTGGCACTATTGGTCGCAGCATGTGCGACGCCTGAGCGGCCAACGCCCTATTATATTCCATATGACGGCTACGGCGCTTCGCCCACACATCGCGGCTTTGCACGCGGAGAAGTCATCGGGCGTGACGACGGCCGTTATGCCGCGAGCCTTTCTGTTGCCGATATTGGCCCGGCGCTCGACCGGTTCATGTCACCGGAAGGTGACCGCCTCATCCTGCTGCCAAACCGTCTGGACCGCTCGCAGCTCGATTTTTCCGTTGAAAGCCTGAAGACCATCGATGACTGGCTGAAGGATGTTCACACCGTGAACCGCCTTCAGGCATCTGAGGGCAGGGCGGGCGAATCACTGATTGCGGACGGCCGGGGCGACAACACCGTTTCGTTCGCCGGCCTCTATCTCGGCGAAGTGATCCGCGCCAATTCACAGTTGGACTGGCGCTGGGAACGGTTCGACCGCTTCATGGCAGCAAACCCCTATTTTACCGAACACTATGGTTTCGACCCCGGCCTGGACAGTTTTGTTCTGGTCGGCCCGCAGGGCGTTGCGACACCGATCAATACGGCGCTGAAACGCATCCTCAACGGCAAGGAAGAAAGCCTGCACTATATCGGCACGCTTCTTCTTGATCCCATCGATCTTGATGCTGCTGTTTCCGGACACGATTTCTACGGCCTAACCGACATTCGCTGACATTTGCTCCGGTGTGCGGCGAAACGGGCTTTGAAAACATGTCAGTCGTCTCTACATCGGCTGCATGTTGATGCTTGATAATCTGTCCGCCGCTGTCGGCGAGGATGATGGCCGCAAGACCATCCTGAAAGGGCTTTCGCTGGAGGTTCCTGCCGGCGAAGTCCACGCCATCATGGGGCCCAATGGCGCGGGTAAATCCACGCTTTCCTATGTTCTTACCGGCCGCGATGGGTATGAGGTAACCGAAGGCAGCGCGAAGCTGGAAGGCAAGGACCTTCTGGACATGGAGCCCGATGAGCGCGCCGCTGCCGGCCTTTTCCTTTCCTTCCAGTACCCGGTAGAGATCCCCGGCGTTCCCGTGATGACCTTTGTGCGCGCGGCCATCAACGCCCAGCGCAAGGCGCGCGGTGAAGACGAAATCTCCGCGCCCGATTTTATCAAGAAGGCACGTGAGATCGGCCAGATACTCAACATTGATGCGGAGATGCTGAAACGCCCCGTCAATGTCGGTTTTTCCGGCGGCGAGAAGAAGCGTCTGGAAATATTCCAGATGATGATGATCGAGCCGCGCTTTGCCATTCTCGACGAGACCGATTCCGGTCTCGATATCGACGCATTGAAAACCGTGGCTGATGGCGTGAATGCGCTACGCAGCCCTGAGCGCGGCATGCTGGTCATTACCCATTATCAGCGCTTGCTCGACCACATTCGTCCGGACAAGGTCCACGTTCTCGCCAAGGGCCGGATCATAAAGACGGGCGGGCCGGAACTTGCCGAACAGCTTGAGAAGGAAGGGTATGACGGGATCCTCGGGGAGGCCGCTTGACCGCCACCGACCTTCTGCCCGCCCTGAAGAACCCGACCGAGGCCGAGCGCCAGCTTGTCGATCTGTTCAGCGCCTATAATGGCGATGAGAACCAGCGTCGCTCGTTTGACATTTTTGCCCTGACAGGTCTGCCTCACAGGCGGATGGAGCAATGGAAATGGAGCGATGTCCGCCAGGCCGTCACCTCGCTCCAGGACGGCAGCGCAAACCGCCCTTCCGACATCTCGGCTCCGGACGAGGCTATATCCATCGAATTTGACGGTCAGAGCTGGTCATTTCCGGATGAGCTTCCGGAGGGGCTTGGCATCTTTCCGAGAACCGGCGGACATGATTTCGGTCAGGCCGACCGGTTGCCCATGGGCGCGCTAACGGCCGCCATGACGGGCCATGAGCCCGCCGATACGCTGATCATTGAGGTGTCGGGTAAAGTCGCTGCGCCGCTATCGATTACTGTCCGCGGCGGCGCGCGGTCTGCTTCATTTGGACGGCTTGTCTTCATCCTGCGTGAAGAGAGCCATCTTGACCTGTTCGAGCATTATTCGGGCGGCGCGGGCCTCGCCTCCTATCTGGTCGAGTTCGGGCTTGCTGAAAAAGCACAAGTCAGCCGGACCATTCTTCAGGAAGCCAGCACAAAGGATGTAACAGCGATAACCTCAACAGCGCACCTCGCGGCTGAGGCAAATTTCGAACAGACCACTCTGGCTTTCGGGGGAAAGCTGACGCGCATCGAAACCCACCTTGAGCACAAGGGCGAGAACGCAAAAGCTGTCCTGAATGGCGCTTATCTCGCTGCGTCGGGCTATCATGTGGATTTCACCACCCATGTCACACATGGCGCCGAGTCCTGCGTAACCAAGCAGCTGACCAAGGGCGCCGTTGCGGATGGCGGCCGGGGCATCTTTCAGGGCAAGTTTCTTGTTCCGCGCACGGTTGGACAATTCACCGATGCCGACATGCAGCATCAAGCTCTCCTGCTGGACAATGGTGCGGAAATTTTCGCAAAGCCCGAGCTTGAAATCTATGCCGACGATGTCGAGTGCGAACATGGCAACACATCCGGTCAACTGGATGACGAAGCGCTCTTCTACATGCAGCAGCGCGGTCTTCCCAAGACTGAGGCACGCGCGCTTCTGACCGAAGCCTTCATCGTCGAGGCGCTTGAGAAGGCGCAGGACGGCATCCGCGAGCAGCTGATAGAAGCGACCCGCAAATTCCTTCGCCGCGAGCGAGAACAGGCATGAAGCGGAAACTGGATATTGAATCTGTCCGCAGGGAGTTTCCCATACTCGCGCGAGAGGTGAATGGAAAGCCGCTGGTCTATTTCGACAACGCCGCGAGTGCGCAGACACCGGATGCCGTCCTCGATCGCATGTCGGGGCAGGCCCGTACGGCCTATGCCAATGTCCACCGCGGTCTGCATACGCTGGCCAACGAAACCACAGAGGCCTATGAGGGCGCACGTTCACGGGTCCGCGCCTTTCTCAACGCCGAAGGTGATGAGAACATCATATTTACCAAGGGCGGCACCGAGGCAATGAACCTCGTCGCCTCCGGCATCACCGACATGATCGAACCCGGCGATGAAATCGTGCTTTCGGTCATGGAGCACCACTCCAATATCGTCCCCTGGCATTTCCTGCGTGAGCGTCATGGGGCCGTTCTGAAATGGGTGCCCGTGCTGGAGGATGGCGCGCTAGACATGGAAGCGCTGGAGCGGGCTGTCGGTCCGAAGACAAGGCTTGTCAGCCTCACCCACATGTCCAACGTTCTAGGCACACGAACGGATGTGAAGCGCGCCACGCAAATCGCGCATGCTGCCGGTGCTTATATCCTGATAGATGGCTGTCAGGCAGGCGTTCACATGGACATAGATGTCCAGGATATCGGTTGCGACTTCTACGTTCTGACCGGACACAAGATCTACGGTCCAAGCGGCATCGGCGCCCTTTATGGCCGCAAGGAAGCCCTTGAAGAGCTGCGGCCTTATCAAGGCGGCGGCGAGATGATCGAAATCGTCGAGCAGGACCGTGTGACCTATAATGCACCCCCGCATAAATTCGAAGCGGGCACGCCCCCCATTCTCCAGGCCATCGGATTTGGTGAAGCCATCGACTGGCTGTCCCAGTTCGACATGGACGAGGTGCGCGCGCACGAGAGCCGTCTGCTTGAGAAGGCCACAGCCGAGCTTTCGGGGATCAACGGCCTGCGGGTGCATGGCACCGCAGAAGGGAAGGGGCCGGTGCTCTCCTTCAGCCTGGAAGGCGTGCATCCCCACGATATTGCCCAGCTTCTTGACCGCTATGGTGTTGCCATTCGTGCAGGACACCATTGCGCTCAGCCATTGATGACCCACCTAGGGGTTAGTGCAACCGCAAGGGCGAGCTTTGCGCTCTACAATACAGAGCAGGAAGTCGACACCTTCATCGAAGCGCTCAACAAAGCGCGCGGAATGCTGTTATAAGGGCTAGTGATGCCAGACGATATGAGCCTTACCGAAACGTCCGGAGCCGCCAGCACAAGCGAAGCGGCCAACACCGACTCGAAGATTCCTCAGGATGAACTCGACCGGCTGACCGATGAACTGATCGTGGCGTTCAAAACCGTTTTCGATCCGGAAATCCCGGTCGACATCTATGAGCTCGGTCTCATCTACAAGGTCGATATCGATGATGACCGCAAGGTCGATATCGACATGACGCTTACGGCGCCGGGCTGTCCGGTTGCCGGTGACATGCCGGGCTGGGTCGAGAACGCCGCCCGTACTGTAGAGGGCGTCGAGGATGTGGAGGTGCGTCTCACCTTCGATCCGCCTTGGGATCCGTCGCGCATGTCTGATGAAGCGCGGCTCGCCCTGAATATGCTATAGTTGAAAATCAGTCTGATAAGTCACACCTATTCGTCATGGCCAGAAGACCACGCCCCCAACTCGTCACACTTACCGACGCTGCCGCAGAGCGCGTTCAGGAAATCATGTCTGAAAAAGGCGCGGGTTTCCTGAGGGTCGGCGTAAAGAATGGCGGATGCGCGGGGATGGAATACGTAATGGATTATGTGGACGCGCCTGCCGACCTCGATGAGGTCGTGGAGGACAAAGGCGTCAAGATTGTCGTCGATGCCAAGGCAGTGTTGTTCCTGCTGGGATCGGTCGTCGATTATGAAACCACGATGCTCCACGAGAAATTCGTGTTCCGTAATCCGAATGAGACGGACGCCTGTGGCTGTGGTGAAAGCGTAACAATCGCACCTGCTGCCGCTGAGTAGTCCAGCTTAGTCCGCTCTCGCAGCCTCGGCCTCCCGAACCGTTTTGGCGAGCTCCGAAGCTTTGTCACACACATTGATGAACTGCATGACCTCCTCGTCGAGCGGAGGCAGGTCCAGAGTCTCATCGAAATATCGGCTAGCCTTGATCCGGATCGGCAAGTCCTGAAGCAGGGCACCCATGGCGATCGCGGCCTGCGTTTCTGTCTGATTTGCAATGACGTGATCCTTCCGGCGCACAAAGTAGCCGGCAAGGTCAAAACCATGGCTTCCCACCCATAGATGGACTGGAATTGAGCGAAGGTGGCTCGCCCTGTGGCTCTGAAAAAGGTCTATGAAGTCGACGCCTTCGAAACTGTACAACACGTTGAGGCCATACTCATCACTGCAAGAGAACATCAAGCCGGGCTTGTCTGCCGATGTCGTGTGCAGCGAGTACATTTTGTAATTGATATCTTCGCGTCCAGAGCCCCGGAAGGTGATTGTCCTGTCCCACACCCGTGTTTCCCAGCGGTCGCCTTCCGAATTCTCCGCGAGACCAACTTCGGCCTCAGCCAAACCAGCAGCCGCAAAAAGCAATATCACCGCGGCAAAGATAAATCGCATGATGGCGGCCCTCTTTACTCAACCTTGAAATGAGAAAAGACAGACTCCACAAGACCGGTCAACCTAAGGGCCGACAGTCCACGGGATCTTAGTGCGCGCGGACCGGTGCCGGAAGACGTTCACTCTGACCGGTCTTCCCGGCTTCCCGCGCAAGAGAAGATGATGCTTCCTCAGTGTCTGTTTGCAGACGCGACAGGAATTCGCTCTTGGAAAGACCCGCCTCAATTGGTTTCAGGAATTCCAGGACCGCCTTTCCCGGCGTCTTTCGAATGTCCTGTTGCCGCCAGAAAATGCCGAGATTCGTTGCGACGGGCACGACAGGTACATCCATCGTCTTCTGCATGTGCCAGACGCCAGGCTTATACGGAAAGTGGTATCCTGGCGGAGCGAGGTGACCTTCGGGGTAGATCAGGATGCGGCGCCCGTCGGTTTTCGCACGCTGTACGCCTTCCGCAAGCGATTCGGCGCTTCGGTTCCCCCCGCCACACGTATCGATGACAATCGCGCCAAGCTTTCGAAGGATGCCGCCCACGAAGGGATACTTCTCCAGATGGTCACCCGTGACGAAGACCAGATTCTCCACCTCCGGATAGACCAGAAAGCCGTCGCCCCAGCTCTGATGCTTCGCCGCGACAATGAAGGCGCCCTGCGGCAGGTGCTCGCGGCCCCGCACCTCAATATGGATTCCCGCAATCCAGCGAAGGCAAAACCTCACCGAGCACGTGTAGGTCCGCACCAGCCATCGAATAGCGCCGCTTCCCGGCAGCAGCATGGCGGGCAGGGAGAGAAGGATACATAGCAGGGAGAGCGCATAATAGGCGCCCGTGAACAGAAGACCTCTGATCATGGTTGTCTCCAGATCTATTTCTGATGAAGGATCGCCAGGATGGTGCGGGTGAAGGTCGGCGCGTGCGCCGAGAAAGGGCCCGGCAAGCGGTTGTAGACCTTGTTCTGACCCGCCTGCATCACGACGCCCAGACACATGGCCGTCGTCAGCGCCGGATCCCCTTGCGGAATCTCTCCGGACTCCATCATCGCCCCGATCATCTGTTCGAGAATCGACACCGGATCGTCCTTACGGCGCACGTCATGCGGCAGGAATTTATTCAGCGAGACGAGGTGGAAAGAAAAGAGCAGCCAGTCCTCGTCCGCCAGGGCGCAGTAGGCTGTAACGGCTCGTTCCACCCTCTGCGCCAAGGACCCGTCCTGCGTAAGGGCCGCCTGAAGCATCTCGCCCAGCCGGTTGTGGGTCGCCATGAAAAGGGCCAGCGCGAGTTCATCCTTTCCTTTGTAGTGGCGATAGAGCGCGCCCTCAGAGACGCCGGCAATGGAGGCGATCTCGCGCGTGGTGGCCGCGTCTATGCCCTCATCGACAAACAGCTTCAGCGCAGCCCGTTCGATCTTCGGGCGGGCATTGCGAACCCGTCCAGGGGAGGAGGGGGCGGGAATATCTGACATGCAATCACCTCTGAAACAGAGCAAGTAATAAGTGAGCGCATACTCACTACCGTGTTTTCTGAGTCTGTCAACGCCTATCCGTTCCGGTATCGCTCACACGTCTGTGTCATCATGCACTGCAATCGCGCATTGATCGGTCTTGTTTGCAATGTAAGCCCTCCACAGATATAGCCACGAGCCTGAAATCCGCGGAGAAACAGAGCATGTATTCACGTCTGGCCACTGCAGGCCTTTTGTCAGCGACCCTTGCCCCGATGGCGATGGCACAGGAGGCCGGCGGCGCGACTGGCGGCATCATCGGTCAGCTTATCTTTTTCGTACCGCTGATCCTGATTTTCTATTTTCTGCTTATCCGTCCCGCAAACCAGCGTCAGAAGAAGCATCGCCAGATGATCGAGGCCGTCGCCAAGGGTGACACGGTGATCACCTCGGGCGGCCTGATCGGCAAGGTGATCAAGGTGACGGAGCAGGAACTGAACGTCGAACTTGCCGAGGGTGTGAGGGTGCGCGTGGTCAAGGCGATGATTGCCGATGTGCGCGGCAAGAATGAGCCCGCACCGGCCGCCAACGATTCCAAAGCGTCCTGAGCACTCTGAGGGGAGTGGGCCATGCTGAATTTTCCGGCCTGGAAAGTCGTCCTGATTCTAATTGTGCTCGTATGGGGCGCCCTCATGGCGCTTCCAAACGCTTTTTCCGACGGCTTTCTGGGCGTTGCGCCGAGAGAACCCCAGTCGGACGCGCCGCAGGATATTGCGGCCTATGAGCAACAGCTGGGAGCGGCCGAGGACTCCTGGTGGCCGAGCTTCCTGCCCACCGGCAAGGTCAATCTCGGTCTCGACCTTCAGGGCGGTGTCTACCTCCTCACACAGATCGACCCGGAAGAGGTTGCAGCCAACCGGCTTGAAACGCTTCAGACCGACATCGTTCAGGCGCTGAACCGCGATCCGCTGATCGAGCGTAATGTGCCCGAACAGCAGGGAACTACTTTGCCGATCCAGCTTCGCAACGCCGAAGATATGGATGATGCCCTTCGCCGGCTCCGGCGGATCAACCCGACCGTCGGCGCGACAGGCGGTCAGAAGGTCCTCTCCATCGAGCAGACCGCACCGGAGAGAATTCTGGTCAGCGTGAGCGAAGACGCCCAGCAGGCGCTCGCAGCCGATGCCCAGAGCACCATGATCACCATCATCCGCCGTCGCCTCGACCCCGATGGCGTCAGTGAAATTTCTATCACGCCGCAGGGTGACACCCGGATCGTGATTGAGGCGCCGGGCGAAGCCGATCCGCGCCGCATCAAGAACATATTGAGCCAGGCTGGCCGGCTGACCTTTAATATGGCGAATACCGACCAGTCCTCCATCAATGCGGCACAGGCGACGCGTCCACCTCCGGGTTTCGAACTTCTGGAAGATCAGCTCGGCCGTCTCATCCTGGTCAATCGCACTCCGGTGGTGACAGGCAGCGACATCGCAACGGCCAGTCAGGGGCGGGACCCCGACGACAACTCACCTGCCGTGGACTTTCGTCTGAACGGCACAGGTGCCGAACGGTTCGGTCAGACCACGGCCAGCA
The DNA here is from genome assembly GCF_964005855.1 of uncultured Henriciella sp. Classification (NCBI taxonomy): domain Bacteria; kingdom Pseudomonadati; phylum Pseudomonadota; class Alphaproteobacteria; order Hyphomonadales; family Hyphomonadaceae; genus Henriciella; species uncultured Henriciella sp. The sequence continues at coordinate 322,498 of NZ_CAXFSW010000003.1, forward strand.
ATCGCGGACGCATCTTTGCGATTGTACTTGATGGCACAGTCATGTCGGCCCCGCGTATCAATGAGCCGATCTGGGGCGGCAATGTTCAGATCACCGGCGATTTCGAGCTGGAGGAAGCTCAGGATCTTGCCGACATCATTGAAGCGGGCGAGCTTCCTGCCAAGCTGAACTTCATTGAGGAACGCACTGTGGGCCCCGGCCTCGGGGCCGATTCGATCAGGGCCGGCACCAATGCCAGCCTTATCGGTCTTGCGCTTGTGGGCGTATTCATGATCATCGCCTATGGTCTGATCGGCGGCTTCGCTGTGGGCTCGCTCCTGTTCAATATTGTGCTCATTCTCGGCGCGCTTTCCGGTCTTGGCGCCACCCTGACGCTGCCCGGCATTGCGGGTATCGTGCTGACAATCGGTATGGCGGTGGACGCCAATGTGATCGTCTTTGAACGCATCCGCGAAGAGCAGCAAAATGGCCGTTCGCCCACCACGGCCGTGATTGCGGGGTATGAGCGTGCGCTTTCATCGATCCTCGACGCAAACATCACGACCTTCATTGCCGCTGCGATCCTGTATCTGCTTGGCTCTGGCCCCGTTAAGGGCTTCGCCGTGACGCTTGCGATCGGTATCGTCACATCCGTGTTTACGGCCTTTGTCGTGACCCGCTGGTTCACCGCGATGTGGCTGCGCGCTGCGCGTCCACGCAAGCTCTCGATCTAGAGGACCCGCTATGCTGCTTCAGTACTGGCCAAAGAGCACAAACGTCCCCTTCATGTCATACAGGTTGCCGGCGCTCCTGTTCTCGGCGATCCTGATCGCGGCGTCCTTTGCCCTTATTTTCACAAAAGGCCTCAATTTTGGCATCGACTTCGCCGGTGGGTCCGTCATCGAGATTGAGCAGCCGGAGGGCGTTCAGGAAGAAGATGTACGCGAGGTAATGAGCAGTCTCGACCTTGGTGAGGTCGGCGTAAACGCCGCACGTGGTACCGGTGTTGAAGGCGTCGAAGTTATCGTCATCCGCTTTGCGACCCAGCAGGCCGAAGAGGGCATGGACCAGGATACAGCCCAGCAGCAGGCCAATGATCGTGTCCGCGCCGCTCTCAACGAAGCATTTTCTGGCGTTAATGTCCGCAGCAGTGCGGCGGTCGGCCCCAAAGTGTCTGGGGAGCTTCTGCGCAGCGGCCTCATGGCGCTGGGCGTCGCGCTATTGTTGATGATGGCCTATATCTCGGTGCGCTTCCAGTGGAAGTACGCGCTAGGCGCGGTTGCGGCCCTTTTCCATGACGTGATTATCACCATGGGCATGTTCGCGCTGACCCAGTTTGAGTTCAACCTGTCGACAATTGCTGCCCTGCTGACCATCGTCGGTTACTCGATGAACGACACGGTGATCGTCTTCGACCGGGTTCGAGAGGAAGCACGCAAGTACAAGAAGATGGAGGCCGACAAGGTCATCAACCTGGCGGTCAACCAGACCATGTCGCGGACATTGCTCACCTCCGGCACGACGCTTCTGGCCCTGCTGAGCATCTACCTCTTCGGCGGCACCGTGCTCAGCGGAATGAGTTTCGCGCTGATTTTCGGTATCGTTATCGGGACATACTCTTCGGTCTTCGTCGCCTCCGCTGTCCTGTTGCTCCTCGGCCTCGAGCAGGGCGAGAAACAGCGCAAGGAAGTCGAAGGCTTTCAGGGCGTCTGAAGGAAACGTCCCTCAGACTCACGCTGCGGCTCTAGAAAGAGAACTGTTCGCGCAGGATACGCTCATCAAGCGCGTGGCCGGGATCGAAAAGCATGGTCAGCGGCTTGCTGCGGTCTTCGGTAACGAAGACCTTCGCAATGTCACGAACTTCCTGATTGTCGGCCGCTGCAGCCACGGGGCGCCGGTTCGGCTCGACAATCTCAAACTCCACCTTGGCATCGTGGCGAAGAAGTGCACCGCGCCAGCGACGGGGTCGGAAAGCGCTGACCGGCGTCAGGGCCAGCAGATTTGCACCAATGGGCAGGATAGGGCCGTGCGCGGACAGGTTATACGCTGTCGAGCCAGCCGGCGTCGCGACCATGATGCCGTCACAGGTGAGTTCACTCATCCGCTCGTTGCCGTCGACACGGATCCGCAGCTTTGCGCTCTGGGCGGTTTCCCGAAATAGTGAGACTTCATTGATTGCAAGACGTTCGAAATGCTCGCCATTCACGTCTGTCGCGGTCATGCGCAGCGGCACCAGTGTGGCTTTCTCGGCCTTGTTGATCCGCTCGATGAGATTGTCCTCAGCGAAATCATTCATGAGGAAGCCGACCGTCCCGCGGTTCATTCCGTAAACCGGCTTCCTGTCGTCGAACCGCCGGCGCATGGCATTCAGCATCGAGCCGTCGCCGCCGAGGGCAACGACGACTTCGGCATCTTCCTCATCGTACTGTCCATAATGCCGCGTCAGCCTTTGCAGGGCTTCCTGGGCTTCGGGCCTGCGAGAGGCGGTGAACGCAATCTTGATCGTCATGGAAAGTCATGTCGCCGTCTGCGGAGCCAAGGTCAAGCGCGCAGGTCGCTGGTGCAATAGGTGATAAATGCTGTATGATGCCCGCAAACAGAACAGGAGGAAAACATGCCGGACGATATGAAGTTAGTTGACGTCAAGAATGCAGTCAGCGCCGAAGAGTGGCAGGCGCGTGTTGACTGCGCGATGCTCTATCGGCTGGTGGCGCTGCATGGCTGGGACGACATGATCTTCACGCACATATCTCACCGCGTGCCCGGCCCGGAACACCATTTCCTCATCAATCCTTACGGCATGTTCTTTGACGAGATCACGGCATCGTCGCTGGTAAAGGTGGATCTCGACGGCAATATCGTCATGGACACGCCTTACTTCATCAATCCTGCAGGCTTCACCATTCACTCAGCCGTTCACGCGAATCGCGAGGATGCGAACGTTGTCATGCACCTGCACACAGATCAGGGTGTGGCTGTCTCTGCCCAGAAGGAAGGCCTCCTGCCGATTTCGCAGACCGCCATGATCGTGCGCGATGACCTCGCCTATCATGACTATGAGGGCGTCGCGCTCGACCTTGATGAGCGCGAGCGGCTGGTGCGCGATCTGGGCCCGGAAAAATCGACCATGTTGCTTCGCAATCATGGTACACTTACCTGTGGCTCAACGGCGGCCATGGCGTTTACGCGCATGTTCTTCCTGGAGCGGGCTTGCTCAATGCAGGTTCAGGCCCTTTCGGCCGGGCGGGACGGTGTTCTTGAATGCGGCCGCGACATACAGGAAAAAGTGGCAGGGCAGGGCTCCAACGGCATGGAAAAGCTCACAGAGCGGCTCGTCTGGCCCGGCCTCAAGCGCAAGCTGGACCGGGAAGCACCGGGCTACGACGCTTGAGGCGCAAGCCTGCGACAAAAGCGGTATAGCGGAAAACACCTATAGAACGCGTACAAAGAGTTTGTCATATAGCCCGGCAAAGACAGTAAGCCTGCGTTCAGGAAGGCAAATGATATGAAACATATCAAGGCATTCGAAGATGCGCTGACAGGTATTCGCGATGAGGGCCGCTACCGCGTCTTTGTCGATCTGCAGCGTCATCGTGGCCAGTTCCCAAAAGCAACCGCCCGTTTTGAATCGGGAGAGCGTGAGATCACCGTCTGGTGTTCGAACGACTATCTCGGCATGGGACAGGACGAGGATGTCCTGGCCTCCATGCATGAAGCCATCGACAGCTTTGGTGCAGGCTCTGGCGGCACGCGCAACATTTCCGGCACGACACGCTATCATGTCGAGCTCGAGAAAGAGCTCGCCGACCTTCACGGCAAAACCGGGGCGCTGCTCTTCACGTCTGGCTATGTGGCCAATGAGGCAACGCTGTCCACGCTGGGCAAGATCCTGCCGGGCCTGATCATCTATTCAGATGAACTCAACCACGCCTCGATGATTGAGGGTATCCGCCGCTCAGGCGCCGACCGCCGGATTTTCCGTCATAATGATGTCGAGCATCTGCGCGCCCTGATGGAAAATGACGACCCGTCGCGTCCAAAACTGATTGCCTTCGAAAGCGTCTATTCGATGGACGGCGATATCGGCCCGATCGAGGCCTTCTGCGATCTTGCAGATGAATTCGATGCACTGACCTATCTCGACGAGGTGCACGCGGTCGGCATGTATGGCGAGCAGGGCGCAGGCGTTGCCCAGCGCGACGGCATCATGGACCGTGTCGACATCATCGAAGGCACGCTCGGCAAGGCTTATGGCGTGATGGGTGGCTATATCGCCGGCCACGACACGATGATCGATGCCATCCGCTCGATGGCATCTGGTTTCATCTTCACCACATCGACCTGTCCGGTCATGGCAGCCGGTGCACTCGCCAGCGTCCGCAAGCTCCGGTCCGATGCGGGCCGTGCGCTGCGCGCCGATCACCAGGCCAAGGCTGCCCAGCTCAAGGACAAGTTCCGCAAGGCTGGTCTGCCCGTCATGGACAGTGTCACGCACATCGTCCCGCTTCTCGTGGGCGATCCTGAAAAGTGCAAGGCACTCTCCGACACGCTCCTTTTCGATTTCGGCATCTATGTGCAGCCGATCAACTATCCGACCGTTCCCCGTGGCACAGAGCGCCTGCGCTTCACCCCGGGGCCGGTGCATGATGAAGTCATGATGGATGAGCTTGTCGCCGCCATTCTCGCCGTCTGGAAGCAGCTCGGCCTCGAACAGGAAGCCGCCTGATCTGCGGCCTTCCGGGCCTGGTGCGGCAATAACCGCTCCTCGGTGAAGTTTTTCTGCGAGCAGGGTGTGCGTTTGCGCGCCTTGCTAGCAGGCGAAATGCCTCTTAAACGAGAGCCAAGCGCTACCGAATAGGAATTTGTCCATGCCCGATACGTCTGCTGCCGCGAGTTTCGACCTGAACCGTTTCTTCTCGACGAGCGTGCAGGACTCCGACCCCGAACTTGCCGACGCCCTTGCCAAGGAGCTGGATCGTCAGCAGCACGAAATCGAACTGATCGCCTCGGAAAACATCGTTTCCAGAGCCGTTCTGGACGCTCAGGGCTCTGTCCTCACTAACAAGTACGCGGAGGGCTACCCCGGTAAGCGCTACTATGGCGGCTGCCAGTTTGTAGACCTTGCTGAAAATCTCGCAATCGACCGCGCAAAGAAGCTCTTCGGCTGTGACTTTGCGAATGTGCAGCCCAATTCCGGCTCGCAGGCCAACCAGGCCGTATTCCAGGCGCTTATCAAGCCGGGGGACACCATTCTTGGCATGAGCCTTGATGCCGGCGGACACCTCACACATGGCGCAAAGCCAAACCAGTCTGGCAAGTGGTTCAATGCCGTCCAGTATGGCGTGCGCAAGGAAGATGACCTTATCGACTTCGACGAGGTGCGGAAGCTGGCCAAGGAACACCAGCCCAAACTCATCATCGCGGGCGGATCGGCTTATCCACGCCAGATCGATTTCGCGAAATTCCGGGAAATCGCTGATGAGGTTGGCGCATGGTTCCTCGTCGACATGGCGCACTTTGCAGGCCTTGTGGCGGGCGGTGCGCACCCAAATCCACTCGACCACTGCCATGTCGCCACAACGACCACGCACAAGACCCTTCGTGGGCCTCGCGGCGGCATGGTGCTGACCAATGACGAAACGATTGCCAAAAAGGTGAACTCGGCCGTCTTTCCGGGTATTCAGGGTGGCCCGCTCATGCATGTGATCGCGGCCAAGGCTGTCGCTTTCGGTGAGGCGCTCACCGATGACTTCGGCACCTATGCGGCCAATGTCGTGAAGAATGCGCGCGCCATGGCCGCTGCGGCGAAAGAGTCCGGCCTGGATCTCGTTTCCGGGGGCACCGACACGCACGTCGCCTTGATCGACCTTCGTCCGAAGAAGGTGACGGGCAAGGATGCCGAGGCCGCCCTGGGGCGCGCCTACATCACCTGCAACAAGAACGGCGTGCCGTTTGACCCTGAAAAGCCTGCCATCACCAGTGGCATCCGTGTCGGCTCCCCCGCTGGTACGACCCGCGGATTTGGTGAGGCCGAGTTCAGGCAGATCGGCGAATGGATCGGCGAAATCGTCGATGCGGTGGCTGCAGGCGACTCCGCAGAGACAGAAAATCGCGTGGCCGAAGAGGTGAAGGCGCTTACGGCCCGCTTCCCGATCTATCAGTCATAGGTAAGCGCTCCCGTGAAGTGCCCCTTCTGCACAGCCGACAATACAGCGGTAAAGGATTCCCGGCCGGCCGAGGACAATACCGCTGTGCGTCGCCGCCGAGCCTGCGAGGTCTGCGGCGGCCGGTTCACGACATTTGAGCGTGTCCAGCTCCGCGAGATCATCGTGGTCAAGCGCGATGGCAAACGTGCGCTTTTTGACCGTGAGAAAGTCGCCAAATCCGTCACTATCGCCCTGCGCAAGCGCGCCGTCGGCGATGAAAGTGTCGAGCAGCTTGTCTCCGGCATTGTCCGCAAGCTGGAGAGCAGTGGCGAGACCGAAGTGACCTCAGCCGATATTGGTGAGCTTGTCATGGATGCGCTCAGAACGGTCGATCCTGTTGGCTATGTCCGCTATGCCAGCGTCTACAAGGACTTCAGGGATCCTGCTGACTTCGCGAAATTCATCGATTCGTCGGCTCTGGAAGAGCCGGAGAAGGACGAGTGAGCCACAACGTTTCAGTCACGTTGAAGATCGCGACCTCCCTTGACGGAAGAATCGCTCTCGCCAATGGCGTCAGCCAGTGGATCACGAACAGCAAGTCGCGCGCCCGCGTTCATGAAATGCGCGCCGCGCACGATGCGGTCCTGGTGGGGATAGGGACTGTGCTTGCCGATGACCCCATGTTGACGGCACGCACCGTACCGGCCCCTGAAACGCAGCCCGCACGTATCGTTGCAGATAGCCGTTTGCGCACGCCGCCGCATTCAAGACTGGTGGAATCCGCTGGACTGGGGCGCGTTATACTTGCCCATGAGGATCATGCGGACATCGCCCCGTTTGAGAGGACTGGTGCGGAAACCTGGGCAGTCGGCAGCCAGGAACACAGACTGGATCTGAAGGGCCTGCTTCGCCGGTGCGAAGCTGAGGGACTGACCCGCATCTTTCTTGAGGGCGGAGGTACGCTGGCAGCCAGCTTCCTGAAGGCTGGTTTCGTCAACGAAATTGCCTGGTTTCGCGCGCCCATTCTCATTGGCGGGGACGGCATCCCTGCAATTGGCGCGCTTGGCCTCGAACAGATGCCGCAAACAAGTCGCTGGCATTTGAAGACGCGCGAGTCCTATGATGACGACTGGCTGGAAATCTGGCGCCCCGTCTAAGAGCTGCACCTCAGACTGATATTGACCCAGCGAGAGTGATTGGTGCCAGCCCAGCTCATGCCTATATCGGCCCTCAAAGAAGGGGAGAGACCATGTTTACCGGACTGGTGACCGACATCGGAACCGTCGAGGCGATCGAAGATACAAACGGCCTTCGCCGCATGCGTATCCGTTCTGCCTATCCCGCGGATAACATCACGCTGGGTGCGTCCATCATGCATGCCGGTGTTTGCCTGACTGTTGTCGATTTCGGCACGGCCGGGCAGGGCAGCTGGTTCGATGTCGAAGCCGTCCCCGAAACCCTGTCGCGCACCATACTCGGAGAGCTTGAGACCGGGTCCCGCATCAATCTCGAACTTTCCCTGAAGCTTGGCGACGAACTTGGCGGCCATCTCGTCTACGGCCATGTCGATGGTCTGGGCGAAATCGTCTCGATCACGGAAGAAGGCGAGAGTTACCGCCTCAGGATCCGCCCGCCCGCCAATATTGCGCGCTATTTCGCCACCAAGGGCTCGGTCACCGTCAATGGAGTGTCGCTCACGGTCGCAGAAGCCCATGACGATGGAGAGTTCGATATCGCTATCATTCCTCACACCTGGCAGGTGACAACGCTCAGCGCGTTGCAGCCCGGCAGCAAAGTAAATCTTGAGGTCGACATGCTCGCGCGGTACGTCGCCCGGATGATCGGTGCGGACGCACCAGACACCAAAGGTACGCCATGAGCAGCGATCTTCATCACGCCATCTCCTCCATCGATGAAATCATTGAGGACGCGCGCAATGGGCGCATGTTCATTCTCGTCGACGCCGAGGACCGGGAGAATGAGGGCGACCTTGTCATCCCGGCAAGTTTTGCTACGCCCGAAGCGGTCAATTTCATGGCGAAGTTTGGCCGTGGCCTCATCTGCCTTTCCATGACGAAGGAGCGGGCCCGCACGCTTAATCTCGACATGATGGCGCGGGATAACCGGGAAAGCATGCAGACGGCGTTCACCGTCTCTATCGAAGCCAGGGAAGGCGTCACAACCGGGATTTCCGCAGCCGACCGCGCCCGCACGGTAGCGGTCGCCATCGATCCGACCAAGGATCATCACGACATCGTTTCGCCGGGCCATGTCTTCCCGCTTATCGCACGTGACGGCGGCACACTTGTTCGCGCCGGTCACACCGAAGCAGCCGTCGACATTTCCCGTATGGCGGGCCTCTATCCGGCCGGCGTGATCTGCGAAATCATGAATGATGACGGCACGATGGCCCGGCTTCCTGAACTGGTTTCTTTCGCGCAGCTCCATGGCCTCAAGATCGGTACGATCGCGGACCTCATCGCCTGGCGGCGCAAGAATGACCGCTACCTGGAGCGCCGTGTCGAAGCCCCGCTCGACAGCGAATATGGCGACGGGTTCAAGACGGTCGTCTTCCGCAACTCACTGGATAATTCAGAACACATTGCCGTCGTCCATGGCACGATCAGTGCCGATGAGACGGTGCTTGTCCGTGTTCACCGCACAGATATTCTGTCGGATATTCTCGGTCAGAAGGGCCCCCGTGCGGATCTGGTTGAACGGGCCATGAAGATTATCGCGGGCGCAAAGGAGCCAGGCGTCGTCGTCTTCGTGAACACGATGCGCCCGAATTCGATTGCCTCGCGCCTCGGTCTCAAGACCTCGGAGGGCGAGGATGCTCAGATGCCGCTTCGCGAGTACGGAGTCGGCGCGCAGATCCTGCGTGAGCTTGGCGTTCGCAAGATGGTCTTTCTTTCCGACACAAAACCGACCCGCGTGGCCGGTCTCGAAGGCTACGGCATGCAGATCGAGGGCTGGCGCACGCTTACAGAGGACAATTCCTGATGGCCCACCGCATTCTGATCGCGACCTCGCGGTATTACGACCACATCTCTCGCGAACTGGAAGCTGGCGTCGCCGAAGCTCTCGCGGAGGAAGATGTAACGCTTGAGACCATCGAAGTACCCGGCGCATTCGAAGTCCCAGGGATCATCGCCATGGCGGCCGATAGTGGACGCTTCGACGGCTATATCGCCCTTGGCTGCGTCATTCGCGGCGAGACCAGTCACTATGATTATGTCTGCGGCGAGAGCGCACGCGGTCTGATGACCCTTGCTGTGGAGCGCCGCCTCGCCATTGGCTATGGCATTCTCACGGTAGAGAATGAGGAGCAGGCGCTGGCACGCGCCGACCGCAAGCGCAAGAATAAGGGCCGTGACGCGGCCATTGCCTGCCTTGAGATGTTGAAACTGCGCAAGAAGTTCGTGGGATGAACGAAGCCCAGAAACTCCCCTTCGAAGTGATCCGCGCGCGGCGGGCTGGCGCCCGGCTGGCGGCTGTCCAGGCGCTCTACCAGATGGAGCAGACCGGGCGCGGGGCGCGCGCTGTGATTCGAGAGTTCATGGAAGACCGGCTCGGTTTTGGGCCGGACGAGGAACCCGTCGAGGAAGCCGACCCCGACCTCTTCAAGGATGTGCTGCGCGCCACCGTCGATCATCAGTCGGAGATCGACAAGGCGATTCTCGCCCGTCTCAACAAGGGCTGGAAACTCTCGCGGCTCGATTCTACCACCCGCGCTATCCTGCGGGCGGCGACGGCTGAATTCATCGCCCACCCGGAGCTTTCCCGCGCGGTTATCATCGACGAGTATGTTTCGCTCGCCCATGACTTCTTTGAGGCGTCCGAAGCAAACTTCGTCAATGCCGTGCTTGATAATATCGGCCGGGACATTCGCCCCAAAGAGTAGGACACGATGAGCGAGTTTGACTGGATCGACCGCTATCTGCGTCCCATCGTCCGTGCGCCGGGTGCCAGCGGGCTGACCAACGATGTTGCCGTTCTGCGAAGCGACGGGCCGGTCATTGCGACAATGGATACGATTGTCGAAGGCGTGCATTTCCTGAGCACCGATCCGATAGAGACGGTCGCCAAAAAACTGTTGCGCGTGAATGTCTCGGACATTCTTTGCAAAGGCGCGGTTCCACGTGATGCTCTTCTCTCCTGCGCCTGGCCAGCAGAGTTTTCCGAATCTGATTTCGCGGAGTTCTGCCGCGCCCTTGGAGAGGATCTGAAGCAATTGAAGACCAGCCTTGTCGGCGGGGATATGGTCCGGACGCCGGGCCCGCTCACCCTCACCATGACGCTGACGGGGCGCTGCCTCGCAGACGGCCCCGTCTCCCGCAGCGGGGCGCAACGAGGTGATATTGTCTGCGTTACCGGCGAGATCGGCCATGCCGGCTTCGGCCTTGAAGACGCCCGAGCCGGGCGCCAAACCGCTGCAGCTGGCCGCTACCACGTGCCCGTCTTGCCCGGCCGCGAGATCGCGGCCCTGGTAGCCCAGTTCGCCACCGCTTCCATCGACATATCGGACGGGCTCCTCAGCGATACTGCCCACATATCAAGGACCAGCGGCACAGGCATCGCGCTTCGCCTGGAGGATGTGCCCTTCGCGCAAGCTGCCCATACGGCTGAACATGCCCTCCAGCAGGCGACAAGCGGTGATGATTACCAGACCCTCTTCACGGTCCCGTCGGAGAGGAAAGAGGCGTGCCTTGAGGCCGCTCAGCGAAGCGGGCTCCAACTCTCCGTGATTGGCACGGTCACCAACGGCAGCAGCGTGTCGCTCTCCTTCAAGGGCAAGCCGGTGCCACTTCCTTCCAGGTCTGGCTATACGCACTGAATCTCCTGGACCGGCTTTCAGCCGTTTGCGAAGTTTCTTGCTAATCGCGCCTGGGTTTGGCAGCCTCAATCCACAAAAAGGAAAGGGCTGATTCAGACTGAATCAAGCGCTGCACACACAAGGGAGGAAGGGCACACATGACCCTATGGTTCTGGATCGCACTGGCAGCGGGCATCGCCGCAGTGCTGTATGGCTGGCTACAGTCGCGCTCGATCATGAGCGCCGATGCCGGCTCCGAGAGAATGAAGGAAATCGCAAGCGCGATTCAGGAAGGCGCCAATGCCTATCTGAAGCGTCAATATACGACCATCGCCTTGGTCGGCGTCGGCGTCGTCGTCGTCCTCTTCATTGCCTTCAGAAGCTGGGAAGTCCCGGTCGGTTTTGTGATTGGCGCGCTTCTCTCCGGTGCCGCAGGCTTTATCGGCATGAAAGTCTCCGTACAGGCCAATGTCCGAACCACGCAGGCAGCCAGCAAGAGCCTGCAAGGTGGTCTGGCCATGGCGTTCAAGTCTGGCGCGGTAACCGGCCTGCTCGTTGTCGGCCTCGCGCTTCTCGGCGTGGTCGCCTATTACGGCCTCCTCACCGGCGTCGTCGGTTATGGCGCCAGCGACCGTGAAGTCGTCGACGGGCTTGTCGCGCTCGGCTTTGGGGCCTCGCTCATCTCGATCTTTGCACGTCTCGGCGGCGGTATCTTTACCAAGGGCGCCGATGTCGGAGGGGACATGGTCGGCAAGGTGGAGGCCGGCATTCCCGAGGATGACCCGCGCAACGCTGCCACCATCGCTGACAATGTGGGCGACAATGTCGGTGATTGCGCCGGTATGGCCGCAGATCTCTTCGAGACCTTTGCGGTGACGATTGTGGCAACCATGGTCCTCGGCGCGATCTATTTCAGCGGCCTCGGCTATCTCAATTCGATCATGCTTCTGCCGCTCGCCATCTGCGCGGTCTGCATCGTTGCCTCCATCGCGGGCACCTGGTTTGTCCGCCTCGGCAAAGGCTCGACCAACATTATGGGCGCGCTCTATAAAGGTCTCATCGCCACAGGTATCTTCTCGCTGATCGGTCTCGGCATCGCCGTGAATTACGGCCTGCCGAACGGCTTTGGCGAACTTGAAGGGGCGGGGGCCGCGCTTCGCCTTCTCTCAGGTCCTGGCGGTGAAGCTGCCACGGTCACCGGTCTCGATATCTTTTTCTGCGGTGTCGCCGGTCTGGTCGTGACAGCCCTCATCGTGGTGATCACGGAATACTATACTGGCACCGGCTATCGCCCGGTCCGCTCGGTTGCCAAGTCCTCTGAGTCCGGCCACGGCACGAACGTGATCCAGGGCCTTGCCGTCTCACTTGAGTCGACAGCGCTTCCGGCCATCGTGATCATTGCCGGCATCATTCTGACCTTCAATCTTGCCGGCCTTTACGGCATCGCTATCGCGACGACCACGATGCTGGCCCTCGCCGGAATGATTGTCGCGCTCGACGCCTTCGGTCCGGTGACGGACAATGCCGGTGGCATCGCCGAAATGTCGGACCTGCCGGGCGAAGTCCGTGAGACCACGGACGCACTCGACGCGGTCGGCAATACCACGAAGGCTGTAACCAAGGGCTATGCCATCGGTTCTGCGGGCCTCGGCGCGCTTGTGCTCTTTGCCGCCTATTCGGAGGATTTGAGCTACTTCTCGACCAATGCCGCAGAAGGCAGCGTCCTTCTGGGCGTCGATGTGAACTTCTCCATCGCCAATCCATACGTCGTGGTCGGCCTTCTTTTCGGTGGTCTTCTGCCCTTCCTGTTCGGCGGCATGTCGATGATGGCCGTCGGCCGCGCGGCCCAGTCCGTTGTCGAGGAGGTCCGCCGCCAGTTCCGCGAGATGCCGGGCATCATGAAAGGGGAGGTCAAGCCGGACTATAGCCGTGCCGTCGACATCCTGACGCGCGCAGCGATCAAGGAAATGATCGTGCCCTCGCTCCTGCCGGTACTCTCGCCGATCATCCTTCTGGTGGTGATCTGGTGGATCGCTGGGATCGCCTCGGCTCTGGCAGCTGTCGGCGCCATGCTCCTCGGCGTCATCGTGACCGGTCTCTTTGTCGCCATCTCGATGACATCGGGCGGCGGGGCCTGGGACAATGCCAAGAAATATATCGAGGATGGCAATCATGGCGGAAAGGGCTCAGAGGCCCACAAGGCCGCTGTGACCGGCGACACGGTCGGTGATCCCTACAAGGACACTGCAGGCCCGGCCGTGAACCCGATGATCAAGATCACCAACATCGTGGCGCTTCTCATGCTGGCCGTTCTGGCCCACTAGCCTGACGTCAGGGGCAGCCGCCCAAACTAAAAGCCCCGGTCAGATGACCGGGGCTTTTTATGTCGGAAATAATGATGCACCCCTAACCGCCCTAAAGGGCGATACGGGCCAGCCTAGTTCGGCCGGCGGCCTGTCGGATTGCCAGGTGTTGCTTCGTTGGTCTGGGGCAGGACAGCGCGGCCGACATTGCCGAAAATCTGCTCCCAGATGCCGAGCTCGCGCCCGCGGGTCGGCGTCTCACGCGAAGCATAATTGATGACGCGGCCATCCTCCTGGTCGTATTCCAGCACTTCCTCGACAACGTCCTCGTCACTGAACCGGATCGCGGTCACCGTGCGGCTTGAAATCTTCGGCAGATAGAAGGCGAAACGCTCCTGGATCGTCGTGATGTACATCCAGGTATTGTCGTCGAACACGCTGCGGGTCGAAGGCGATCCAAGCTGGGCGAGAACAGTCGAACGGGTATCCACGCCAGGCGTGATCTGGTTCGGCGCCACTTCGTCCGGGGCATAGCCATGATAGGCCTTCACCGGGGAAATGCAGCCAGCTGTCAGGCAGGCCAGTGCCACGCTCGCAAGAATGGTACGATGTGCCATAAGCAGTTCCTTTCGCTCCTGTTTCGCTTACAGGGCAGTGCAGGCGATTGGCAAGTTACAGAGCGCAGATATGAAATGGCTTCGACCCCTTTTCACAAGCAGAAAAACACGCGCCCAGGCAAGCGCGGCCGAACGCCTTCACGTCTCGATACGAAATGCCGCGCGGAACCCGGCGCTCTATGGCGGCGCGTCACTCCCCGACACGCTGGACGGGCGCACCGCTGCCCTGGCGCTGTTTTCCGGTCTCGTGACAACTAGACTGGCCGCAACCGGCGCAGAGGGGCGGCAGATCTCAACCCGTCTCACCAACCGAATATTTGATGAGATCGATGCCGGCCTTCGCGAAACCGGCGTGGGTGACGCATCTATTGCCCGCAAGGTCCGCGCGATCGGAGAGCGATTTGTCGGTCTGGGTATAGCGGTGAATGAGGCCTTTATCGGCGACACCCCTGAAACATCGCTCATCGCATTGCTGGAGCGCAATGGTCTTGCGACAGGCGAAGGCGCGTCCCATGTCGCTGGCGCACTCATACGGGCGCACCAGCAGCTCAACGCGCAACCAGACGAAGATCTTATCAGCGGTCACACCGCATGGCAGCAATGATGAAATACCCGCACAAGTTGCTCACAGTCAGTTGCGCTGGCAGGACCAGCTGCGTACTGTCCCGCCAACTCAGGATCGGCACTGTCTAACAGATGAGCGAACTCACTCTTTCAATTGACGCAATGGGCGGCGACGCTGCGCCGGACGTCGTTCTGGACGGCATCCAGCAGTTCAGCGAGGAAGGCAAGGACACGCGTTTCCTGCTTCACGGCCGCCAGGCAGAGCTTGAAGAAGGCATAACTGCGCGCGGACTGTCCGCAATTTGCGAAGTCTGTGATCAGCCCGAAGTCGTCGCCATGAACGCCAAGCCCTCATCGGCCCTGCGCAAGGCAAAGGGTACGAGCATGTGGAGCATGATAGAGGCGGTAAAGGACGGGCGGGCCGCTGCGGGCGTCTCCGCAGGCAATACCGGCGCACTCATGGCCATGTCGATGCTGGCCCTGCGCAAGATGGAGGGCGTGCATCGTCCCGCCATGACGGCGGTGTGGCCAACGCTTGAAGGGCGCTGCGTGGTTCTTGATGTCGGCGCCAATCTGGACGCTGACGCCGAACAGCTTATCGAATTCGCCGTCATGGGCGAATCCTACGCACGCGCGGTTTTCGGCAAGGAGCGCCCGACCGTCGGCCTTCTCAATATCGGCGCCGAAGAAGAAAAGGGTCCCGACGCCATACGGCTTGCCGGGGAGATTCTCCGCAACCGCGATCTCGGCATAGATTTCAGGGGATATGTCGAAGGCAATGATATCTCGATGGGGGCTGTCGATGTCGTCGTGACAGATGGCTTTACCGGAAATGTCGCGCTCAAGACTGCAGAAGGCACGGCCCGTCTGGTGTCGACCTATGTTCGTCAGGCGCTGACCGCCAGCCCGCTCAGCAAGATGGGCGCCTTGCTGGCAGGGCCGGGCCTCAAGGACCTTCGGAAAAAGATGAACCCCTCCAGCGTCAATGGCGGGGTATTGCTTGGTCTCAACGGTGTCGTTGTCAAAAGCCATGGCGGCGCCGATGCCGATGGCTATGCAACAGCCATACGGCTCGCCGCGAACCTGGCACATAGCAATTACATGCAGGAAGTCGCCACAGGCCTTGTGCGAGTATCGAAACAGGGCATCGGCTCAGAATCGGTCGACGGATGAATACACAGCGTAGCTTTATAACGGGGACCGGTTCCTATCTGCCGGCTCGAATCCTTTCCAATACTGACCTCGCCGGAATGGTAGACACGTCCGACGAATGGATTCGCGAACGTACCGGCATTGAGCAACGCCATATTGCGGCTGAGGGAGAGCTGACCTCCGACCTCGCCACAGCTGCGGCCAGAGCCGCGCTGGAGAATGCGGGTGTCGAGGCCAGCGAGATCGACCTGATCGTGCTCGCGACGACGACACCCGATAATACCTTCCCGGCCACAGCCACGACTGTTCAGCACAAGCTCGGAATCACTGATGGCGCGGCCTTTGACGTTCAGGCGGTTTGCTCGGGTTTCCTCTTTGCGCTCGCAACGGCCGATTCGATGCTCCGCCAGGGCCTGTTCAATAATGCGCTGGTCATTGGTGCAGAAACCTTCACCCGCATCCTCGACTGGTCGGACCGCTCCACCTGCGTTCTGTTCGGCGATGGGGCAGGAGCCGTGGTCCTGCAATCAGGAGAAGGCGAAGACGATCAGGGCGTCATCTCGCACCATGTGCGCACCGACGGGTCAAAGAAGGAGCTTCTCTATGTCGATGGCGGCGTGTCATCGACTGGTACGATCGGTCATGTCCGTATGCAGGGCAATCAGGTCTTCCGCCATGCCATCGCCAATATCTCGAGCGCCGTACAGGCCGTTCTGTCTGACACAGGACATGATATTGCGGACATCGACTGGTTCGTTCCCCATCAGGCCAATCAGCGGATTCTGAATGGCGTTGCAAAGCGCCTTGGCCTTGACGAGGAGAAAGTCATTTCTACCGTCGCAAAGCATGGCAACACATCGGCAGCATCCATTCCTCTTGCCCTTGATCAGGCAATTCGTGACGGGCGCATCCAAAAGGGCGATCTTGTGCTAAGTGAAGCTATGGGCGGCGGCTTTTCCTGGGGCGCCTGTCTCTTTCGGCTGTAATCTTTTCGTTAAGAAATCAGCCATACCTGTTAACCAGAGGAGCTGAGTTCGTGAGCAACAAGACTGTCACAAGAGTAGAGCTTTCAGACGCCATCGTTCGCGAAGTCGGCCTGACCCGTCAGGAATCGGGCGACATTCTCGACCGCGTGCTGGATCTCATCGGCAAGAGCCTCGAACATGAAAATGAGGTCAAACTGTCTCGCTTCGGCAATTTTGTCGTCCGCAAGAAGGCGGCCCGGGCAGGGCGCAATCCGAAAACGGGTGTCGAAGCCAAGATTTCGGCCCGCCGGGTCGTGACGTTCAAACCCTCTCCGCTCCTCAAATCCGCCGTTGAATCAGATAAGGACTAGAGGGGACATAGATGACCAATGCCGCAAAGCGGGTGAAGAAATCCGCAGATGCCTACCGCTCAATCGGAGAAGCTGCAGAGGAACTGGGTCTTCAACCCCATGTTCTGCGCTATTGGGAAGGCAAGTTTAAGCGGCATCTCAAACCCATGAAGCGTCCCGATGGGCGGCGCATGTTCCGCCCCGAGGACATGAAGGCACTCAGGGCCATCCAGATCCTGGTCCATAAAAAAGGCTTCACACTGAAAGGCGCTGCCCAGCTGCTGAATGAGCAGGGGCTTGAAGCCGTCCTCTGCGGTGAGGCGAATGTACTGGCTGCGAACCAGAAGCCCGGAAAAGAAGAGCTCGCGGGCGCCAGTCCCGCCCGCCAACTTCAGGAATCGGTCCGCGCCGCCTTCGCCTATGAAGAAGACACCCCGAAACCTGCAGCGCCCTCACGCTCGCGCCTGGAAACGATGCTGTCAGACCTTGAGGACATCAAGGCGCGTCTGGATGCGGCCCGGCTGAACAAGGCTGCGTAACCCGCAGCACAGGCGATTGCATTCCCTGAGAAGCATGATTAAGCAGGCGCCTTGAGTCGGAGCGTAGCGCAGCCCGGTAGCGCACTTGTCTGGGGGACAAGGGGTCGTGGGTTCGAATCCCGCCGCTCCGACCATTTCCTGCTTATTCGCGGTCGAGCTGCGCCCTGTAGAGGGTCGCCTTGACCGCCTTTTGCCAGCCCGAGACAAGCTGTTCGCGTTCACTTTCCACCATATCGGGCGTGAACACCGTTTCCGACTGCCAGAGCCGCTCCAGCGTCTCAATATTCTCATAGACGCCCGATTGCAGGCCCGAGAGGAAGGCGGCACCCCGCGCGGTGCTTTCAATCATGTCAGGCCGGTCGATGGTTGTAGCGGTCACATCCGCCATAAATTGCAGGAACCAGCTATTGGCCACCATTCCCCCATCGACCCGGATCCGTCCGGTATCGAAGCCATCGGCATTAAGCGCGTCCAGCAGGTCCAGCGTCTGATAGGCAACCGACTCCAGGGCCGCGCGGGCAATATCGGCGCGATCGGTTCCTCTCGTAAGACCGAACATGCTGCCGCGGGCTTCGGCGTCCCAGTGTGGCGCCCCGAGACCGGTAAAGGCAGGAACGAAATAAACACCGTCATTGCCCCCCGCGGATCTCGCCAGCGCCTCGGTTTCGCCGGCGCTCTCGATGATCTGAAGACTGTCGCGCAGCCATTGCGACACCGCACCTGCGATGAAGATCGATCCTTCTACGGCAAACTGCGGCGCGCTGCCTGTCCGGCAGGCCACTGTCGACAAAAGTCGGTTCTTGGACAGCAGACATTCCTCGCCCGTATTCGCCAGGAGGAAACAACCTGTCCCATAGGTGCTTTTGACCATGCCGGGATGAAAACAGGCCTGACCGAATGCAGCGGCCTGTTGATCGCCAGCGACACCAGTGACGGGCAGGGGGCGTCCGAACCATTCGGCATCTGCCTCGCAGAAAGACGAAGCGCTCGGTTTCACCTCGGGCAGCACGCTGCGGGGAATATCGAGCAGCGCCAGCAAGTCCTCATCCCAGTCCCGGGTCTGGATGTTGTAGAGCATGGTGCGGCTTGCATTTGTCTCATCGGTGACATGAGCCCGCCCGGTACTCAGCCGGTACATGAGGAAGCTGTCCACAGTCCCGAACGCAAGCTCGCCAGCCGCGGCGAGCTCTGCCGCCTCGCGATTGTTATCCAGAATCCAGCGCAGTTTTGTCCCTGAAAAATAGGGGTCTATTGTCAGGCCGCTACGGGCGTTCACGAGGGCTTCATGCCCCTTTGCGCGAAGCTGGTCGCACATGGCCGCCGTGCGCCGGTCCTGCCAGACGATGGCGCGGCCGATAGCTTCGCCGGTCCTGCGGTTCCAGACCAGGACCGTCTCCCGCTGGTTGGCGATTCCGATAGAGACGACGCGCCCACCCGTTTTCGTTTCGCCAGCCTCCATAGCCTCGCGCGCAGTCGTCAGCGTCGTTTGCCAGATGTCGGCTGGATCATGCTCAACCCAGCCGGAGTGGGGGAAATGCTGGCGAAATTCCTGCTGGGATGTTGCCACCACAGCGCCGGATGCGTCGAAAACCATCGCGCGGCTGGACGTGGTCCCCTGGTCGAGTGTGAGGATCAACGGGTCTGACATGGCGATACTCCAGCGTTTCGATTCTCTCCACAGGGCCCTGCAAATTTCACAGAACGCCCTTGAGGGGATGTTCATCCTTCCTCTCTAGAAGCCTGAGGGTGGTCCGCATAGAGGATTGGCAATGAACGACACACCTCCGCAGGCTGAACACGTCACTCTGGCCAGGAGCGGCCTTCTCGGGCCGATCAACATTCCAGATGATCAGCTCTCGTCGATTCGTGAGAAACAGCTTCTCACGGTCGGCTCGCTGCTGCCTGTGATTGGTCTGGCCAACCTGGTCAATGCGGCCGTCGTCATGATGTCCTTCTCGAACACGCCGGCAAACCGTCTGCTGGGCGGCTGGTGCTTCATTATGGTGATTGCGACCACAATCATGCTGGTAGGCTATTTCTCCTTGCGCAAAGGCAGACGGGCGCGGGAGATGGGCTCTGCCGAGGAACGCACCAAGGCTGGCATAGAGCGTTTCGCCCGGTTTGCCTCCTTCCTCGGCATGCTGTGGGGCATCCTGCCTCTTTTGATCATTCCCCTGACAGACCCCACCAACCAGCTCGCTGTGACCTCCATCGTCGCAGGGGTCATGTTTGCTGGTGTATTGCTTGTCGGGCGCATTCCGGAAGCTGCGGTCGGTTTTCTCGTCCCCACGGTCATCGGCTATATTGTCGGCCTGCAGCTCGGCCAGGATCCAAGAAATGACTTCCTGTCGGTTCTCGCCTTTGTCTATGCGGTCGTACTCTACGCGTCCTCGCGCTGGTCTTTTGCTCAATTCGTCGAACAGCATCTCAGCAGCACCGCCGTAAAACAGCAGGCCCAGCTCATCGGCCTGCTGCTCAGGGACTTTGAGGAAAGCACGTCAGACTGGCTCTGGCAGACCGATGAAAATCACGCCCTGATCGATATTCCGCTGGAAACCATGCTGGATCAGAACAACCTCGAAGTCATGGCGAAGGGCGCGGCCCTCGAAACGCTGTTCAGGCCAAGCGATGAGGCCAGGGCGCTGTCACGAAGCCTTCAACGCCAGCAAAGCTTCCGGGACCTGGTTCTGGAAGTTGAGGGGGAAGAGGAAACCTGGTGGTCTCTCACGGGTAAGCCGATCTTCGATGCCTCCGGCAAATTCCAGGGCTTCCGGGGCGTAGCCTCGGACATCACGCAGGCCAAGGCGATTGAAGATCGCATTGCTTTCATGGCGCATTACGATCCGCTGACCTCCCTGCCAAACCGGGCCTATCTTCAGGAAATGCTGGAGAAGGCAGCCCTTCGTCCTGTGCCGGACGGCAACTGCCGTGCGCTGCTCTGGCTGGACCTCGACAATTTTAAATGGGTGAATGACACGCTTGGCCATCCGGCGGGCGATGAGCTGCTGTGCCAGGTCGCCAAACGCCTGCACGACACTGCACCAGATTCAGAGGTGACAGCCCGCCTGGGCGGCGACGAATTTGCCGTCCTTCTGGAGTGTGGCAGCCAGGATGAGCTCATCGATATCGTGAAGACTATGAGCGAGACGCTCAATCGCCCCTATGACATCTGGAGTTCCATCGTTCATTGTGGTGCCAGTATCGGCGTTCGCATCATCGAGCAGCACAGCATGGAGATCCAGACCCTCCTCAAACACGCTGACCTCGCCCTCTATCAGGCAAAGGAAGCCGGCAAGCGCACCTGGTGCATCTTCACACAAAATCTCGCCGAGAAAGCGCGCGCCCGCCAGAGCATCGAGCTCGATCTCAACAGGGCGCTGGAGAACAATGAGCTTCGCCTCTTCTTCCAGCCCCAGCTCAGCGCGCAGACAAATGAGATCATTGGCTGCGAGACCCTGATCCGCTGGGAGCATCCCACGCGCGGCCTGATCGGGCCAGGACACTTCATCCAGCACGCAGAAGACAGCGGCATCATCACGCGCCTTGGTGACTGGGCCCTGCGCGAAGCGCTCGCGGCCGCAAGGCGTCTGCCGGACAATATGCGCGTTGCGGTGAACATTTCGCCGCTGCAGATCCACAGTTCGAGCCTGGTCACGACCATTATAAACGCCATTGCCGTCAATCAGATCGACCCGGCCCGTCTGGAGCTGGAGATTACCGAGTCGGTACTCATGAACGATACCGAGTTCACCCTGCAGCGGCTCAAACAGCTCAAGGATATCGGCCTTCGTATCTCGCTGGATGATTTCGGGACGGGCTTCTCCTCGCTGAGCTATCTGCGGCGATTCCCCTTCGACAAGCTCAAGATCGACAAGAGCTTCGTGGAGGATATCGACCATAATCGCGAAAGCCGCGCTATTACGCGGGCCACGCTTCAGATCGCCAAGGCACTCAATATGAGCTGCACCGCAGAGGGGGTGGAAACCGAAACGCAGAAGCAGTTCCTGACCGATATTGGCTGCGACGAGCTTCAGGGATTCCTTATCAGCCGCCCGCAACCGCTCTCGCGGCTCGGCCATCTTTTCGACGTCCTCTCGCAGGAAGAAGCGGATATGCGGCTGGCCGCGCGCGAGAGCGAAATCTCCATGAGCGGCGACGTTATCAAGCTTGGCGCCCCCAATTCTGACCAACGTAAAGCGGCGATGTAGCCCGTCACTACGGCGCCTCGGAACAGCTTTGCAGACGCAGCTGTAACTCGTCTGCATACGGGCGCACTTCACGCTTGACCGGTGCCCATCCCTTGTCTAATCAGGCGCCTCACCGCCAAACGCGGTGGACGATCTGCGCGGGTGTAGCTCAGTTGGTTAGAGTGCCGGCCTGTCACGCCGGAGGTCGCGGGTTCGAGCCCCGTCACTCGCGCCATTTCGTTCGTTCGAAATGGCCAACCACGCAGACAAAAGAAA